>NZ_JBXPBP010000004.1:0-248905 GCF_056924295.1 Enterococcus sp. LJL128 | reverse complement strand
AATTGTTCTTCTGTTTCCTGTAACTCCGCTTCTAAATGATGAGCGATTTCTTCCAGCTGATGGCTCGTCAATCCGTCGGATTGCTGTTCTTCTTTCAGACAAGGTAAGATTTCTTCTTGATAAAGGGTTTGATAAAAGGCGTTCGATTTTTCATCTAAAGCAGCTTCATAGCGATTCGTTGCTTTTCGCCAGACAAAGCTAAACTTGTTGGCATCTGCTTCGATTTTTGTGCCATCGATAAAAAGGGCTTCATTATCGATGACTTGATTCGTAATCAGCTGACGACGAAATAAAACAAAGGCTTCCTCTAATAGACCTGCCGTTGTCTCCTGACTTCTGAATCGATTAATGGTGCGATAGCTGACTTGTTCGTGGTTCGCTAACCAGCGCATACGATAGCTGTCATCCAACAGAAATTCCATTTTCCGACCAGAAAAGACACGCTGAGTATACGCATACAGAATAATTTTTAATAGCATCTTCGGGTGGTAGGCCGGTCGGCCTAATTGTTCTTCTAATTTATTAAAGAGTGTTTGCGGCATGGCTTCGACTAAGGCATTAACCGCAAAAGCGACATCCGTTTCAGGAATAAACTGTTCCAACTCTAATGGTAAAATCGTTTGATTAATGGTATAATCTTTAAACATAAAAGCACGCTCCTTTTGATTTGGTTTAGTCACTTTAATCTTACACGGTTGCGTGCTTTTTGTGTACCCTAAAATCAAAAAAGTAGGACAATAATCAGATTTTCTTCTGACTATTGTCCCACTCCCGTTTTTTTAGACTATCCATAGAATGAAAGAAATCAAGATAAACCTGGGATAACTAAGTATCCAACAGTTCTTTTGTTTAATTAGAGAGAAACAGCAGAGCTTGTCCCAATCTCATCTTGACTTCCTGAATTCAGCCGTCACAAGAAGTGGCTGAAACTGTATACTGCATTTGTTAAGCTGCTATTTTTTGTCCTCATCCAGCAGATTGTCCAGTTCAACAACTTTACTGTATTCAGCAATTTTTGAAATTCCGATAACTTTATCAAGATCAACAACAAAAGCAATCCCATTTCCAGGCTGACAAATTTTCATCTCTACACTCAGTGCATCTAATACCTTGTTGGTCATCGCTTCGGGAACCAGGGTTAGAACAATATCCTTTTCCGGTTCAATATCAATACCTAAAAAGCGTCCGGCGTCATGAACACCTGCACCGCGTCCATGGAGAATCGTTCCTCCTGTAGCGCCAGCTTCTTTAGTGATGTCGATGACATCAGAACCATTACCTCCGTCAACAATCGTGACAATCAGTTCAAGATTCAAAGCAACTAATTTTTTCATTATACTACCCCTCTTCTTCTGCTAATCTTTGCCGTTCCAGTCTCAGTTGATGGTCACGGTCATCTTTTTTCTTGTAAATATACCCTAAAACCAGTGTTGACAAGATAGGTGCCAGAGCAATCATTGCCACCACGCCAAAACCGTCAACCAGTGGATCTCGACCTTCTATCTGAGAGGCGATTGCGACACACATTGACAAAATAAACGTAGAACACATAGGTCCAGTTGCCACGCCCCCATTATCAAAGGCCATCGCTAAGAACATTTTATCCACTTTGCGTCCCAAAAGAAAGACTAAAATATAACCTGGAATTAAAAAGTAATAGAGAGAAAATCCAGCTAATAGACGCCACATAGACAAACCAACGGCTGCACCGACGCCGAAGGAAACAAACAGCAGCATGATTTTGCTGCGAATTCGCCCCTCGCTGATATTCTCAATCTCTTTTACCATCACATGAATAGCCGGTTCCGCAAAACCAACTAAGAACCCCATGAAAAAGCCCAGAGGAATCAAAATATAGTTGTAGTCTAAAGCAGCTAAGGATGCTCCTAAATGTCGTCCAACAGGTACGTATGCGATGTTGACGCCATGAAGGAACAAAATAAGTCCGACAATCGTAATTAGAAAACCAATCATAATTTTAGCGAAACGCTTTTTACGCAGTTTGAAACTAGTGAAGTTCAATACTACAAAAATGATGATGATAGGCGATACAGCCATCAGTACTTCCCAAATAACTGTATCCAGCCCTGTAAATAGGCGTTCGATAATCGTCATCGGAAGATCACCCCCAAAGCCATAACAGCTAGAATGGGACCTAATGAAGCGACACCCACCATACCAAAGCTGTCATTCTCATGTGGTTTCTGTTTAATCATAGAGGTAACGCCAATAGCTAGGGAAAGAATGAACGGGACAGTGATGGGCCCGGTTGTAACACCGCCTGAATCAAAGGCAATCGGCATAAATTCCGGACTGGTGAAGAATGAAGCGATTAGAACAAATAGATAGCCAATCAGCATCATTTTATAATAAGAAAATTTGAAAACAACCCGTAGTAGAGCCAGTGCAAGGAAAATTCCTGTTCCTACACTAACAACCGCTAATATCAGGGAGCGTGAGATTGCTCCGTCTGAAATTTCGTTAACCTGTTGTCCTAATACCTGAACGGATGGTTCTGCGATTGTGATAACAATTCCAATGACAAAGCCGAGTCCGACAATAATCCACAACTTTCGCTTCTTAACCATAAACTTTCCGACCAATTCGCCAACGGCCATCATAGAATGATCGGCTCCAAATAAAAATAGTGCCATTCCAATAATCATAATACCTGCACCAATCAGAAAAACGACCAGATCTTCCCACGGTAAAGGGGCAAAAGCAAAGGTCAGGATAATAATCAGCAGTGTCATAGGCGCAATGGCCATTAATACATCTTGAAAAGATTTTCGCATGTATCCTCCTCCTTTATTTTTCAATGTACTTATATAGTATAACCTAAAAAAAAATTAAAATTCAGGGTTGACATCCTACTGTGTACAAATGTTAGAATGAAATGACCATTAAAAGAACGTACGTTCTTTTTTTAAAAACAAGATATTCGTAAGATGAAAAAGGATGCCGTATACTTAAATAATGTATAGTAGCTGATTTTGAAAAAAGAGGTGGAAGAATGATTGAATTTCAACAGGTATCAAAGGAATACAGTAGTCAGCAGGTTTTGACAGAATACAATCTGTCTATTGAAGACGGTGAATTTTTTGTCCTGGTAGGACCAAGCGGCAGCGGGAAAACAACAACATTAAAAATGCTTAATCGACTGATTGAACCCACAGATGGGAATATTTATTTTGAAGGAAAACGGCTGATTGATTATGATTTAAGAGAGCTGCGTCTGCGTATTGGCTACGTGCTGCAGCAAATTGCTCTATTTCCTAATATGACAGTTGCTGAAAATATTGAACTGATTCCTGAACTAAAAGCATGGAAAAAAGAAGAGCGCCGGCAGCGGACGAAGGAGCTCCTTGAAAAGGTAGGACTGCCTCCTGAAGAATATATGAATAGGAAACCGGCAGAACTTTCAGGTGGAGAACAGCAGCGTATCGGTATTTTACGTGCTATTGCAGCGAAGCCGGATATTATATTGATGGATGAACCTTTTAGTGCACTGGACCCCATTTCCAAAAGCCAGCTGCAGCTGTTGATTAAGGAGCTGCATAAAGAACTGGCTAGCACCATTATTTTTGTCACCCATGACATGAATGAAGCGATGCTGCTGGGCGATCGAATCTGTATCATGAAGGATGGAAAGATTGTTCAAGTAGATACGCCTGAACAAATTAGAAAAGCGCCTGAAAATGAGTTTGTAGCACAATTTTTCCAAAACGGAACATTGGGACTAGCTGATTACAATGCGACAGATTTACATGAGATGGGCTTGCTGGAAGCAGCCGGAAATTCTGGTGTCCGCCAAATTGATGGAGCCACCAGCTTAACTGATGTAATTGAGCTGCTTGCTGTTGAAGGCAGGCTGATTGTGAAAAATGATCAAACAGTGCTTGGCGCAGTTACCTCCGACACAATTGTTGCATTTCTTGAAAAACGGCTGAAGGCAGGTGAGCAAGTAGATGAATAATTTGATTGAAACATTCGTATCCCGTAAAGATCAGTATCTCCAGTCATTGCTGGAGCATATTCAGCTATCGCTGTTATCCTTGTTAATTGCTATCTTGATTGCCATACCTTTGGCAATTTTACTGACTAAATACAAAAAAATTGCAGAAGTTATTTTGCAGGTTACTGGAATCTTTCAAACAATTCCTTCATTAGCTCTTTTAGGTCTGCTAATTCCTTTGATTGGTATCGGCACTCCTCCGGCAATCATTGCACTGGTAATCTATGCGTTGTTTCCGGTACTCCAGAATACGTATACAGGATTAACGGAAATTGACCCTTCTCTAGAAGAAGCGGCAGAAGCCTTTGGAATGACCAAAAAAGAGAAGCTGATAAAATTTGAATTGCAGTTGGCGCTGCCGTATATTGTTTCAGGGATTCGGACAGCCGCGGTAATGATTATTGGGACGGCCACCTTGGCGGCATTGATTGGTGCCGGCGGTTTGGGAACCTTCATCCTTCTGGGGATTGACCGAAACAATGTTTCGCTGATTCTGATCGGGGCAATATCTTCTGCTGTTCTGGCAGTGCTGTTCAATTACGGAATTCATCTGTTGGAAAAGTCCAGCGTGAAAAGAATTGTTGGTTCCTTTGTGCTATTATTTGCACTGCTAGGAGGTTCATTTATCTATTCTAATGCCGGCGGTCAGCAGCAAACAATAACTATTGCAGGAAAATTAGGTGCTGAACCTGATATTATCATCAACATGTATAAAGAATTAATTGAAGAAAATAGTGATGTCCATGTAGAGCTAAAACCGAATTTCGGAAAAACGACGTTCCTATATAATGCGTTAAAATCTGGTGAAATTGATATTTATCCTGAATTTACTGGTACAGTACTGGAAACATTTTTACCGGAAAATACAAATACATCTAATGATCCGAAGAAGGTCTATACGTATGCAAAAGAAGAAATCGCAAAACAGGACAAACTGGCTTATTTGGCACCGATGAAGTATCAAAATACTTATGCAGTAGCTGTTAAGAGAAGCTTTGCTGAAGAAAACGGCTTGAAGACGATAGAAGATTTGAAAAAGGTCAGCGGACAGCTAAAGGCAGGCTTTACTCTTGAGTTTATTGACCGTGAAGACGGATATAAGGGACTTCAAAGCGTCTATGGACTGACAATGGAGGTTCAGTCGATGGAGCCTTCTCTGCGCTATCAGGCAATCAATAATGGTGATGTGAATATTGTGGATGCTTATTCCACTGACAGTGAGCTGAAACAATATGATTTGGTTACTTTGGAAGATAACAAGCAGCTGTTTCCTCCCTATCAGGGAGCTCCGTTACTGAGGGAAGAAACGCTAAAGGAATACCCTGAATTAGAAGAATGGCTGTCTCCGCTGACTGATAAAATCACAGAAGAAGAAATGAGTGAGATGAACTACCAAGTAAACGTAGAAGGACATGACCCGCAAAAGGTAGCCCATGATTATTTAGTGAAGCACCAAATGATTAAAGAATAGCTTTTTGCTTCATCAGCAGAGTACTCTAGCTACCATGTTGATTAGACGATACCCGCTCTCCATTATTTGAAATATGGAGCAGCGGCAGAGCACAAGTAAAGAACTGGAACCTCTTGTTCCAGTTCTTTACTTTTATCCATTTCTGTAAAAAGAGTAAAATTTACCAAAAAGAACTGATTTTTTTTAAGACTTTCGTTATAATGTAAGAAAATACTAAACAGGGGCGTTGCAACATGAAAAAAGTAGATCGTCAGCGTTTGATTCGTCAGATTATTACTGAGAATGAAGTAGAGACACAAGAAGAGCTAATTGAACGTTTGAAGGCTGCCGGCGTTAAGGCGACTCAGGCGACCGTCTCTAGAGATGTTAGAGAAATGAGCATTGTTAAAACCCATGATTCAGATGGAAAAGTAAAATATGCCATCTTTTCACAGGTGAAAACGGAAAGCTTAGAAAGCAAGCTAAAGGAATCAGTCAAGGATTCTGTTATCCGTATTGAAAGAGTTCAGTTTACAGTTATCGTTAGCACAGATATGGGCAGAGCGGATGTGGTAACCAATCTTCTTGATGAGGTGAACTATAGTGAAGTGGCCGGAACTGTTGCAGGAGTAGATACGATTATTATCATTACTAGGTCAGAGCAGGAAGCACAGATACTTGTTCAGCGGCTGGAAGCAATGATGAGAAACGAATAAAAGAGTTTAACAATAACCAAACAAATGAAGGGAGTTTTGCTACATGGATTTGAAAGCGCTGCAAAATGGGTCTGATTTTCGAGGGATTGCAGTAAGTACAGAAGAATATCAGGCGAATTTAACCCCTGAACAAGTGAAAAAAATCGGAGTAGGTATGATTCATTGGTTAAGGGATAAGAAGGAGCTTCGAGAAAAACAGGAAGCAGGTCAATTAAAAATCGGGATTGGTCATGACAGCCGGATTACTGCAGATATCTTGAAACAGGCATTGAGTGACTCGTTTGTCTGTCATGGTATACAAGTGCTGGACCTGGGACTAGCTACTACGCCAGCAATGTTTATGGCAACACAATTTCCTCAGTATGACTGCGATGCAGCAATTATGATTACGGCTAGCCACTTACCTTACTATTTTAACGGCTTAAAGCTATTTACAAGAAGTGGCGGGGCAGAAAAAGAAGATATCGCTTATATTGTTGAACACAGTGAGCAGCCTTTAATAGAAGAAACAGGTAAAATAGAAAAAACTGAGATTATCCAAACCTATGCGAAGGACATGGTGCTGAAAATTCGCAAAGGGATGAAAACAGAGGAAGCTAAGCCGCTAGCAGGCTTTCGGATTGTTGTAGATGCCGGCAATGGTGCTGGCGGATTTTTTGCAGAACAAGTATTAGCTGAACTGGGAGCTGATACTTCGGGTTCACAGTTTTTAGAACCAGATGGAACATTTCCAAATCATATCCCCAATCCTGATAATAAGGAAGCCATGGCAAGCATTCGTCAGGCAGTACTGGATAATCAAGCAGACTTAGGTGTAATCTTTGACACAGATGTCGATCGTTCAGCAGTTGTTGACGGAAGTGGAGAAGTCATTAACCGAAATAATTTAATTGCACTGCTGGCAACCATTGTGTTGGAAGAATACCCTGGCAGCAATATTGTTACTAACTCACCGACCTCCAGCCATTTGAAGACATTTATTGAAGAAAAAGGCGGAAAACAGGTACGCTATATTTCCGGCTACCGCAATGTTATTAACAAGATGATTGAACTGAACAGCGAAGGGGTAGAAACGCCACTAGCAATAGAGACTAGTGGTCATGCCGCGTTTAAAGAGAACTACAATCTGGATGACGGGGCCTATGTCATTGCTAAGCTGTTGATGCTGCTGCCGAGATTAAAGCAGGAAGGGAAGACGCTGAGCGACTTGATAGGGACCTTGAAGCAACCCATGGAGACTCAAGAGCTGCGCTTTAAGATTCAAACAGAGGATGTTCAGGCTTATGGGAACCAAGTGATTCACGACATGCAGGTTTTTGCACGGAACACAGCAGGATTCACTGTTGACCAGGAGAATTATGAAGGAATTAGAGTGGATGTTTTAGAAAAGTATGGCTCAGGGTGGTTTCTACTTCGCATGAGTCTTCATGAACCGTTACTCGTTCTACAGATAGAAAACGATTTAAAGGGTAAGAATCAGACTGTGTTGATTAAATTAGCTGAGTTTTTTAAGAATTATAGCTTTCTTGATTGTAAAAACTTAAATCAGTTACTATAAATAAGAATATATACAATAGAAAAACATCGGAAAACGACAAAAGTCGTTATTTCCGATGTTTTTTTAGTTAGAAGTTTAAAAAAACTGAATATAAAATTATTTTTTAATAAAAAAGTGAAAACAAAAATAAAAATCTCGCTGTTTTTTTTAAAAATAAGACGTTGAAAAAAAGATAACGTGTGAAGAAGTATTTATTTTTGTTTAATGATGGTTAATTTGTCTTAATGAACAAAATAAAATCAAAACTCTTTCAGCAAAAATATATATGAACGTAAGAATTCATGCTGTTGTAGTAAAAAAAGATTTCTCAAAAGTATTAAGTTTGAGAAAATATTTTTATTTTAAATATAAAAAAATAAATCAAATTCATTTCTTGATTAATTCTAAATTAAAAACAAAGAATAGTCTAGTTGATTTTTTATCAATTTTTTATTTTTTTTCGCAAAAAAATGATAAAAAAACAATGAATGGTAATTTTTTTCATACAATCAACAGGCATAACTGGCCTTTTAAAAAAAAAACAGAAATTTATAAACAGTTTAAGCCGTCGCAAATGCCGTCACAAATATTCAATGATTTTCCTCCCTATTTATCAACAATTTAAGGCAGCTATTTTCATATTTAGTTGAAAATATTAAGCCGTCATTTAAGCCGTCGCTTCAAAAAAAGCGTCTTTAACCTGTATAAATTCAATGTTTTTAATTAGTTTCTCAAACTTAATACTTTTAATACATAAATCTATTGGATTTCAAGAAAACAGAAATCTGTAGCAAAACCAGCGATGTAAATTGAATGAAGGGGGAAAATCCTATGAATTTAGGAGTAATAACGTTATCAGCCGATATATCAGATAAGTACGTAGAAAATCTTAAGAAGAATCAAATAAACGTTGTTTCTTTGACAGATGAAAACTTTAATACATATATCAATAGTCTGGATGCAGTCGTAATTAGAGAGAACCCGGCAGAAGATGTAAGTGATACTTGCAGTTTACTGTTAAAGCTTAAAGAATATTCAGGGATTTTTGTTTGGGTTTTTTCGTCAGACTCCGCTAAAATTATGCGCTCTGTTTACCTGCAGTTGGGGGCGGTAGGGATTATCCCTGAGGACTCTGATAGTGAAGAATTTCGTTTGACCATTACAAATAGCTTATACAGGAAACAAGAACATCCTGATAATAATGGGGGAAAGCGTACTGAAAAATCAGTATCTGTTACTCCGACTAGTGATAAAACACTAGAGCTGATTCCTCGAAACTTCAGCATTAATGTAAAAGGTAAGGGAGAAATTCCTTTAACCCGCTTAGAATATCATGCGATGGAAACCTTATATAAATACATCAATTCCGCTGTTACTTATAAAGAGCTGTATGAAGAGGTCTGGGATGGAGAATTCGATGAAAAAAACAGCAATTACAAAGTGGCTAATTTAATTTTTCATTTAAGAGAAAAGCTTGAAGGAAAGTCTACTCCTTTCGTCTATATTAAAACAGTTCGTTCGAAAGGCTACATGCTGGTTATCAAAGAATGATTATTTTAGGAAAGTCGAAGATATGAATGGGGATTGTCATGGCGGCTTTGTCTAATTATCAGGAGTGACGGTGACACACACAAGGTATTTCATTTTCCAACAAAATAGAAGCGGGCGATAACACAATATGAAATCTTTGCTCACTGATGATTTGAAGGAGATTGAAATAAATATGTACTTATTTTAAGACAAGTACATAAAAATATTACGGGAGAGGAGATGAATAAATGAAAATCGGAAAAAAGTCTTATGTTGGGATATTTTTGATTTCAATAGCTGCGATTATCGTTGTTCTATTGAATGCTTCCTTAATTAAAGCAGACGAAGATAATTATCGTTTATCAATTTCTGATGTTTCTGAGGAAATTAAATCTGTAGAGCTAACAGTCCAACAACCGATAGATGAAGAAATTTATCTAGAATTTGAAGGATTTGAAGTAATAAGCAATGAAACACTACAAAACAGCGTGCCTGCGGATTTTGATGTGGAAATTGCTGATACAGAAAAAGAAAACAAAAAGAAGTTGACGGTAAAAGGTAATGAGAATCCATTAAAAATGTCATTTGAGTTGAAGTTGGATGGAAATAGTGGTGAAAAAAGTATTCGCCTGTTGAATCAACAAGCAAAAGTACTTTTAGAAGAAAACTTTTCTGTTCAGAGTCCCGCTGTTCAGCAAGTTGAATTTGATGATGGACTGGTAAGTCCTGTTGCACAGGTACAGACGGCAAACTCTGGAATGACAAAAGGGTTAGTTCCTTCTACGCCTAGCGAAATTCAGGCAGCAAATGATGCAGCTAATACTCGGTTTGGCTTTAATCCATTAGCAAATGTAAAAACTGTTGGAACTTGGGCTGATTTTAAATTGGCTTATGATGATAATAATGTCACAAAGATTATTATGACCGCAAACATTACACGAACTAATAATTTAGCTAGTCGGAGTGCTTCTATAGAGATAGATGGCGGCGGCTATATCCTTGATTTAGGAAATGACTCATTAAGATTAGCTTCTACACCTTCAGATGGTATTGGCTTCATACACTTCCACGACATGACTGCCAAAAATGCTGCAAATGAGGGAGAAGGTTTGGGGGGCAATATGTGGGCCTTTGTTATGGCGACAAATGGCACTACTTATGCTCGGAATTGGTATTTTAGAGCTGGAAATATAGAGACTGTGCGAGTAAATGGTCAGCGTGTTGTTCGACTGATTAGAGGTACTCGTGCAGAAATTACTCTATATGGAAAGATGAATCTAATTACTACTTCTGAGAACTTCTATGCTGGAAGTATTATTGTAGAAGATGGAACAGATTGGTATGGCGAAGATACTGGTTCCAATTATTCTGTTAACTGGTTTGAAATAGCTTCTGATGCTACAGATACTGGTGGTAAAGAGCAAATTATTATTGGTAAGAATGCCAGAGTTGTTATGAAGAACTCGACAAACGGTACAGCGTATCCAGCGATGTATCATAACTGGCGCGAGTTTGAATTAGGAGAAGGGTCTGTATACAACTCCAATATGATGGGAAATGCATTTAGAATATCTAAAACTGCAACTGTGAAAATCAAGAAAGATGCAACGATGAACTTAATTAGTAGAGGAACGGGAGCGGTTCTTCAATTTGGAGGAAGTTACGGTTTTACCAACACATCTGGTAGTCAATTTGATGTTGAACCTGGAGGGAGTATCTACATTGTAGGTGAAACAGCTGGACCAACGATTGATTTCCATACAACTACAACTTCGAGAAACATCAAAATGACGCTTACTTCGCCAATGGGATTTGATTTTCGGAATAAGAATAATTCGAATCCGGTCTTGAATGTTCGACAAACGCAAAATGAATTTCAGATTATTGATTCAGATATTGATTTATGGAATGTCGGCAGTCCTGTACTGGGACCATCTAATGAAACCTATGCACGTGTAGGGAACTTCTCCGTTAAAGGCACAGGGGGAGCAGCTAATGTAACAACAACTGAACCTGGTTTGGCAAACTTTACCTCAGCAAATTATCGAAGAATTGCCGGGATGAATTCTAAACCGTTGAGTCAATGGGTTCCTGTTACAGATGCAGATTATTCTTACAAAGTACGAGTAATGATTGGCTACACACCTGGTGATAACTATGATGAACACGGCAATGTTATCTTACAGCCTGTATATGCTTCTGCAAATCAAGCCAAAGTGACATTTACAGATACATTTGGTGACACCCATGAAGCTTGGACAGATGCGAATGGTTATGCAACAGTTACAGATACTCGTTTTAATACAGCTGGTGGAACAATGACAGCTTCGGCTGTTCGTGGACCTTGGCAGGAAGAAACAGCCTCTGAAACAACAGTTATTGATGTAACTCCGCCGGAACCGGCAAAAGTTGTCGATGACAAAATAACAAATGCGACGAAGCAGCTGATTGCTGAAAATCTGGAGGCAGGCGCGAAAGTCTTCCTGACAATTACTGGAACAACTGCTAATGCGGGAACAATGATTCCGGCTGGAACAGTTGGTGCAGATGGCAAATGGACACATAATCTGTCTGCTTACCTAAATACAGGTGACACTGTAACCATTTATCTGCAGGATAATGCAGGTGTTGCAGCGGGTCAGGCTGGAGAACTGCCATTTGATCCAGCCGCACCATCAACGAATAGCGCAAACGGAAACATTAATCCTTCGCCAAATGATTTGTCCTATCGGGATGCAACATTCACAAAAGCAACAGTATATACTGTGAGCGATTCTATTCCAGAGTCAAGTTTGACAAAGGAACAAAAATTCTACCGAAAAGGGACAGAAATTACTTCTGGTATTCAGGTAAATGATGTAGTCCGTTATACGCTGACTGTTAGAAATACCAAAGGAGCAACTTTAGACACCACATGGAAAGACGTTGCAATTACAGATGTCTTACCAACAGGTATTAATTTTGAACTGGCAACAGCTAATCTAAAAATTAATAATACTGACCCAGCTGCTGGTGCTGTAACGTATGACGAAGGTACGAGGACACTGACAGTGAACGCTGGCAGTTTAGCATCTTCTACTGAAGCAGTTATTACGTTTGATGCAGTCATCAATCGAAATGCAGTTGGCTTTAAGCTGAAAAATGAAGCAACAGCATTAGGTTATTCGCCGCGGGAAAGCAATAATCCATTTGTACCAGGTGTAAATCCTACTCCGGCCTACGAAGAAATTACTGCTACAGCACAAGTGGAAACACCGGGAACAATCGCTGGTGTACTGGAAATTACTTCCGGCCCATCAGTTTTGAACTTCGGGGTAAGAAGTAATAATACAGATACTCGTGTAAATAAAGCAGAGTATACAGAACCGTTGGTTGTTACAGATACACGGGCACAACGCGATAGCTGGAAGCTGATGGTTGAAGTAACACAAGATTTAACACATCAAACTGATACAAGTAAGACCTTGCCGGGAGCACTTCGCTACAAATACGGCAGTAGGCCGGAATTGACGTTAAACGGCTCTCCTCAAGAAATCTATCGAGATAGTTCAGGGACCGCCGGCGACTTCGTTATTAGTGATAACTGGTCAGAGGCTGGAGATGGGTTCAAATTACAAATCCCGGCTGGCCGTGTTCAAGCAATGGGTGAGTATCAAGCAGAGATTCTTTGGACACTGCAGGATGCCAATTGATGAGGAGGAACACAATGAAAAAGAATACTTGGTTTCATTTGCTTATTGTCTCTTTCCTTGCTCTGGCATTCACGCTGTTTACACAGCCGGTTCTAGCGGCTGAAGGCGGCGCGGTTCAAACGAACGGAAATGTTGGATTTTATGAGGACAGTACAGAGCCGTCTAGTACGACAGAACCGTCATCATCAAGTACAACACCGTCATCTAGTACCACCCCGTCCAGTTCAGTTACTAAGCCGCCGGGAAAATATCCGTCGACAGGTGAGCTGATTCAGAAAAGCCTAGGCATTAGCGGAGCAGCACTCGTGCTGCTGGTACTGATTTTCTTCTTGTGGAAGCGCAGGAAAGAGAAAGAGGAGGGCAGCCGATGAAAAAACATTGTTTATACGCTGTCCCTTTCGTTTTATTCAGTAGTTTGCTGTTTGGTACAACCGCTGTTTCGGCAGAAAGCAACTGGCAGGGTGATGGAACGATTTCGTTTGACGGGGAGTATGGAAAAGATGTATTGGACCCAGAAAATCCAGGGAATATCGTTGATCCGGGACCTAGTCCCAGCACCGATGGACTGTTGAGAATTGAATTTGTTCCTCAACTGAATTTCTGGAACAATAAGATTTCTTCAGAAGATCAAACGTATGCAGCGAATGCTCAGCTTTTCCACAGTGATACTGGTCCGAGAGGAAACTTTGTTCAAGTGTCCGATTATCGGGGAACAGGTGCTGGCTGGACACTACAGCTGCGGCAGGAAACACAATTTAAAAATGAAACGACAACCAATAAGGAATTGACAGGAGCAGTGATTTCCATGGATAAATCTTGGGTAAACTCTACCTTTGATTTGGCCAATGGACCAGCAGTTTCCAAGGATGTCATCCGTATTGATAATATCGGTCAGACTTATACGCTGGCTGAAGCGAAAAAAGGAACAGGGGAAGGTACTTGGTCACTCGAGTTTGGGGCTTCAATTGAGAACCAGAGCGGTCAGGCAGATACCTTGAGTCCAAGGCTGGATAAAGACGGCAATCCCATTTCAGATGCGGATTTCGGCGGCCAGCCAATTTATGAGAACAGCGCAGTAACACTCTTCGTACCGGGGAAAACGAAAAAAGATCCGGTCCAATACCAAACGGTGTTAACTTGGATATTATCTGAGTTGCCATAAATAAAACACACACATATTATTAGGAGGAAACACAAATGAAAACTTCACACAAATTAATCGGAGCTGCACTAATCGCAGCAGCAGGCGTTGCAGTTGTAGTGCCAAGCGCAACAAAAGCAGCACCAGGAGACTACACAGGTAAAGGTAAAATCGTCTTCACGAAGAACAACACAGGTACTACTAATACACCTCCGGGAACAACAGGACCAGTTATCCCTGGACCAGTAAACTCAGCCGATGAAGATTTGAAAATCATCTTTGTTAGCCATTTAGATTTCAAACAAAATGAGTTGCTAACTCACGGAAATCTGAAAACTTATGATGCAGATGTATACAAAACAAACGAAGGCGCAGATGGCAGCGGTGCAGCAATTTCTATGCCTAACTACGTGAAATTCCAAGACCACCGTACAGATGGTTTGGAAAACCACTACACAATCAAAGCAGAAATTTCTAAACAGTTCACACACACATCTGGTCATGTAATGGCAAATGCAAAATTGAACTACTCAAATGCTAAATTAGTATCTGCTACAAACGGTGCAACAATGCCTACAGGTGCAATTGCGAACTTTGCTTTAACTTATGGTGCTGAATCTACAGTGTTGACAAACAAAGAAGCTGGAAAAGGTTTCGGTACACATGACATCCAATTTGGTGATTTAGGAACAAATGCAGATAAATCTGTTCAATTGGAAATTCCAGGTGCTGTTATTTTACGTGACGGCGAATACCAAGCAGAAGTTACTTGGAAAATCGAAGACGCTAGATAATTAAGTAAAAGAGTAAGCTGGAATGAGGCTGTCGGTTAAACTGCCGGCAGACCTCGTTTCCTCTTTAAGAAAGGATACATACATGAAGAACACAAAGAGAATCACACAATTAATAGCATTTTTATACATAATCAGTTTTGGGGTATTTGGCGGATTACGGGTGTGGGCAGAGGAAAGCAGTACCTCAACAACCCAGCGTGCGTCTGGATTTTCCTATGAAAGTCTTCTCCCAGAGAACCAACATAGCGATGCCAGCTACTTTGACTTACGGATGACGCCGGGGCAGGAACAAACCGTTCAGATTGAATTACGCAATCCTTGGAAAAATCCGATTGATGTAGCTGTAAATCTCAGCGGTGCTAAAACAAATAGTAATGGTGTTATTGAATATGGTCCCAATGAACTCGAAAACGATGCGTCCTTGAAGTATGATTTCGAGAAAATCGTGACTGGTCCTGAAAAAGTAACCATCCCTGCTGAGAGTAGTATCATGGTAGATTTAGCAATCAAAATGCCGGAGGCAGGTTTTGATGGAGTGATTGCTGGTGGAATCCAACTGCAGGAAATTGAAGGTGAAGATGCACCAAGGGAAGATGGAATGGTGGTCAATAAGTATGCCTATGTCATTGGTATGCTATTGAGTGAAACTGATACAGTGATTGATCCGGATATGAAGCTGAATAAGGTCTATCCTGAACTGAACAATGGTCGAAATGCTATTTTTGTTAATTATTCCAATATTCAGCCTGTATATACAGATGATATGACTACGGAAGTTCAAATCATGAAAGCTGGGTCAGAGGAAGTTGTTTATGATACGAAGAAGGCAGATATGCGGATGGCACCTAATTCGATGTTTGACTTTCCGGTTTCATTAAATGGGGAAGCGATGGTTGCGGGCGACTATAACGCACATATTTTGGTAACGACAAAAGCGGGAGGCCGTTGGGAGTGGGACCAGAAATTTACAATTACTGATGAAGAAGCTGAAAAATTTAATAGTCAAGATGTAGGGCAGATCCAAGAAAGAGGTATTAACTGGCTGCTGATTGTTTTAATCGCTGGCGGTGTTTTTCTATTACTACTGATTATTTTCCTCATCGTACGTATAGTGAACAAGAAGAAAGAGCAGAAGAAGCAACTACAAAAAAGAAAGAAAAAAAATGGGCGGAAGAAGGCCTAATCACTAGAGGAGGATAGGAAAACATGGGAGTATTGGATTGGTTATTTGTCGGCGTCTTGTCTGCCGCTATCCTCTGTTTATTAGTTACTTTGTTTTTGATAGTTTTGTCTATGGGAACTGGAAAAAAAGTCAAACTGTTAAAACAACGAAAACCAAAGAACAAGCGGAAACGGAAACGCCTGAAACGGGAAATACGTCAATTAGAGAAGAAAAAGAAAAAGCAGCTTCGCAATGGGATTCTATTACTTTTGACTGCCGGTGTCTTGGCCGGAGGTGCCTTTTATGCCCAGTATTATCAGGCAACAAATCTAAGTGACTATGACTCGGAAAATGTGGTGCAGGCATACTATCTTATGAGTGAAACAGAAGGCGCTGTGACTCAGGTAAAGGATGGGGAAAATCAGGTCAAAGCTGAGAAAACCTTACGGGAACTGGCAGCCCGCTTAGCAAGCTATGGCGGGATTCGTTCCAGTACACGGATTACGACGGAAGGTCAGCTTTTGTTAAATCGCTACTATACCTCTGTCAAGGAGCTAGGGTTGAACTTAAACAGTCAGACGAAGGATACGTTACAGCATCAGGAAACATATGACGGATTTTTAAAGGACATTACAAAAATAACGGAGCAGCAAA
Organism: Enterococcus sp. LJL128; assembly: GCF_056924295.1. Taxonomy (NCBI): domain Bacteria; kingdom Bacillati; phylum Bacillota; class Bacilli; order Lactobacillales; family Enterococcaceae; genus Enterococcus; species Enterococcus sp. LJL128. Next base: position 232,214 of record NZ_JBXPBP010000004.1, on the reverse strand, counting down.
AGAAGGTCATTGATTACTTTGGTATTAACGAGTCTGCATTACAGCAGAAAAAATAAGGTGGAATCATCATGGTAGAAGCAGAGACCCAGGCTAAGAAAAAACACAGGAGAACTGATAAAAACCAGTCGCTATCTACCGCTAAACCCCAAAAGAAGACTCCGCACAAGAAAGTGCAGAAACATACAGGTGCAAAGCCGCCGGCACGTGGTGGACAGAGTAGAAAACGCGTAAAGAAGAATCAAAGAAGGTCTGAAGCCGCTTCTAAGAAGGCACACGACAGTTCTGTACCAGCGAAGAAAAGGCTCTCCCCAAAAAAAATCGGTCTCTCAAAGAAGAAGAGGCGTGCTAAGCGGAAGAATCTTAGAAAAGAGCTGACAATTACAGGAGCGGTATTTTTGATATTGCTGTTTATCGGCAGTCTGACAGTGTTTTCTGTATATAAGCAAGAAGGCTACTCTATGACACAAACACTTAGAGATAAAGACCAGCTGTTTGTCAATCGATTGGGGGTTCCGCGTCGCTATAGCCTGGTGTTGTTTCGAGAACCTCAAAAAAAGGAGCTGTCGATTCGCCGGATAATCGGTCTTCCAGGGGAAACGGTTAGTTACAAAGAGGATGAATTGTACATAAATACAGAGTTAAAATCTGAATTCTTTCTTGCCGATGCCCGACAGCTTGCGAATGAAAAAGGTTATTTTTTAACAGATGACTTTTCAACCACTGAGCTGCCTGAGTTATCCGAAGGGATTATTCCCGAAAAATCATACTTTGTGATGGGGGATAACCGTCAGTTTTCTACAGACAGTCGGCATTATGGGGTAATTCAGGCAAAAGATATTGTGGGTGTTGTAACCATGCGTCTGTTACCACTCCATAAGCTTCGACAATTTTAAAGAAAGTAGTGCAGCAGATGGAATCAAAAGGAAAACAAAGAAGAAAGAACGGACCACCAAACAAACAGCTGCAGCTGCAACAAAAAAAGAAAAATAGAAAACGGCCCAAACGCCCGGAGCAGCAACACCAGTCGGTAAATTTGGTATCTAATGCCCTATTTCTAGTGTTTGTTTTGTGCTGCATCTTCTTTTTTTTACGAATAAAAACCCATCAAGTAGATGGCCAGTCAATGTCTCCCACATTGGAAAATCAGGATCGGATTTTTGTTTTTAAGAAACAACTGCCGAATCGCTATGACTTAGTGACCTTTCAGCCAGGTGCAGATAAGAAGGAATCCTATGTGAAGCGAGTGATTGGCATGCCTGGAGATACGATTTGGGTGGAAGGAACATCGCTGTTTATCAACCAACAGATTACTGAAGGAACCGTATTGACAGATGGCTCGGCAACGGAAATGCCGGATGGTACCTTGAAGGTCAATCTGTCGGAGTCTTTAGTTAGTGCTATCCAACCTCTGTCAGTTATACCAGCGGGACACTATTTTGTCTTGGGGGATAACCGCAATCATTCCAAAGACAGCCGAGCATTGGGTTTTATTAAGGAAGAACAGCTTGAAGGGGTTGTCCTTTATCGTTATTATCCTTTTACGAAGCTGGGCCGCGTAAACTAAAGAAAAAGAACTAGAACTAAACAAAGAAGAACAGGCTGGAATCAATTGATTTTCAGCCGTTTTTTATCAAAAGAAATTGAGGTGTAGTATGGGAAAAATCAAGCAGCAATTAAAAGTAAATGGAGTGTTCGGCGTAGCGAACTTCGTCTTGCCGGTGCTCATTTTAGCCTTTGTCTATTGGCAGGCAGATATTTATCTTGGAAGTGAACGAAGTGTGTTAACTAGTGACAGCTTCACACAGTATTCCCATTTTTTAGCTGGGTTTCACAATGTTTTAAAAGGGGAAGGCAGCCTATTGTATACATGGTATGGCTCGCTAGGATTAAACTATTGGGCATTTGCGGCCTATTATCTGGGCGGGATTTTTACCCCGCTAGTGTACTTTTTTGACAATGCGTCAATGACCGATACATATTATTTATTAACCCTGTTGAAGTTTGGCTGTATCGGTCTTTCAGCCTGGATTTTTGCAGGCCAAACCTTCAAGGTTCCTCGGTGGGTACAACTGATTCTAAGTCAGTGTTATGTGCTGATGTCCTTTACATTGGTCTATTCAGAAGTCTTGATGTGGCTGGATGCGGTCATGTATCTGCCTTTAGTTATTTTAGGAATTCATCGTTTAATGGATCAAAAGAAACCGACGCTTCTTTTTGTTTCTTATTTTCTGTTGTTTGTATCGAATTTCTACATGGCCTTTATTGTGGGAGTATTTTCATTTCTCTATTATTGGGCGCGCTTTTCTATCAAACCCAGAGAATACAAAGGAAGTATCCTTTCCTATTTTGTAACCTCCTTTTTAGCAGGAGGTGCTTCAATGGTGGTCATTTTACCAACCATTATGGACTTGCAAAACAACGGAGAAGCCTTAAGCCAAGCTGGGACATTAAAAACAGATGCGACTAGCTGGTGGGATTTACTTGTAAAAAATATGGTGGGTGTCTATGATACTACGCAATATCAAGGGATTCCCTTTATTTATGCGGGTCTATTGCCGTTACTTTTTGCTCTTTTCTATTTTGTTTCCAAGAAGTTTTCTTCACGGGAAAAGCTGGCTTATGGCGGGCTGCTGGGGGTCTTGGTTGCCAGCTTCTACATTGAACCGTTGAACTTATTCTGGCATGGAATGCATTCGCCGAATATGCTGCTTTTTAGATTTAGTTTCCTCTTTTCGTTTCTTGTTATTCTTTTAGCTGGCTATGCTTGGGAAAAGGTGGAAAAAGCAGATATAGACAAACTGTCCATGCTGCTCTTTATCTGGATTGGCTTATTAGCAGCCTTTAACTTTTGGCGTCTGATGTTTGGCGGCAGTAGCTATACTTATATCTATAAAGATTCCTTTATCTATACCTTTGGTTTTCTGATTGCCTATTTGGTGCTGCTGACTCTGTTTTATAAGCAGAACCGCTGGCAGAAAGTAGTTGCGGTTGGCTTAGTTGGTCTAACGATGGGTGAGCTATTTCTCAATACCCGGAATATGATTATCGGGTTAGGAGAGGAGTGGGGCTATCCCATGACATCACTATATGAAGAGCCCTATGCACCACTAAAGGAGCTAGTCGACCAGACGAAGGAAGCAAACGACAGCTTTTATCGTATGGAAAATCTGGACAAGCTGTCAGAAAATGAAAGCTTTAATTTTGGATACAGTGGAGTTTCCATGTTTTCCTCCATTCGGAACCGTCATTCCTCCATTTATATGGCCGATTTAGGCTTTCGTTCTTGGGGAACGCAGCTGAGTGTCCGCTATGATAACAATACGATTTTAATGGATGCGCTGACCGGCATTAAGTACAATATTTCAAAAGAGGATCCACTAAAATACGGTTATACTTTACAAGCAACCAGTGGTGAATATGGTCTTTATGAGAATGCGTATGCTATGCCGTTAGGGATTTTAACAAATGATACGATATATGAAGAAGATGCGGTGGCAAATCAGACCTTACTCTTCAATCAATTATCTGGTCAGTCCACCGAATACTTTGATTTTACCAAGCCTGAAATAACGAGTATAAAAAATTCTGAACAAACAACAGGTGAGATTAAAGGCAATGAAACCTTCATTTTTAAACCGAAAAAGAAAAATCAGAGTCAGGTAATTACTTGGCAGGTGAAGGTTCCCGCAAAAACACAAGCTTACTTTAGTCTGTATCCTACTTACCATGATGAGCTAGGCTCGACAGAGGTGAAGTTGGAGGTTGCCGGACAGGACTATACGTCAACGATTAATGTCACTGGACAGTTTTACCGCCTAGGTTATTATGAGGAAGAAACCACAGTGACCTTTAAAACAGAATTCTTCAATCAATTGTATGAAGAGGAAGAAAACTGGTATGTAGAGATGTTAAATCCGAACATTGTCTTTTTAGATACAGAAGTCTTTGGTCAAGCGATGGAGAAGATGCAGGATAAGGGAGTGAACTTGAAAACCGAAGGACGAAAGGTTAGCGGGGAAGTAAATCTTTCAGAAGATCAGGTGCTATTCACTACGATTCCCTATGATAAAGGCTGGAAGGCGTATGTAGATGGGGAGGAAGTCGAAATTCCTTTATTTAAGGAAGCCTTGCTAACGTTGCCGTTGACAGCTGGCAAGCACACGATTGAGTTTGTCTTTATGCCTCAGGGCTTTGTGCTGGGTGTGGTTCTATTTGTAGGCTGTATGCTTCTGTTTCTTGGGTACAGTTTCTGGCTGTATCGGAGGCGCACACGCATAGAAGGTGGTCAAGAGCCGAATGTATTAGAAGGACAAGGAGAGGGTATAAAAGATGAAGAAAATTAGTAGCTGGCTTATCCTAGCGGCACTATTCATAGTAAGCGGCTGTACTCAGGAAAAAGCAAAAGAGGACTTGAATGATGTACCTAAGGATGAAGCAGGTTTTATCTGGCAAGCCAAACGTGAAAAAAACTGGGGGGAGTATACATATAGTATCCCTTCCAGTGAACTGGATCAGGACTTAGCGGAGCGGTTCAGTGTAGAGTTAACGCCTGTCTTCCATGACTTGCAGGCAGTTATCCAACAGGAGTTTCCTAAGGAAAATTTAGCGATGGAGCTAAATGAAGAACAGATTACAGCAAAAGAAAATCAGCTGACGCTAGTAAGCGGAACAGGTTTTTGTGAAGAGGGTACCGAAGAGTTAGCAGCTTCAGGTATCCTGCAGGCAGTTTATAGTTATGACTCTGAAAAGAAATTGGTTCGCCTAATGAGTCAGCAGTTGGAGCTGGTGAACTGGACAGGGAAGGGTCAGTATTATGGCAAATCATTGGAAGGAACTGTTCGTAAAATTGGAGAAATTCTTGAGATTAAGGGACTGGACCAAGTGATGTCGGACTTTGAAAAAAAGCTGGCGGACAAAGAGAAATTAAAAGGACAGTTAATAGAACTGTACAATGATGAGGAAGAAACGAGCACCATTAGTCGTAGTATCCGAGTAACTTTCAGTAAAGAAGAAGGGCTGCCGGAAAAGATTTATGCCGATGTCATTGATCATCGAACATAGATAAAGTTTGGATGTAGAAATTAGACAGATTGAGATGCGCCCCTAAGTTAGACTAAAAGTCTAACTTAGGGTTTTTTAATGGATTATTATGAGGATGGAATAAGAAGATATGTCGTCAAAGCTTAATTACAAGGGAAAAGAAGCTGTGAAGAGCGTAATCTCGACCACCGCTTATTCGAATTTAGGCATACTAAGAGTCTGGAATTTATTGTTATTCCAGACCCTCAAGCTTTACGAGCATATTCCAAATTTTGTACTGTCAACCAAGTGTGGCGAGCTGCTGCTGTTTTATGAGATTAGTTTTTTATATAAATATTCTATGAAAATACTACCATAAGCCCGGCTCGGTCTGAACAACGATTTCTTCTTTTGAAAAAGGGTGAATCAAATGAAGTTCAAAGGCATGAAGCATAAGCCGCTGATTCGCTGCTCCTCCATAAAGCGAATCGCCAATAATGGGATAGCCATTGCCGCTCAGATGAACACGAATTTGGTGGGTTCGTCCGGTTTCTAGTGTACAAAAAACTGAGGTTTTATTAGTTTCTGTATTATAAAAAGCTTTCTCGATGTGAGTGACAGCAAAATCGCCTTTACGATTGTCAATCACTCGTTTGCGCCGGTCGTGACGATGTCGGCCAATCTTATCTCGGATTATCCAGTGCTTTTCAGGAATTTCACCTGCAACGACTGCTTGATAACGCCGGTAGATTTGTTTGTTTTCCAGCATGCGGCTAAGAATTGGAAGAATAAACTGATTTTTAGCGAAAACAATGCAGCCGCTAGTTTCTCTATCTAGGCGATGAACGACGAAAGGAAAGTCCCCCTTGGGAGTAAGATAGGCCGCCAAGTGATTCAATAGGGTATCCGTTTCATCTGGCTCATTAGGATGCGTTTTAAGCCCGGCAGGCTTATTCAAAATAATTAAGTGTTCATCTTCAAACAAGATATCTAAAGAAACTGCTTCACCAATCTGACTCTTTGGTGCAGGATAATCCTCTGCTTCAAAATGTAGGATCAAGGTATCGCCAGCTTGGGGTGAATGCTGAAATGACACAGGCTGCCCACTAATAGACACGCCTTTTCGAGTACGCAGAAAATGACGTACTTTTCTTGGCACCAGCCACTCCTTTTCAAGGAGCTCTAAAATCGTCATAGACTGAAAGTTATCTGGTAAAGTAATTGAAATATCCATAGCAGGTTCTCCTTTATGTAGTTAGTAAAATAAATGAATACTCTGTTTTTTTAGTGTAACAAATCCATAGAGAAGGTCAATACAAAATCAAGGGTTCGAGAGTTTGGGACATAAGTAAATGCCTGAACTCTTCTTTCTCTAAAATCCGAATAAACGGCGTTCCAAAAGTAGCTCTCTCGGAAATAAGCCGAACTATCTCAAAAATATGAAAAACTATTTTCGGATAATCCGTCATATTTCTCGGAGCTAAACACTTTTGTCTCGACCTCCTGAACCCTTTCGGAACATACAAAAAGACCCGTCCATTGGGGGTGGACGGGAAAAGGAGTTAAAAATGAAAAAGTGTTGTGTTAGGGTTGGTAGTTTAAATGTTTTTAACAAATAAACTGTTTTGTTGGTATGTCTATATAGTACAAGTTAAATATGAATTTTTTATGGATGTTTCTTTTCAAAAGTGTAAAAAATTTACTAACGAATGATTAAGAAATCCTTTAAACGGGTTAAGTATTATTAATCAGTCTATCTTTTAGAACAAAAGAAACAGGCTTTTAAGATAAATACAAAAGGCATCAAATTGAATTAATAGAAAGCGGAAATATGTCCTATAAGAAAAAATCATGCTGGATTAAAAGCTAAGGTTGTGACAGAAGTGGTTAGCTTCAAACACCAAGTAGGTACTTTTCATCATCTGTTCTGCTCAAAAGAGCAATTACAGTGATTCTAAGCAATAAAGCGGAAATTCCGAAAATGACAGGAAACACGAAGGTAAACCATTCGATGTTGACTGCTTCCTACCTGGTGTTTCCCAAATTTTTGCGAATTTCCGCCTTATTGTCGAAGAACCTTGAAAAACAGTGGTTTACCACTGATGTTGAGCGGACATCGATGCAGCTCGCTGCTAGTAGTTACTTCTGAAACACCGTTTATCCGAGTTTAAGGGACTGAGCATACTAATGTTGAATAAAGAAAAAAAAGACCCGCTCTTTGGGGGAGAGCGGGAAAGGAGTTAAAAATGAAAAAGTGTTTGTTAGGGTTTGTTTATTGGTATGAGCTAATAATACAAGGCAAATGTGAATTTTTTGTGTAGGAATCTTTTCAAAAGTGTAAAAGATTTACTAACGAAAACATAAGAAATAGCTGTACAGCCAATCTATTCAATGAAAAGTAAAAGAAATAGCGTATCTTTTATTCTGAAATTATAGCAATAATTAGGCTGCTTTCTGAACTGAATTAGAGAGAAGATTAGCTTTTTGTATTTTTTTCTAGTAGTAACAATGAACACTTTCAGCTCTTTTTACCGAGGATAGCGGTTTATACCAAGTTGTTGAATATAATCTAAGGATTTATTTCGATGCTCCATAAAGATTATTTCATCTTCAAGTAGTAAAGCTACAATTTACGGATTCTCACTAAAAAAAGTTTTAAATTTATAAATATATTTATCCTCCAGCCAAAATCTTTTTTTCGAATAGAAGAGAAGTTTTTAGGAAATGGTTAAACACTAAGTAAGAGTTTGCTCTAACTACTTAATAAGATGAACCTAGTCAGAATCGATAAAAAGGCGGATTTCATTTGAGGATAGCAGCAAAAACTATCTCTCACTCATTTTCCACAAATGCCAAACCTTGGAATAGTTTCTACGGTAAGCTCATAGAAGCTTTAAATCAGGAGTAGTTTATTTTAGAAAAAACAGCCTTTAGTTTAATAAACTACAAAAAAAGACCCGCTCTTTGGGGGAGAGCGGGAAAAGGAGTTAAAAATGAAAAAGTGTTTGTTAGGGTTTGTTTATTGGTATGAGTTAATAATACAAGGGAAATATGAATTTTTTATGTAGGAATCTTTCTTTAAATGTAAAAAAAGGTAAAGAAGACATTAAGGCTTGTAAAATAGAAGCTGTTTTCTTTGAATTTCCTCCCATTGAGCATTTGAAATAAAGTTAAAAGTAGTTATATCCGTCTATTTGTATGTGATTTACTTTTGTAGGGAGTGACTTTTAGATGCATCAGAATTTATATCATTACAAGTTAGTTCTACTTAAATAAGCACAGTTAATGAAAGAGTACACAAAATTCCGTAAGGTTTTAAAATTAAGAGAGGGTTAAGATGATTTTTGAAGTGAAAATAAAAAAGGACCCGCCCTTTGGGGGAGGGCGGGAAAAGGAGTTAAAAATGAAAAAGTGTTTGTTAGGGTTGTTTATTGGTATGTGTTAATAATACAAGGAAGTTGTGAAATTTCTATGACGGATTCTTTGATAATTTTAAAATTATTTATGATGGAAGTTTTTTATTTTTAAATGAATGATTAACTAAGAATGGCTGTCGGAATGGTTTGTATTTATTAGATAGGAAGTTTGAGTAAGCAAAATATAGCATAAAAATTGGAAGGAAATAAAATTCTGAAAGGACGGATGCTATGACTTTTTTGTTATAAGAGAGCAGTTGGAGCAAAGAGGTTAAAGTACATATTTAAGCAAAAATTGAAGGAAGCCTACGAAATATGGAAATGGAATTTTATCGTAAGCTGAATTGAGGATTAATACATCATAGCAAAAACTTAATATTTTCTACACAGAAACAGGCTGAATATCCTTACGTTAAAGGCATCCAGCCTATTTCAAATATATAAAAATAAATTTTGACCCAGTATTTGACCCAGTACAACTAAAAATTCACATGACTTATAAATTTTTCCAAAGTCTTTTCTCTTTGATTGTCTGACAGATGGGTATATATATCCATTGTAGTTTTTATATTTGAATGTCCTAACCGTTCAGAAATTTCTTTGAACGGAGAGCGAAGCGATGAAATTCAAAGATTTATGTAAAGTATTAGGTGAATATACAGTAGTCCGCGTTCGAAATTCCGATGGCTGCCTGATGGCTGAAGTTGTAGCCGCTGAATTAAGTAATTTTCCTTTTGGTGAGTACGCTCTTTTCTGGCTGATTGAAGGAAGGGAAAGAACGTTTGATGATACAAGCAAAGTAACTGATTTATCTAAGCAGCAGCGGGAAGAGCTATGGGGAGATATCCGAGAAATGGAATCATTTCATAAACTGTCTACAGGGAATATAGAAATTAGAGAACTTGATGAAGAAGAGAAAAGAGTTTTGACCGAAGCCATAGGGTTATTGGATACAGCGGAGAAAGATGTTTTTATGTCTATCTATGGTGAACAGAACACAGAAGAGTTAACAGCAGAATATCTTGATATGACTAAATCAGCAGTGAAGTATTACAAGAAGCGTATCCAAACTAAGATTGATGAATATAATAATGTCGGGTATCAGCTTAGTTTCTGCTAACTATCCAAAACCCACTAACATATAGAAGGTTAATCATCACAGAGAAGGACACACAAAACAGGAAAGCTTCATGCTGATGTTTAACTGATTATCGCTTGTGGATTGAAATAAACTAAGAATAGGATGACTGTTCCAGTGCCGTTTACTATGCTTTACAGGCTGGTGGATTTCTTCCAGTGGGGACAATGGGAAATACAGATAGTTTGTTTAATCATCTTGAAGCAAATGGGTGGAAAGCTCTTCCTGAAGTAAATGGCTATATTGATGCAAAACGAGGGGATATCTTTATTTGGGGTAACCGAGGTGCTTCAAGTGGTGTTGCGGGACATACTGGTGTCTTTGTAGATTCCGAGAAGATTATTCATTGTAATTTCGGATATAACGGGATAACTGTTAATAACCATGATCAAATCTGGTCATATAATGGTGGACCGGCTAACACAATTTACTGGTATCAAGGAAACACAACTGGAGAAATTGCGGAAGGCTTTAAAGTAGGGCAAAAAGTGAAACTACTTAATCACGCAACACAATACCAAACTTTAGAACGTATTCCGTCTTGGGTTAAGAATAAGACCTATACAGTTCAGCAAGTAAAAAATGTAAATAATCCAAATTCTAAAAAGGCGTATCTGTTGAAGGAAATCAGTAGTTGGGTTCTTGAGCAAGACTTGACATAATTGAAAATAGAAGGAAATATCTATTTTAGTACTTTTCAAAATCTCTAAAATTAGAAAATAGAACAACCCGGTCTCAAATTAATGAGATCGGGTTGTTTTTTTCGTTTTTAAGAATTTCAAAAGTACATCTCGTGACGTTATCGACTTTTGAAATATAAAAAAATATAGGTTACCAAATTTTTTCAAATTCTACTTAGAGTGAGACATTAGACATCAAGTTTTTCTTTTAGTGCTTCAGTAAGAGTTTGTGAGAAGTTGATATTCTCTTTTTGCGCCATTTCTTTCAACCACTCTGGAATAGTTACATTTGTTTTGGCTCCTTTTGAATGATATTTTCTTCTGTGAGCAGCCATGTCTACACCTATTAAAGCAACTTGCTTGTTTGGAAATTGCTCTTGAATTTCTTTTACAGTAGAAGCTTTAGGCGCCTTTTTCTCATCTTCTAATGATAAACCAAGAACTTCTTCCGCCATCTCATATGCTTGCTCAATAGAATCTCCTTGAGTGATTGCGATAGGAACATCAGGGAATTGAACTAAAATGTAATCACCGTCTTGTTCGAATGTGGCTGGATAAACTAACTTTGTTGCCATATTATCAAACCTTTCTTTATAGTTGAGAGTATACCACAGCTTCAAGCGTGCGGGCTATTTTAAGCCCGCTTGCTTGAGAATGCTTTGTTCCAATCCTTTTCCTAAATCCTTATTGTGCATGGGGACTATAGTAGTAAGTTTTGTTTTCGGATTGTACATTTTACGGTGGCTTCCTACTTGCTTTACTGCTTGAAAGCCATTTTGTTCTAGCAGTTTTATCATCTGCTTTGCTGTCATTGGCATACTCTCAACGCCTTATCTATATTTATGTTATACGTATATTATGCGTATAAGTCAATGGGTTTATTAAAGAAATATCAGCATTTTCAATTATTCTTATAGTATAATCATCTGGATTGGAGTGATAAAAGGTGATTAATTAATATGATGAACTATTAGAGCAACTTAAAAATGGTGAGATAAGCGAGTTTGATGTGCAAAACAATGACTTCTTTCTATTTAGAGAAGCATGGTTAAAAAGAGAAGACAGAATAAACTTTGTAGGGGAAGCACATCATGGCGGACATGTTACTTATAGATATGAAAAAGACTAACAATTAAGTTAGTCTTTTTTTAAAAGCTCTTTTATATCCTCGTTTTGCTCCATAATAAACCAGTTTTGTTCAATAAGTATTTTTTGATATTCTAGTTGTTTTTTTTCTGGGTCTCTGCTTACAGTTTGGAAATCATGCATTATTTTTTCAAGTTTTTCTTGATTCAGTTCACTTCCAAGCAAACCGTACTCTTTTAACGCTGATTGTGAACTATTCAATGAAGGTTCCTTCTTTTTAGCCTCTACAGTGTTGACACCAATCAGCAAAATATTAATAAAACAACTTAAAACCAATGCCCCAATAAGTAACTTCTTTTTCATTTTCTTCCTCCTAAATTTTTCTTTTACTTGTTATTCTAACATACTTGAGCAAGAGGTTTCATTACAAACTCACGAATAAACGAATTAGGATTTCTAACCGTGAATTTTTCAATGATTAATTGATTTCTGCTGTTATAGTGTCCGAAGACTGACAACTCAAAAATACCATCATCTAAGAACATAATTAAATTTGCGAGATCACGCCGAGCAACAAAACAATTAATATCTTCATTTTTTGTATGCAAGGTAAAACGAACAAGAATTTTAGGGAAAGCAGAAACTAATCTGATTTTATCTGCAATACCCGTTACAGCTCTTTTATTCATTATTAGAATTCTCCTTTAATTTGATTAGCTCTGTTAATGTAGTATCACGCCTTATTCCCTTTGTTGAAAAATCAGATAACTTATTCACTTTCTTAAAGAAATATTTCGTTACCTTTTCTTCAAGTGTTAACTCGAAAATGTGGAAGTGGTCAGGCTCTTCAATAGGAAAGGCGGCAATATAATCACGCCTACTTCCAGAGTAAAATGTCCAAATGTTATAAACAATATCATCAATAAAAACTGGATTAGCCGATAATTTCCGAAAGGGTTTTACATTCTTTTTATAGAAATACTGATAAGCAGAAGTTACTTCTTTTAAATGAACTGTTTTTACATATCTCATAACTATCACCTTGAAATCATTGCACGAACGTTTGTTTGATTTGTTTGGCATGAGATATTTCACGAAATGAAAATAAAAATTGTTTAATCTCGCAGCGCCAGTTTTTGACCTAGAATTTAATGTAACAGAATGATATAGAATGAAATGGGGAAACTCTATAAAACCTTATATGACAGTGTTTTTTACGCAAAAGAGAACAGATTAATACATCATAGCAAAAACTTAATATTTTCTACATAATTTCAAAAGAAAATCATGGTAAAATAGCTAAAACCCTGCCTCTGTATGTAGTAAAATCATGCGTAGGACGTATAGAACATAGGGGAATATATGTTAGAATATGTGAAAACAAGGAAGAGGAGCACTTATGGATTTCAAAGAAATTATGAAAAAAGCCGGTTCGGGCATCAAGCGTTTCTGGAATTGGCTAAAACCATATTTAGTACGTTTTCATAAATGGAGAAAACGGATTTGGAAAAAATACCAAATTAATAAAATTATTTTGCTTCTAGGCATGGTAGCGGTATTAATAACCAGCATCTATTTATTTACGCTTGCGAAGGCAGCCAATGTTGGCACGCTGGAAGATGGGTTGAAGGCTCAGGCAACAACTATTTACGATGAAAAGAATGAAGAAGCTGGAAAGCTTTTTGGACAGAAGGGGAATTTTGTTGAATTAAGCCAGATTTCTCCTTATATTCAAGATGCAGTAATTTCCACAGAGGATAAAAACTTTTACTCTCACGGCGGTTATGACATTAAAGGGATTTTAAGAGCGTTGGTGGGACGAATCACTATGGGAAGAGTTGTTGGAGGCGGAAGTACAATTACGCAGCAACTGGCTAAAAATGCCTATTTAACGCAGGAACAAACGTTTGACCGAAAGGCAAAGGAGCTGTTTCTGGCAATCGAAATTGAAAAGAAATATTCAAAAGAGCAGATACTGGCTATGTACCTTAACAACTCTTATTTTGGAAATGGTGTCTGGGGAGTCGAGGACGCTGCGAAAAAATATTTTGGCGTTAGTGCAGCAGAAGTTAGTATTGGCGAGGCGGCTACATTAGTTGGTATGCTGAAAGGTCCAGGTATTTATAATCCGATTGACAATCTGGAAAATTCAGTGAACCGACGTGATACAGTTCTCCAGCTGATGGTTGAAAACGGGAAGCTGGATCAGGCAACAGCAGACAGTGAAGCGGCTGTAGACATGGCCAGCATTCTTTATGATGGTTATGCAGGCTCAGAAACAGACTATCGCTATCCTTATTATTTCGATGCGGTGATTGATGAAGCAGTGGACCGTTATAATATCAAAGAAGAAGATTTACTGAATAAGGGTTATAAAATATACACTGCATTGAATACCAGCTATCAGGAAGCGATGAACCAGACCTATCTTAATACAGCGCTGTTTCCTCCAAACGCAGAAGATGGCGAACTGGTGGAAAGCGGCTCGGTCGCATTAGATCCTAAAACAGGAGGGGTTCAGGCAATTATTGGTGGTAGAAAAGAACATGTATATCGCGGGTTTAACTTTGCGACACAGACCAAACGTTCACCTGGTTCTTCTCTAAAACCGATTTCTGTATATACCCCAGCTTTAGAGGCAGGCTATGATCCTAGCAGTATTCTTGTAGATCAGCTGCAGGACTACTATCCAGCTGAAAACTACAGCCGAACATTCAGCGGTGAAGTGCCGATGTATCAAGCGCTGGGAGAAAGCTTGAACGCACCGGCAATTTGGCTGCTGAACCAGATTGGTCTGGATAAAGGCTTTGAGAAGACGAAGAAATTCGGGATTCCTCTCAACGAGTCGGACAAACGTTACCCTCTTGCTCTGGGCAGTATTGAAACAGGTGTTTCACCGTTGGATATGGCTCAGGCATACACAGCTTTTGCCAATGGCGGTCAGCTGTCAGAGGCGCATCTAATTACAAAAATTGTTGATTCTACAGGGGCTGTTCTCGTTGATAAGACAAATACAAAAACCAAACAGATTATTTCAAAGGAAACTGCTGATGAAATGACAAGTATGCTTCTGGGTGTGTTTAGCTCAGGAAGCGGCGTCAATGCAGACCCTTACGGATATGTTATGGCAGGGAAAACCGGAACAACAGAAACCAGCTTTGACAGTACAAAAACAAACGATCAATGGGTTGTCGGCTATACCTCCGACGTCGTAATTGCTACTTGGATGGGCTATGAGCATACGGATGAGACACATTACTTAGAGGGAACAAGTGCAACCTATGCCTCTAGCGTTTTCAATAGTCAGGCCAGTGGGATTCTTCCTTATACAGCACAAACACCGTTTACCATCGCAGATGCTTACACAACAGGTGGACAAGTAGTTGCTGCTGAAGATCAGCAAAGCACGAACCAATGGCAGGATAGTGTGAAGGAAATCGGCGGACAAGTTCAGGAAGGCGCCAAGAATATCGGTGATCAGATTAAAGAAGGCTGGGAAAATGCTAAAGACGGCATCAAAGACTTTTTCGGCGGTCTGATTGGTGAATAAGTTTTTTGAAAAGCAGCAAAAAGGTGTTACAATAAAAGAAACCATTAAGAAAAGAGGACATTTACGTGACAAATATTTATGATACTGCAAATCAGCTTGAACGGGAACTACGCGAACTGAATGAATTTAAAGCACTGGAAGAAGCCTATGGCGCAGTAAAGGCTGATGAAACAGCATTTAATTTATTTAAAGAATTCCAAGGGTTCCAACAGGAATTACAGGAAAAGCAAATGCGTGGAGAAGAATTTTCAGAAGAAGACGCAGAAAAAGCTCAAAAAATGGCAACTGAGGTTCAAACAACAGAGCTGATTAATAAAATGATGGAAAAAGAGCAAGCCTTTAGTACAATCGTTAATGACTTGAATCGCATTATTATGACGCCGATTCGCGACTTGTATAATAACTAAAAACGGCAGCAGTCAGATACAGAATAACTGTTCCATTTAGAAAGAGCAGCGGAATACCTGAAAAGGATATTTCCGCTGTTCTTTTGCTTATATAAAAAGCATGAGGGAGATTGGGAAAAATAAAAAGCGAACGAATTTTCGTATGTTTTTACTGACCTATTTTCTATAAAATGATATGATAAAAGAAATGTCTGAGAAAGGAAGATCTTGGTACGATGAAACTATTACATACAGCAGATTTGCATATGGATCGTTCATTTGAAGGCTTAAACGTTCTTCCAGCTCAATTAGCTGAGCAGCTCCGCTCCGCTAATAAAAAAGTACTGAATAGACTTGTTGATGTCGCGATAAAAAAACAGGTGGATGCAGTAATCTTTGCTGGAGACACGTTTCATCAAAGTAAAACCTCTATTCAGACCCAAACTTATTTAATGGAGGCTCTTCAGCGGCTAAACAGAGAGAATATTCATGTGGTTATCAGCTTTGGAAATCACGACTACTATGACTCAGACCGATACTGGTTTGATTTTCCCGAAAATGTTTATTTATTTGAAAAAGAAGAGGTGGAGACACATTATTTTGTAACAAATAACAATGAGCGGATAGCTGTATCCGGGTTTAGCTATAGGGGGCAGCATCTTGAACAAAGCAAACTGGGAGAGTTTCCACAGAAGGCTTCTGATGCGGATATCCATATTGGGATTTATCATGGCGAACCGGCAGCGGAAGCAGAGTCAAACTATGCACCTTTTTCTTTAAGCGAGATGAAACTGTTAGGTTACGATTATTGGGCGCTGGGGCATATCCATCAGCCGCAGATTCTTAGCGCAGAACCGTTGATTGTTTACCCCGGTACTCCTCAGGGACATACGAAGAAGGAAAGAGACCTTCAAGGAGCGGCAATTGTAACTATCCAGGGCAGTAACGGGACTGTTCATTTTGAACCGGTGGCAGAAGTCAGTTGGGAACGAACCTCTTATGTATTAACGGAATGTAAAACAAAGAAGGCGGCGCTGGCATTTCTGGAAGAAGAGCTTTTGAAGGAAGCCTCTGGGAGGAGCCGGCTGTGTTTGAAGGAGATTCAGCTTGAAGACATGAACCATCTGGGACAGGAGTTTTCTATTTCTTGTGAAAATGGCGAGCTTCTAGGGTACCTACAGACTAAGCTGCCGAAAGAACGACTCTTTGTTTTTAATGTATCAGCGAAGAACTATCCGAGATACCATAAGCTGTTGGTCAAGGCAGATCCGATGCTGCTGGAGCAATTGGAGAATAATTATTTACAGCCGGAGATATTTTCTGAAGAAATGAAGGAGCTTCTAGCGAATCCGACTGTCTCAAATTTGATGCTGAATGATGCTGAATGGCGAAAAAGGTGTATAGAGCTGGCGGACCAGCGTATTCATGAACAATTTGAGCTAGAGGAGGGCAGCTTATGAAAATCCTCGCTATAGATATCGCAGGCTTTGGTAAATGGCAAAATAAGAAAATTGACTTTTCAGAAAAAAATCAATTGATTTACGGTAAAAATGAAGCTGGGAAATCCACAATCTATCAGTTTATCCAAGCTATTTTGTTTGGATTTCCCACTAAGGGTAAGAAAAGAAAAAGCTATGTACCTAAAAACGGCGGCAGCTATGGCGGCCGTTTATGGCTGGAGCATGCTGTATATGGCAAAGTTCAAATTGAACGCTTCAGAGAACTGAATAAAGGCCAGGCGAAAGTATATGTAGAAGAACAAGTTGGCGATGAACGGCTGCTTGCAAAAATTCTTCATCCGTTGACAAAGGAATTATTTCAGTCTGTATTTACCTTTCAGCAGGAGCAGCTGACGCAGTTGGAACGGCTGGAAGAAGAGAATTTGCAGACGGCTTTACTAGCATTGGGAATTTCGGGCAGTGATCAGCTGCTTAAAACCCGGGAGGAATATTTTAAAGCTGCTCAGGATATCTACAAGCTGAAAGGAAGTAGACCCCAGCTGAATGAACGTTTAAAAGCATATCAGGAGCTGTCTGAGAAAATTAGAGCCAAAGAGAACGAGGAAGAACAGTTTACTGCAGTTCTTACTGATTTAGCAGCGAGAAAGGAACAAATTGAAAATAAACGCCTGACAATTGGAAAACAAAAAGAAGCGCTGGCTCTTGCTGAAAAGCAGCTACTGAACTATCCGCTATTTGAAGAATGGCTACAGCTGCAGCAAAAGTCTGGAGATACCAGCATGTTTATTGACGAAAATGAACAGCAGCAGCTGTTGTCGCTTTATCAAGAGCATAAATTCCTTCAAGAAGAGCTGGAACGGCTTAACCGGAATGGTTGGGAATCTGTGGGTGATGAACGATCTGAAGAGTATCTTTTCTATCTAAATGAAGAAGAAAATATCAGATATTTCTTAAGTCAGCGTTATATAATGAATAAGCTGTTAGCTGAAATTGACTGGATGAAGCAGTCTGTGCAGCAAAATAGACAAGAAATGATAGGGTTGGAAAACAAATGGGGATGGTCTGAAACCCAGCCGCCGCGTTTATTTTTTGAAGATCATCAATTGCTGGAGCTGAGAGAGCAGATTATCGAGCGTAAAGTACAGCTGCAGACAGCTCAAGAGAATCATCGTTCCTTAGAAGAAAGTATTGTTAGACAAGAAAAAAATCTAGAGACCTTTGAAGCGGCGAATCAAGAGCTGTTTCAGCGGAAACAGCCCAAGCGACAGCGTTCAACATCTGCTTTATTGCTGCTATCTGTAGTTATTGGAATCGCAGGAGTTCTTGGCGGATTGCTTCTAACAGGACCCCTTAGCTGGGGCAGCTGGCTGCTGGTACTCGTTTGTCTGTGTTTTTTCGGTTGGCAGCTGCTGCGGCCTAAAAACGATCCAAATGACCGAATGAAACAGCAATGGCAGCAAAAGCTGACAGATTTAGATCAGCTGACAGAACGTTTTCATCAAGTGAGTGAATCAATTGATAGACTTCAAGAAGATGAACTGCAGCTTGAGTCATATATTTCACAACAGACAAAAGAAAATCATCTAGGCAGAATGAACCGGCTGGAATATTGGATGAATCATAAAGAGGAGATTAAACGCTATCTTTTACTGCTTCAGACGAATCAGGAGCTACGGCGGCAGCTAGCAGATAATCAAGAGGAATCTGATCAATGGTTGAAGCAGACAGAGCGCTATGTCAACTGGCTGCCGATTGTTGGGAAAGATTTAGGTACGCGAGTTGCTATCCTTAGTGATTTCTCCGACGAAATGGAACAGCTGAGACTGAGACAGGGAAACCAGGAAGATATTTATCGAAAACAAGCGCTTAAGGAAATTAAAAGTAAGCAGCAGGATGTTCTTGAGACGGCAAGACCCTTGCTTTATCAATACCAGATTCTGGGGATAGAAGACGTACCGGAAAAGCTGCGTTATTATCAGCAGAATGAAACTGTTGAAAGCAGAAAAGCTGAACTACAGAGAATTCTGGCTGGTTTGTATCCGGAGCAGGTTGCTAAAGAGCAGTTGCTGACGAAAAAATATCAACTGACAGCTGAGCTTTCTCAATTAGAGGATGACATTTTTAAGCTGCAGAAGGATGAACAGCGGCTGGAATACAAGAAGAAGCAAATGGCTGAAGACGGTAGTCTAGATAATTTTTATCAAGAGCAGGCAGTGATAAGGGCAGAGATAGAGGATTTGGCTGCTGAGTGGAGCAGCTATCGGCTGGCAGGACAGCTGCTGATTGATTTATTGACCGAGCTTTCTGAGCAGCAGCTCCCTGCGTTGTTGAAAAAAACAGCACATTATTTTTCTATTTTGACAGATCATGCATATACAGTTGTTCGCCTTGAAGAGGAGGAGCTTCAGGTTAGGAACAGTTCAGGACAGGACTTTGCAGTTTATGATCTTTCAACAGGAACAAAGGACCAGCTGATAATGTCTGTACGTTTTGCTTTTCTTTCTCTTCAAGGAGAAACGAATCCCTGCCCAGTCTTGATTGATGACGGCTGGCTTCATTACGACAGTCAAAGAAAAACGCAATTAGCAAAATTATTTCAGCATTTTGGTGAAGTACAGCAAATCATTTGTTTTTCTTCTGACCAAGAAATGGTAAGCTATTACCATGAGAATAAACAACCTGTTATCCAATTGGAGGTAGAAAAAAGATGAAAAAAATTCGCGAATTAGTACTAGATGAAGTATTTGAACTATTTCTATTGATAAAAAATGCCGATGTTCGTGTCGCAAAGAATGGGAAGAAGTTTATTGCTTTTACTTTTCAAGATACATCAGGAACGATTGATGGGAAATACTGGGATGCTTCTGAAGAGGAGATTCAGCGATTCGAGGCTGGAAAAGTTGTTCTGCTGAATGGGAAGCGGGAAGTCTATCAAGGGAACCCTCAAGTGAAAATCATTCACTTGCGTCTGGCTCGAGCGGATGAACCGGATCAGCCCGCATTATACATGGAACGGGCTCCTATTAAGCGGGAAGATATGGTGGAAGAAATCAATCAAACTGTTTTTGAAATCACCAATGCCCATTGGCAGCGAATCGTCAGACACTTGTTGACGAAATACCAGAAAGAATTTTTTGATTTTCCTGCGGCTAAAAGAAATCATCATGCTTTTGCCCATGGCCTAGCTTACCATACACTGACGATGCTGCGTTTAGGGAAATCAATCTGTCGAGAGTATGAGGAAATCAATGCTCCGCTGCTTTATGCGGGAATTATTCTTCATGATTTAGGGAAAGTTAAAGAGCTTTCTGGAGCAATGAGCACAGAATATACACTGGTCGGCAACCTGGTTGGTCATCTGGTGCTGGTGGATGAGGAAATTACCAAGGCCTGTGAAGCGCTGAAGATAGATGAAAACGAAGAAGATGTCATTATCCTGCGCCATATGGTACTGGCTCATCATGGACTGCTGGAATATGGGTCGCCAGTGAGACCGAGAATTATGGAGGCTGAGATTCTTCATCAAATTGACAACATGGATGCCTCTATTCAGATGATGCTGACGTCTATTAGACAAACTGATCCAGGAGAATATACGGATCGTATATTTGGAATGGATAACCGTAGTTTTTATGTACCTAAAAATAAGTGAACGGAGAAGAACATGAATCATTCTGCTGAAATACTTTGGCAAGATTTTTCTGAAAAGCAAGCCGTAGATATTAATTCTTATCATACTGCTTGGGCTTTTGGCAGCAGTAAAGAAATGGCTGATAAGCTACTGCAGCTTGTCCTTTCTGGAGAAAAGAGAGGAACCGCAGCTATTAAGCGGTCCTATGAATTAGAGAACGAAAAAGTACCGGAAGCAGGAGACTATAGTATCCTGCTAGATGGAAACGGAGAAGCACAAGCGATTATTCAAGCGAAGCTGATTGATATTCTTCCCTACAATCAAGTAACTGAGCTGCATGCGTATCTAGAGGGCGAGGGTGACAGAAATTTGGTTTATTGGCGTGAAGGCCATCGAGCTTTTTTTGAAGCAGAGCTTCAGGAAGCGAATGAAAAATTTTCAGAAGATCAGTTAGTAGTTTATGAGTTATTTGAAGTTGTTTATCGAAATGATGTTCAATAGTATGGAAATTTATTCATGTTAATATTTTTATGCAAAAAGAATGGTATTGGAAATAATCTGAAAGAGTACTGACGTACTTTTTCAGATTTTTTTATGGTCAAAATTTCTGTTTTTTTAATAGTTTGATTTTTTGTATATTTACACAAGAAATATTTACTAAATATTCATTTGTGAAAAAAAGAGTAATTACTGTAACTGAAAAAGTATATGTTATATTAAGAAACTCTTTTTTGTTTTTAATTTAATTAAATTATTTTTTTGTAAGCATTATATTCGCATTAAAAAAAATCTCAAAATATAATCATCTCAGAAATACCAGTGCTAAGAAAACAAATTGAAAGGAAGAGATGAATGTGCGTGTTGAGGGAGGGAAAAGCAGAAAGAAATTGAAGCGTTTTCTTAGTGGCAAACTCTTTTTTATTGGCTGTCTCATTGTTAACTTGTCTGTTGCAGGGTCATTAGCAGGAATCTTTGGTTATCTTTTTCACAGTGAGGAAGCATCCGCGGCTGTATTAGATATCGAGATATTGTCAAACATGCAGACAACAAATAACAGTCAGACTACACCGACTTCCAGGTGGTTGCCTACAATTAGCAATCAGCCGGTGAATTTTACCATTTCGGGGGAAGGTTTGGCGAATGCATCGGTTAATCTAACTGGTAATAAGTATGGTGTACTGGTTATTCCGTCTCAGTTATCCGGTAAGGTTAAACCAAACGGAAATGCTCAAGTAGATACAAATGTTACGGTAGATTTAGACAAGGTTGCTCTTTTGAAACCAACATTTGATGCATTGTCTCGTTTGATATCACTAATCAATGATATCAAGGGTGGTGCACTAAGCTTAGTTGGCGTTGACTTTGATTTAACCGCAGTCAACAAACAGTTGGATCTGTTGAATAGTCTGGAAAATTTTGGACATACGACATATTCAGCTACAACAGTTGGCAACGACAGATTGATCTATTTAAATATGGATGAAGGGTTGGGCACAATTCTTGCAAAAGATCTTAGTCAAATCCTAGTCAATCTGAATACTGCTGTTCAAAATTTAAAAGTTACAGTAACAAATCCGCTGTTGGGTACAGCTACTGCTTTAACAATCAATACAGTTTTAAATCTAGTTAAGCCGGCTTTAAATACTGCCATCACAGCACTCTTACCGGCACTAGGGCTTGGCGGAGCTGCAGTTCAGCAGCTGGCGGATGCATCAGTTTTAGGGCAAACGACCATTAATTTGCCTACGTTTGTTTCAGGTCCGGGGAGTATAACTGGTAATTTGGATGCTAAATTTGTCGGAACGGTCATCAAATCAACGTTGCTTAATATCGATTTGCTAAGTACGGCTAATGCAGTTTCCTATATTTATTTTGCTGGCGAAACCTTTCTGCTGGAAAACACTTTGCTGCCGAGTTCACTAAATTTCGGGGCGCACCCTATTCAGACCAAACTGGACGAAACCTTCACTGCTACTCAGGGCGGGGTATCCACTGGACCGAATACAACAGGAACGGTCAGGATAATGGATACACGAAGTACTGCCAAAAACTGGCAGGTTAAGGTTTCTCAAATTCAGGAATGGATGAATAGTAGCTCCTCCATAAATAGCTCGGTGCTGAAGATTTATGGAGGAGCGTTAACGACAGATTATTCTGCCGGTAATGTCCGAAGCATTAGTGGTTCAATGATTGAACTGCAAAACGGAACGCAGCAGGAAGTGTTGGCTGTATCAGGAACGACAGCCAGCGGAACGACAAATCTTGATTTATCAAAATTTGATTTATTTGTTCCTAAAAATACCAAAAAGCAATCCGGTGCCTATCAGACAAAACTTGTCTGGACGATAACGGAGAGTCCGTAAGGAGGGAGAGTAGTGAGAATGTCGAAACAAATGAAGTGTTTCTTAATGATTTTTGGAAGCATGGTGCTGGCTTTTCTTTATTCCTCCCCAACGGCTCAGGCAACTGTTACGAATGGAAATATTCATTACTATGAGGGGAGTAGTACAGAAAGCTCCGAAGCGTCTAGTTCTTCTGAAAGCGAGAGCAGCTCAACAAAGGAAAGCAGTTCTGTTGTACAACAGAACACGCCGACTCAAGCTGCTCCAACGATTAAAGGGGGAACAGAAGGAAGTTTTTTAAAGACGAATGATACAGTTAACTATCTTTTTGTGATCGTAGGAGTCATCTTTGTTTTAATCGCTGTATATCATTTAAAGAAAACATAAGGGGGAGACAAAAATGAAACATCACACAAAAATTTTATTATCTGCGATTTTACTCGGAGCGGGCTTAGGCTTCGGAAGTACAGGCTTTGCCGAAGATAAAACGACAGACGCTGTAGTAGACTACACAACTGGGGGAATCACCTTTGACCCGCAGACTGGAGATCCTAAAGCATCATTGCCAGCTGACTTGAATTTTGGTTCTCATGAAATTCAATCTAAAGCGGACGAAACCTGGGTGGCTACCAGTGATGGTGTACAAGCATCACCTGTAACTACAGGTAGCATTGCTGTCAGTGATAACCGCGGGGGAACAGATACTGGCTGGACAGTGAAATTGCTGCAGGCAGATCAGTTCAGCGCAGGAAGCAACGAGCTATCAGGGGCAGCATTATCTATCCAAGCTGGTGCCGTAACCAATAATGTTGGCTCTGCACCGACTGGAGCAAGCATTGCCAATACTACATTGGACCTTGAACTGGGGACTACTGCTGATGTATTGACAGCCCAAGCAAATGAAGGGGCCGGAGAAACTTCACTAGCGCTGAATAAATTTGAACTGTTCGTACCAAAAAATACGAATAAAAAACAAGCAAATTATCAAACCACGCTTAACTGGACATTCTCAGCTACACCATAGAATATAAATAAATCGAACTAGGTTATAAAAGAAGTATGTTGTCTCGAGAGATAAGGCGACGATAACTGAAAATATGAAAAGTTATTTTCAGTATTCTCCACCTTATTTCTCAAGACAGCTTCTATGTTTATGGTACTTACTTTGCTCCGAACCTAGAAGCATGGCAGAGCTTTGGAACACCGCTTATTCGATTTTAGAGGATAGGGCATGCCAATGTCACATCTCAGTTTAACAACTGGCAGTATTTAGCTTGGAGGGAGAAAGCAATGAAGAATAAATACCAGAAAATTGCATCAGCCGGACTTATTTCATTCATATTATTTTTAGGATTAGGTATTTTTTCACTACCAGTTCAGGCGGAGTCTTTGGACAGCTTTGATGCATTACCTCATTTTACAGAGAGTCAGACAAACAAAGAATTGTCCTATTTCGATGTCAAGCTGGAGCCAGAGCAAAAGGAGCCGTTAGTGGTCACGCTGGTCAATAAAAGTGACAAACCGCTTACGCTCAAAGCTTCCTTCAACCGAGCAGTTACAAATAGTGCCGGGGTAATCGAATATTCAGGAATCAATAAAGATACTTCCACATCTGCACCTTACGACATTGAAAAGCTAGTCAAGCTAAGTACAGAGGAAATCACACTGGAGCCCCAGCAAACAAAAGATATCACCTTAGATATCACTATGCCAAAGGAAAAATTTGCTGGTGTTTTGGCAGGTGGAATTTATTTAGAAGCTCTTTCAGATGAAAAAGTCGAAGGTAATGTTAAAAATGTCTTTTCAAGAGAAATAGCAGTACTGATTCGCTCTGACGGAACAGAAACAGAGCCGGATTTGTCGATTGAAACGGCTAAAGCCGATCAGGTCAATTACCGAAATGTTATCGAAGTCGGCATTGAAAACAAAGCAGCTGTTTATATTAAAAATGTTGCGATTGAATACAGTGTTTTACTAGATGGAAAAGAAGTTCTGCAAGGGAAAAAAGAAAAACTGAGCATCGCTCCCAATACCTTGTTTCCATTCCGTATTCCTTTTTCAGGAGAAGAATTTGGAGCCGGAGAATACACAGTAAACATCAGTGTAGCCACGGATAAAAAGCAGTGGAAGGGCAGTCCGACGTTTACAATCGATGGGAAAGAGGCAGCTGATTTTAATGATAAGGATGTAACGGTAAAAAAATCAGGTTTTGATATCCCGTGGTCAACCGTTTCCTTGGCAGCTGTTTTACTGATTCTGGCTGTTGTAACTGCCTTAGTAATCAACAAAAATAAAAAGCTGAAAAAGGAATTAGCCAGAAAACGCCGCAAGAAAAAGAGACCGGTGCAGTCTAAAAAACAGAGCTTGGAAAATAAAGATAGAAAAAAATAGAATAAATAAAAAATGCTAAAGCAGCCTAAGCAGCTTTAGCATTTTTTTATGTCATTATTTAGAAGAGTCCTCTGTTGAGCTTTCTTCTGTTTCAGAAGAATCAGTTGAAGCAGATTCTTTTTTACTTGAAGAGCTTTCAGTCTTATCGTCAGCAGATGTGCTGTCAGTTGAGCTTTCTTCTGTTTGGATATATTGAGCTAAGACGTCTTTGAAGGCGTCATCTTTAATTTTCACGTTAGCAGCTTTCAGTTCATCACTGATTACTTTAGCAGTAAATGTCTGATCAGAAGCTTTTGCTGTTTCAGCAATTTCTTTCAGCTGTTTCTCATAAGGCTTCATATCGTTGCCTTTAGCAGAAGTTTTTGTCATTTTTACTAAATAGTAAGTTGTTTGATAGCCAGTACTGTCAGTTGCTGGGATTGGCTCGCTGACTTCACCGTTTTTCAGAGTGAAGGCTTCAGTTTGAACAGCAACTGGAACAGTTGTTGATGTTGAATCAAATTTAACTTTTCCGCCATCTTCTTTTGTTGTTGTATCAGTAGATTTTTCTTTAGCAATCTTTGTGAAGTCGCCGCCGTCATCTAATTGTTTTTTGATTTCTTTTGCTTCATCTTCAGTAGCAACTTGAATAATTTGTGCTTCTACTTCAGGGTGGAAGCTTTCCCAAGCTGTTTTCACATCTTCATCTGTGATATCGATGTTTGCTTCAATCCCTTTTTGGTAAGCAAGACTTTGTTTGATACGTGCTTTATAAGATTCTACAGTAAAGCCGTTTTGTTTCAAGTAATCTTCAAGATTGGTTCCTTGAGATTCAGCAGACTCTTTTGCTTCGTTGTATTTTTCATCAACATCCTTGCTTTTAACCTTATCGCCGTATTTATCTTCAAAGACTTTAAAGATAATCATTTCAGCAACTGTTTGTTGACTTGTACTGTCACTCTTGATACGGTCATAGAAATCTTCTACAGTGATTGTAGAGCCTTTCATTGTTGCGATTTTTTCAGAACTGTTTGAACAAGCAGCTAATGCAAAGACAGAAAACATACCTGCAGCAGCTAGAATTAGTTTTTTCTTCATTAATTTAGCACTCCTAATAGTTGATTTGTATTTTTTATTATGTAGAAAAGAATTTCTCACGTTTACTACTATACCACAATCTTTCCTATAAAAGAAATAGTGATTTGATACTTTCGAACAATTTTCAAATTTTGGACACAATTTAAGAAAGATGTGAATTGTTATGAAATTTTTGATTTTTTAGTAATATTTATCATCCTTTTAATCGATTATAAATATCCAAAAGAAGAGAAATACGTTGTTGGAAGATATTCGTTTTTAGAAGTTTTTTTGCGGTAGATTGAATGTGTAGAAGGAGAATTTATTTGAAGTTCTTAGAATGTCCGGCACTGATTTTTTGAATAAGGGAGGAGCTATTTGAAGTGCTGCTATTCAGAGTATAAAGTAAGAACGAAATAAGAGAGCTTAGTTTTGAGAACTAGGCTGCGTTTGCGGCTATCTGTTAGTTTTTCAGAATTAAAGAGCGAAACAAAACCGTTTGGCCGTTTAGTTTCGCTCTTCTCCAGAACTATTTCACGTTTTGTTTTAGTTCGGTTTCCGGCATTTCAGGAAGCTCGCTTTGAATTTTCTCCAGCTGCTCCTGCAACTGTTCAATCCGTGGTTCTGCCTGAAATTTGAAATTTTCGATGTCCCTGTTTAATCCCTCTACAAAGGGAGGAATAACTGTTTCGGTTGTTACCTGAAAGTCAGTCAAGGCTGATTTGAATCCTTCCAGTTTATGATTGAAATCCTCTGTTAAGTATTTCCAATCATCCAGTTCATCAATAATTTTTTCCTGCGTTTCTTTTCCGCTTCTTGGGGCAAGCAATAGGCCGCCGATTCCTCCGACTACAGAGCCGAAAATTAGTCCTTTTAGAAAACCCTTCATCCGTTAGTCACCTGCTTTGCAATTTGTGCTGCTGTATTCTGCATCTCTTCAGCAGTGTATTTCTCTTGGTTATTTTCAAAATGCATAGAGAAGCCGTCCTGTTTGCTGTATCTTGGGATTAGATGGATATGGGAATGGAAGACAGACTGATAGGCCAGCTCTTTATTATTGTTAATGATATTCAAGCCTTCCATTTCGGGAAAAGCCTGTTCAAGCGCTTTAGCAATTTTGGGGATGCGGGCAAAAATATCAGAAGCTAAAGCAGCATCGTAGTCAAAGATATCTGTTACGTGGGTTTTAGGAACGACTAGGGTATGTCCTTTCGTTGCCTGGCTGATATCTAAAAAGGCATATACTACATCATCTTCGTATATTTTATAGCTGGGAATTTCCTGATTAATAATTTTACAAAAAATACAATTTTCCATCATAAGCCTTCTTTCCTGATTGTTTTTCTTCTCCTACTTTACCATAGATAGAATAGAATGTGTAAAGTTTGTTTCAGGAAAGGAGCAGGCAAAAGCTGGTCTTTGTTGGTTTTTCTGCTAAACTGTTCTTGTCTCCTCGTACAGAGAATGAACCAATAGGAAACATAGAATATAGGAAAGCAGGTAGCCCAAAATGTATCATTTAGATCGGATGATTTCAAAACCGATGTATCAGCAATTATATGAACAGATAAAAAAGGAATATCAGGTGGAAGCAAAACAAGTAAAGCTGCCTTCTATTCGTGAACTGGCAAAGGAGTTGAATATTTCTAAAACAACTGTTGAGCAGGCCTATAATCAGCTGGTTGCAGAAGGACTGCTGCTAAATATTCCTCAATCAGGTTTCTATTTTTTACCTGCAGAGCCGGATTCAAAATGGGAACAGGAAATAGACAATGAAGTACTGGAACGAAGGCAGCAAGTGGATTTCGATTTTCGATATGGGACAACATTTTTTTATACCGCTTCGTGGAATAGCTGGAAACGTTGCGTTAAAAAAGCAATGGAACAGGAATTTCTGGATGAGCGATCAGCTTATCAGGATGTGCAGGGAAACGACAGACTACGGTCTGAGCTGGTTAAAATGCTGGGACGAACGAGAGGTGTCCGCTGCCGCAAAGAGCAGATAGTTATTACAAGCGGCAGCTTGGATTCACTAGATATTGTTTTAAATCTGCTAAAAAGGAAAAGTCGGCATTTTCAAGCAGCTATTGAAGATCCTGGCTACTATGCAGCTGGACATATTTTTACCAGAAATGGCTTTCCTCTGCAGAATATCCCTGTTGAATCTGAAGGAGTATCGATAAGCGAACTAGCCCTTTCGGCAGCTGATTTAGTTTATGTTACGCCTTCCCATCAGTTTCCTATGGGCTATCGAATGTCTGTAGCCAGACGGCAGCAGCTTTTACAGCTGATTCGTGAGCGTCAAGGCTACATTATTGAAGATGATTACGATAGTGAGTTTCGCTACACAGCACAGCCGCTGCCCTCTCTCCAGTCTTTGGACCGACAGGATTGTGTTATTTATCTGGGGAGTTTTTCAAAAACGATTAGCCCCACTCTGCGTCTCGGGTATATGGTGCTTCCCAGACATCTAGTAGGAGAATACCGGACTTTGTATCAGTTTGATCATGAACGAGCGGCGTACATGATTCAAGAAGGTATGGCGGAGTTTCTTTCTTCCGGCAGCTATTATCGGCATATTAGTAAGGCAGTTGGAACGAACAAAGCAAAGTATCATCTATTGGAAGATCAGCTGAACTTGCTAAAGGCAGAGGGCAGGATTGATTGGATACCATCGGATGGCGGATTACATGTTGTCATGGAAGTACTGAATTTGCAGGAAACAGATGTGTTTTTACAGCAGCTGCAGCAGCACAGCTTACGTCTTTATCCTTTGTCGAAATACTCTTTTTCAGTATGTAGAGATCAGTTTTTCCTTTTAGGATACGGTGGTCTTTCTTTAGAAGAACTGACCCATGGATTAAAGCTCTTAAAGCAAGTTGTTCAAAATTTGTCGTAACTGTCCTCTATAAAAGAAAAAAATTGTCTATTTTTTAAAAGTCACTCTATTGATAAGCTAGTTGGTACAACAAAGGAAGTGGAGTGAAGACAATGGTTAAATATAAAATCAATGAACCAATAACAGTAGAACAGTTTAAGGAAATTATTCAGCAGACAGGGCTAAAGAGAAGACTAGATGATCGCAAAAAATTGATAAACATGTTGAAAAATGTTGATTTTCTGATGACTGCCTGGGAGGATGAAAAGCTGGTTGGTTTTGCCCGAGGCTTTTGTGATTTTGGCTCTATCGTTTATGTGGCAGAGTTAGGAGTTCATAAAGATTACTGGAAGCAGGGGATTGGCCGGAAATTAATGGAGGCAATAGTTGCTTATGTAGGAACAGATATTCATATTGTTCTGCTGGCATCAAAGCTGGCAGAGAATTATTATAGCAAACTGGGCTTTGATAAAGATCCCCGAGGGTATGTCAAGCTGCCCGAGCCCCTTCATCCAGATGACTGGCAAGTATAATGAAAAAATAAGTACCAACAATTAACAGAGAGTATTTTTAAATCAGTAAAAACAACTGTAGCGAATTTTATCGCTATAAAGAGAAAAGATAAAGATAGCTGGCTTTTACAAAGTTTTGCATTGCTTATCATGAGGGTATACAATGAATGGAAGGAGGGATTTTATGATGAAAAAAGTGAGTGTAGAAGATGCATTTTGGGAAATTTTTCCAGAAGCTCAAATCAATATTTTAGTTGTGAAAAACATTGATAATCATGTGTACGAAAAAAATACGCCCTATTTTACTAAGTTGTTAAAGCAGGCCGCAAAGGAAGCGGAGCAGTTTTTAGGGGATGAGAACTTTAGCAGTAACCAAGTCGTTGCCCAATGGCGCGACGGGTTTAGTCAATTTAAAACGAAAAAGGGTGCGCGCTCATCGATTGAGGCTCTGTTAAAAAGAGTGAGTCAGCAGAGAGAATTTCAGCCCATCAATCCGCTTGTGGACATCTATAACAGCATCTCTTTAAAATATGGAGTTCCCAGCGGTGGTGAAGATATAGATAAAATAGAAGGCAGCCTGTATTTAGGCAAAGCGAAGGGCGGCGAAAGCTTTCTGCCTCTTGGTGCTGAGAAAGATGCGCCTGCTTTACCAGAAGAGATTATTTATTATGATGATGAAGGAGCTATCTGCCGCTGTCTGAACTGGCGTGAAGCGCAGAGAACCATGTTAACAGAAGAAACCAAAGCTGCGGTTCTGGTGATTGAATCCATCAATGAGGAACAGAGCAAACGTGCCGATAAGGCAGTGATTGAACTGAAAGAATTGGTAGACGCTTATTTTAATTCTGAAAGTACGATATATAAGCTATCGCAAGCGTCGGCAGAAGCCATATTGGAATAAAGCAGCCTACTATAATATAGTAGCTTTAGTTAGTGTAAGCAGTATTTTTCTAATAATACTAGAGGAGAATGACCGATTCAGCCCCTTCTGTTTCATTTACTGCAAAGAGCCCTCGTTGCTCGGTTTTCATTTTTTGATTCTTTCTATGCAGCTGCTTCAACAACAAGTGATTAAAGTGAGTTCGCAGCAAAAGCCTGATAGAGTATTCTATTGCTCTCTTGGGTTTTGTTGTTTTATGGAAGATGTTATAATGAAAGCATTAAAAAATTTGGAGGCAATGAAATGAGCTTGAAAATTGAGCATTTAACTGGCGGTTACGGTCACGTTCCCGTCCTAAAAGATATAAATTTCGAAGTTAAAGCGGGTGAAATGGTTGGACTAATTGGACTGAATGGTGCTGGGAAAAGTACGACAATCAAAAATATCATCGGTCTGCTGACTCCGCAGAAAGGGAAAATTTCCATCGACGACCAAACGCTTAGTCAAAGTCCGGAAAGCTACCGAAAGAAAATCGGCTATATTCCCGAAACGCCTTCGTTATATGAAGAGCTGACATTGAAGGAACACATTGAAATTACTGCGATGGCTTACGATATACCTGTAGAAGAGGCTTTCAGACGTGCAGAAGTACTATTGAAGACGTTCCGACTGGAAAATAAACTGGAATGGTTTCCAGCTCATTTTTCCAAAGGCATGAAGCAGAAGGTTATGGTTCTCTGTGCCTTTCTGATTGAGCCAAGCTTGTATATCATTGATGAGCCGTTTTTAGGTCTGGATCCGCTGGCGATTCATGCACTGTTGGAGCTGATGGATACAATGCGCAATCAAGGATCGGCTATTCTGATGTCTACGCATATTCTGGCGACTGCTGAAAAATATTGCGACCGTTTTGTTGTGCTTCACGAGGGAGAAGTGCGGGCAATCGGCTCAATGGATGAACTGAGAGCAGAATTTAATTTACCGGACTCTTCTTTAGATGACATCTATCTTGCATTAACTAAGGAAGAAAAGGTGGGGTAACATGGCAGATTTATATCGGATGCGATTATCCCGTCATTTGAAAAAAATGATGAAGTATATGCAATACGTTTTTAACGATCACTTTGTTTTAGTCTGTATTTTTCTGCTTGGCGGTTTAGGCTTCTATTATTCAGAAATTTTGAAAAATTTACCGGAGGAATTCAGCTGGGGCAAACCACTGATTTTACTAATGTGGCTAGCTGTGTTGTGGATTGGTCAACTGGCAACCTTGACTCAGGAAGCAGATAAGGTGTTTATCCTGCCGAAGGAAGCTGAAATGAAAGGCTATCTGCAACGGGCGCTGCGGCATTCCTTTATTCTTCCTGCTGCATGTTGTCTATTGCTGGGTGGAATAACGATGCCTTTTGTAGTTGTGGCGACGGGTCAGCCCTTCAGTTCTTTTATTTTTTATCTGATTATGCTGCTGCTTTTGAAGCTTAGTCATCTGAAATGGCAGGAATATGATTTGTATCAAGTGGGTACCAATGAAAGCCGCCTTTGGCTGTTAATCTGGCTAGGCGCCAGTGCGGGAGCGATTGTGGCCAGCTTATATATCCAGCCGCTTATCGGATTAGGCGCTGCAGCCGGAATATTTGGGCTCTTTTCAGTGCTGCTTGCTCAGAAGCTGCAGGGTGTATCTCTGGATTGGGAAAAAATGATTCGAAAAGAAAACAACCGGCTTCACCGGATTTACCGATTTATTCATCTGTTTACAGATGTACCGGAAATTACCGGGAGCATCAAGCGTAGGAAGCTGCTTGATCCTCTATTGAAACAAATTAAGCAGACCACTAAAAATACCTATCTCTATTTATATACCCGCAGCTTCGTAAGAGGTTCGGAATATAGCGGGTTATTTCTCAGACTGCTGGGCGTGGGCGGGATTATCCTGTACTTCTCCAATGAATTCTTGATGTCCTTGGGAATTGCAGCGATTTTTATCTATTTAATGGGTTTTCAGCTAATCCCCATCTATTCACAGTTTGACTATATGGTCATGACCCATCTTTATCCGGTTTCTATAAAGCAGAAGAAACAGGCAGTTAGCTTTTTACTAACAGTCATTTTATCAGTAGCAGCCGTTGTTTTTAGTATTCTTGTTTTAGTGGTTCTGCCGAATAAGCAAGAGGCACTAATTGTAGTGGGCGTCTTAATAGCTGAAATAGTTATTTTTACAAAACTCTATGCACCACAGCGTTTGAAGAAAATGGAGGGATAACTGTATGAAGGTTTTATGGAAGGATCAGATTGTCGAACGGGAAGAGGTTCAAATTGATATGGAGGACCGCGGCTATCAGTATGGCGATGGTCTGTATGAAGTTATTCGTGTGTACAATGGCCAGCTCTACATGCTGACTGAACATTTGGACCGTCTTTGGGCCGGGGCAGAAAAAATCAAGCTAGTTTTGCCTTTTTCAAGAGACGAACTAACCGATCGTCTAAAGAAACTGACAGAAGTTGAAAAAATACAAGAGGGAAAACTGTATCTGCAGGTTACCCGCGGCATTGATTCGCCCCGCAACCATGCTCTACCTGATCCTAAAAAAGTACAGGGTGTGTTGACTGCTAATATCATTCCATTTGCACGCCCGATTGAAAAACAAAGTAAGGGCATTAGCTGTGGTATCGTTCAGGACACCCGCTGGCTGCATTGTGACATTAAATCACTCAGTCTGTTGGGCAATGTTCTGGCGCTGGATGAAGCACGGAGCAGAGGCTTCGATGACGCGGTACAAATCCGTGACGGCAAGGTTACAGAAGCTTCAGCTGCTAATTTCTGGATGATTAAGGATGGGACTGTCTACACACATCCGGATGGGGCATTGATTTTGCCTGGCATTACGAAAATGAAGCTGTTAAACGTGGCGCAAGAGCTGAAAATTCCTGTAAAGGAAGAAGCTTTTAACGAAACAGAGCTATTGGCAGCGGACGAATGCTTTATCTCCGGATCGCTTATTGAAGTGGTTCCAGTGGTAAAAATTGAAGATCAGCTTATCGGCAGCGGCAAGCCGGGAGAAATCACGAAGCAGCTTCATAAGAAATATCTGGAAGCTGTCGAACAAGGAACAAATCGCTAGAAAATAACCTTGAAAAGCAGGACTGTCTACGGCGGCTGTCTTCAGATAGTTCCTATTTTTCCCGGGTTGACATTCTTATAAAAAGCAAGTATAAATGAATAGAACTGTGAGGCTGGGTGAAATACCTCAGTCTCTTTTAATGAGAAAAAGATAAAATAAGCGAGGAAAAAACGAATGCGTGTAAGAAAAAGACCAGGGGCAGCGGAACTGCTGGCTGCTCATCCAGAATATGTAGTTGCGGGACCAGAACAATGGCAAGGGAAATGGCAGAAACGCTTTGGAAATAATCACCCCATTCATATAGAAATAGGCACAGGCAAAGGTCAGTTTGTCGTGGGAATGGCAAAAGCCCATCCGGAAATTAATTATATAGGGATTGAAATGCAGGTTAGCGTGCTTTCTATTGCGTTGGAAAAGGCATTAGAGGAGGAACTTCCCAATCTACAGCTGCTTCATGTAAACGGTGAGGAGCTGACGCAGTATTTTGCTGAAAATGAAGTAGATCAGATTTACCTGAATTTTTCTGATCCATGGCCGAAATCCCGTCATGAAAAGCGCCGTTTAACATCTAAAAGCTTTCTCACGGTGGATGAAACAATCTTGAAGCCGAATGGAGAAATTCATTTCAAAACAGATAACCGCGGATTGTTTGAGTATTCTTTGAGCAGCTTCTCTAAATACGGTATGGTGCTTGAACAGGTTTGGCTGGATTTACATGACAGCTCCTATGAAGGAAATATCATGACAGAATATGAAGAAAAATTTTCTGCTAAAGGACAGCCGATTTATCGGGTTGAGGCCCGTTTTCAAAGTGAAAAGTAACCGTTGCTACGGGTTTGTCAGGTGCGTAGAACAGATGGATTAAAATGAAATACTTAACAGAAGTGAAGTAGCAAAATGCTAAAGAGCTTCTGTTTTTTGCGTGGAAATGGGGAAAATAGTCTAGCCAATAAAAGCAGCTGGCAGGAATCGATTAAGTTATCAGGAGTTTATTGTAATAGCTATAGCTTTATAGACGTACATACAGGGTGTATGTTATTATGAATGTAATAAGTACAGACATAAATAAGTGGAGGTGAAAAGAAAGATGAAGCACAAAGACCATTATAATGATCAGTATATTTTAGATTTTTCATCAAAGCTATCTTCTGTTATTCAAGATTTTGATGGGACTGCCTTTTCTAACGAGCTGCTTGGACAGTTGGAGGACAAAACGCTGTTTGAACGGTTTGATGCCATTGTGGATGGGATGGAAAGACATTTAGGAAACGACTATACAAAAAATATTTCAGCGTTCTATGGTATGCTGGGACCTGAGCTAACTAAGTCAGAGGGCATGTTTACTTTTGGCTGGTGGTTATGGCCGGTGGGCAGGTATGTTGAGCGCAACGGCAATCAGGATTGGCAGGTCTCTTTAGCTTTTTTGAAGGAATTAACCAAACGGTTTACCGGCGAGTATGCGATTCGTCCTCTATTGCAGGAGCACCCGGCAGAGGTGCTGGAGGAGCTGATTATCTGGACGAAAGAAGACAATGTTCATGTGCGGAGACTGGCAAGCGAGGGCGTTAGAATTCGTCTGCCGTGGTCGCCCAAGCTGTATACTGCACTGGAGGAATTTAACCAGTATGTTGTGCTGCTTACCAATCTAAAGGATGATGACGAAAAGTTTGTACAAAAGAGTGTAGGTAATAATTTAAATGATTTATACCGGGAAGCACCCGAAAAAGCCGAATACATTATCGAAGAGTGGAAGAAGACACCGGGCAGTAAAGCTCAGGACTGGATTATTAAGCATGGGATGAGAAATCAAAAATAAATAAGCGGTTTGACTGAGGTTGTGACAAAAGTGTTCAACTCCGAGAACCAAGTAGGTACTGTTTAACATCAGCTCGTCCCTCACTGTGTTTCACAGCAATAAGAAGAATCGAAAATTGTCAAGAAACACTACGAGGGAACCGAGTGACTGTTGATTGATACCTACCTGGAGCTTCTCATATTTTTGAGATTATTCGGCTTATTTCCGAGAAAAGCTGCTTTTGGAATGCCGTTTATTCGGTTTTAGGGATGTCAAAAGTCTGGGATTTTGTTTATGTCCCAGACTCAGTAAAGTAATAACGAGCTAGTTGAGAGGGCTGAATAGATGAAAAAAGAAGAAGCAAAGCAGAAAACAATTGCCAGTCTGCTGAAGATTGCGCGAAAGCATTTTACAGATCAGGGATATTATGATGCATCTCTTGAAGAGATTGCTGAAGAAGGCAATGTAACTAGAGGCGCAGTCTATCATCATTTTAAGAATAAAAAGGGGCTTTTTCTGGCAGTTTTGGATAAGGTTCAGGCAGATGTGGCTCGCCAAATCGAAGAAGAAGCCATGAACAGGACTGATCTCTGGGAACAGTTGATTTTGGGAAGTGTGGGCTTTGTTAAAGGAGCGAACACAAAGGAAAGCCGTCGCATTTTACTGACGGATGCACCAGTCGTAGTTGGCTGGGAGGCTTGGAGAAAGGCAGATCAGGAAAACTCGATGGGCGTTCTGCAAAAGCATCTTGATGAGCTTAAGGAAGAAGGATACCTGAAGGAAAATACAGAGACAAAACTAATGACATATGCAATTTCAGGTGCATTAAATGAGCTGGCTTTAAACTATTCAACGAATAAGGCCGAAGCGTACGATCAAAAGGTTTATGAGACAATCAGTCAAATGGTTGGCGGGTTTCGAAAAACAAGTAGTAAATAGACCTATGCCGGAATACTTAGCTGCTTAACTTGCTGAATAAAAAACACCGCAGTCACTGACAGCGTTTCAGCACAAATTAGACCAAGGAATCAAGCAACGTTGGTTCGCCCAGTTTTCAGGGATGATGACAAGAGGTGCAAGCTTCTGTCATCATCCCTATTTATTTCTGCCGATAGAATGTTAGCCAGCTAAAGCGTTCAAACGCAACAGCCATTCTCTTGAGAACATTTTTCCTATTTATCCTCAGTCAGTCCTCGTAGCCATTTGGATGATTTTTATGCCAATTCCAGGCCGTGCAGATGATAGTGTCCAAATCTGTATATTTGGGCTGCCAGCCTAACAAATCTTGAATTTTTTTACTGGAGGCAACAAGTGAATGGGCGTCCCCTGATCGCCGCTCTCCATAAGTAATCGGAATAGTTGTTCCCGTATATTCCTCCACTTTACGAATAATTTCCAAGGTGGAAAATCCAGTAGCACTGCCAACATTGAATAGAGTACTTTCATTACCCTCAAGTAAGTACTGCATAGCGGCTAAGTGTGCATTAGACAAATCTGTAACATGGATATAATCTCGTACTGTCGTTCCATCTTTTGTCGGATAGTCTGAACCAAGAATAGTAATTCCTTCCCGCGTTCCTAGTGGTACTTCAAGAACTACTGGAATTAGATGTGTTTCCGGGCGATGGTCTTCTCCGATTTCACTTGCTAAATCAGCGCCGGCTACGTTAAAGTAACGTAAAATCACGTAGTTTAAATCATAAGCTGAATGGCACCATTGAAGAATGGTTTCCATCATATGTTTGCTTTCACCGTATGGATTTTTAGGTCTAACCTCAGTTTCTTCAGTGATTGGTCCTTCAGAAACGTCCCCATAAAC
The DNA here is from genome assembly GCF_056924295.1 of Enterococcus sp. LJL128. Classification (NCBI taxonomy): domain Bacteria; kingdom Bacillati; phylum Bacillota; class Bacilli; order Lactobacillales; family Enterococcaceae; genus Enterococcus; species Enterococcus sp. LJL128. The sequence goes on along the minus strand of NZ_JBXPBP010000004.1, from coordinate 195,056 downwards.
AGCGGCAGTAGAAGAAAAAATCAAATTCTTTACAGAGAACTGATTCATTGTCTCTAGAAGAGCGAGCAGACCGCCGACGTTATTATCAAAATATACTAACGGTTTTTCTATAGATTCACTGATAGAAGCACTAGCAGCTGTATGGAAAACCATATCAAAGGACGTGTCGGAAAAAATCATTTTAAGCAGTGCTTTGTCACGTACATCTCCCTTGATAAAAGCAGCAGCCTTATGAACAGCGGGTTGATGTCCAGTCTGCAGATTGTCCAGAACAACTATTTTATGATCAGCTTCTACAAGCTGTTTAACAATATGAGAGCCTACATAACCAGCTCCTCCTACAACTAAAATATTCATCGTATCCTCCTGACTAAAAATCATCTGTACTGGGTGGTAAGTCAAACTCTGATTTTTAGTATACACACTCTAATGAAAAAATGTGTCTGAGGAGCTTTGCTGCTTCCTTAGAAAAAACTACAAGTAGCGGAGAGGTAGCGGTTTCTACGCTTAATTTGAGGTATTGTTAGAGCTGGATGCTGCACTTTCCTGCTGTTTAACGAAGTCAATGGCGATGACTAAGGAAATAATTGTGTGTTCTAATTCGTCATCGAAAATATCTATTTCAAAGGAGTCCCCCCAGCTGAACCATTTTTCAGAAACACTGCCGATGCGGCTGCCGTTTTTTAAAATCTCAAAATTTTTATTCCACCAGTCACCTTGGATTTCCAAATCTTTTGCGGAGATATGGTAGCGGGATTTAAAGAGTGTAAACTCTTTTTCAATAACTAGAGCCTCTTCTCCGTCGATTTCTACAAAGAATTTTGGCAGCAGGCTAAAGACCTTCTTAGTAATCGTACCCACAGTCTGTCCGTTCATATCCAAAATAGTGAAGGTTTTGGGAACAGAAAGAAAGCTCCCCTCTACGATATACTGATCCTGCTCACGGCTGTCTTTTACGGTGTAATGTCCGCCTAAACTAAACACTTTCTGTTTAATATAAAGCTTTTTCATCAAGTACGCCTCCTTGGAATTGCTGCTTTTTTAGATAAAACAAAAAGATGAAGTGTGCAGCAGCATACAACTCCATCTTTTTTTGTTTTTATAAACGAGTAACCTCGATTACTGTACCAGTTTGTGCATCCGCAACAAAAGCATACTGAACAAGTGTGCCGTCTTCTACACGGGAAACACCGCCGTTGTATGTTTTGGAATGAATCGCAAACTTTCTCAGTGGTTTTTTCTCAAACTCAATCCAGGAGCCTTCAATTGGTCCCTCTTTCAAAAAAGCATCCTTTACATTTTCCAGTACAAGATCTGCATCAAGCGTGCGTTGCTTTTGATACCATAAGGTAGACAGGACACCGCTGATGACCCCTAAACCAGCTCCTAAAGCCAGTCCGCTCTTGAAATAGCTTATTTCGTTTTCTTCACCCATCAGGAACCCCCTCCATCTATTCCCAAATATTGATAAATCAATGTTATCATAATACTATGATAACACAGTCTACCGAAAATAAAAAAACGAAAAAATGTTCATTGAAATATTTTTGCGTTATAATGGAAACGGTTCTTGAAACTGAGAGAATAAGTCGTTTTTGGCGGCTTAAAATGGCTGAAAGTCGACAGTTCAAGTTAATTAAATGAACAAGATAAGGCAGGGATTAGAAAATGGAAGAAAAAACATTCCAACGAATCAAAGAACTGACAGAATTACAGGGAACCAGCGGAGCAGAGGACGATATCCGAGCGTATATGAAGCAGCACATTACACCGCTAGTGGATGAGGTTCAATATGACGGACTAGGCGGCATATTTGGTATTAAGCGTGGGAAAGAAGCTGACGGACCGCGGGTAATGGTTGCTGCACACATGGACGAAGTCGGATTTATGCTGACTCAAATCAAGGATAACGGCTTGTTCCGAGTAGTTCCTTTAGGCGGCTGGAATCCCTATGTGGTTTCTGCACAGCGCTTTACGCTGAAAACAGCGAAGGGAGATTATCCATGTATTTCTTCTTCTATTCCCCCTCACTTGCTGAGAGGTACTAATGGTCAAAAACAGCTGGAAGTAACAGATGTTTTGTTTGATGCCGGCTTTGAATCAAAAGAAGAAGCAGAAAGCTACGGTGTTCGCCCAGGAGATACGATTGTTCCTCAAACTGAAACAATAAAAACAGCGAATGGCAAGAATATTATCGCCAAATCATGGGATAACCGCTACGGCTGTACCTTAGTTCTTGAAGCGCTGGAAGCTTTGCAGAACGAAACACTGGGGCATACGCTGATTGCCGGCGCTAATGTTCAGGAAGAAGTCGGTTTACGCGGAGCAAAACCATCTGTGCATAAATTTAAACCAGACTTGTTCTTTGCAGTAGACTGTTCAGCTGCAGATGATATCAATACTAAGAAGGACACCTATGGTCATTTAGGTGAAGGAACGCTACTGCGTATTTTTGATCCGGGAATGATTACACTACCGCGTATGCGTGAATTTTTATTGGACACAGCTGAAACCAATAAAATTCCTTATCAGTATTTTGTTTCAAAAGGCGGCACGGATGCTGGTGCTGCCCATACTACAAATGCTGGTGTACCAAGCTCTGTGATTGGTGTCTGTGGACGCTACATTCATACCCATCAAACAATGTTCAGTATCAAAGACTTTGAAGCAGCGAGAGAAATGCTGATTCAAGTGTTGAAAGGGCTGGATAAATCTACTGTTAACACGATTATTTACGGAAAGTAGAGGAAATCAATGATTATACCAACGAGTTTAGAGGAATTAGCTGAATACGTAGAGAATGGCAAGAATGTTTTCTTTTTCACGGCTGACTGGTGTGGCGACTGCCGCTTTATCAAGCCTGTTCTGCCGGAAATTGAAAATGAATTTCCGGAATATCAGTTTATTCAGGTAGATCGGGATGAATTTATCGATGTTGCGGCGAAATGGAATATTTTTGGGATACCAAGCTTTGTTGTTTTAGATGAAGGCAAAGAATTAGGTCGTCTGGTAAATAAAGATCGCAAAACAAAAAAAGAAATTACTGATTTTCTTCGGAGCTTGTGAGAAACAGAGAGGGTGGGAGCGGATGATTCTCACCCTTTTATTGTATTGAAAAAAAGTAATAACAGGGATTCCCACCCTTTTTTGCCTAGCAGCTGTCGGTTAGGTTTATTAGCAAATCGAGATGTTGCCTAAAAATTGCGTGCACCCAAATGCTTTTTTTGATAAGATTAGACAGGAAAACAGTCAAGGAGGAGAATAAATGATTTTTTCATATAATAAAGAACATGTAGGCGACACCTTACTGGTGATTGTCGCAGATGATCTGGGGCAGGAAAACAGTGTAGAGCGCAAGGGAAATGTTGCAAAAGTAACTGCGGGTTCTAATCAAGTGGTTGCTTGGAACATTTTTAATGTTTCTTCGATTATTTCTATTGAGGGCAGTGGACAGGTAGAATTAACAGAAGAACAACTAAATCGCTTGAACGAAGAATTAAAAGCAAATGGATTTTCTGAAGAGCTGATACTGGATGAAACACCTAAAATTGTTGTTGGATTTGTTAAATCCTGTAAAAAACACCCGGACTCGGACCATTTATCTGTTACTCAAACAGAAGTGGATAATGGCGAAGTTTTGCAGATTGTCTGCGGCGCGCCGAACATCAAAGCCGGACAAAAGGTTGTTGTAGCGAAGCCGGGAGCAATGATGCCGGATGGTATGATGATTTGGCCAGGAAAGCTGCGGGGAGTAGAGAGTTTGGGTATGATTTGTTCTGCTAGAGAACTGAATGTACCCAATGCTCCAGAAAAGAAGGGAATTATGGAACTGCCGTTTGATGCAGTAGTTGGGACTCCTTTTTCAGCTGAGGATTATTGAGAAGAATAATAATTGCTGACCTATTTTTCTCAGTGTACATTAAATAAAAAAAGCCGCCTCCGTCGCTGGTCGACGAAGGCGGCTTTTTCCTGTTTTATTCTTGTGATTGTAATGCTGTTTGATCAATAGTTAGTTCGATTTTTACGGTCTGTTCTTTAGAACCGCGGTAGAAGGTAACTTCCATCGTATCACCAACTTTTTTCTTATAAAGAGCACTTTGAACATCCGTTGAAGACTCTACGTCTTCGCCGTCAATTTTAGTGATTACGTCATATTTTTCAAGACCAGCTTTGTCTGCTGGAGTTGCTGATTGTACAGAACGAACGACTACACCAGTCGTTAATTCCTCAGGAGTCTTCAGAATCTGCTCTCTTTGCTGAGTAGAAATGTTAGTCATATCAACCATCGATACACCCAATGCCGGACGAGTAACTTTGCCTTCTTTTTCCAGCTGGTTAATAATGTTGACTACATCATTACTTGGAATCGCAAAGCCCATACCTTCAACGCTGACAGAGTCGTTGGATTGGACAATCTTCACAGAGTTAATCCCGATAATCTGACCTTCGATATTGACTAGCGGACCACCGGAATTTCCTGGGTTGATAGCTGCATCTGTTTGAATCGCATTGATACTAATTGTTTCACCATCATCATTAGTATTTGTGATATTTCTGTTTAAAGAAGAAACAATCCCTTGTGTCACAGAGTTTGCATAGTCAGAGCCCAAAGGAGAACCAATCGCAATTGCAGGCTCGCCGATTTTCAGACTGTCGGAATTACCGAATTCTGCAACCGCATCAATATTGTCAGAAGTAATCTTAATCACTGCAAGGTCAGTATAAGAATCTGTTCCCACAAGCTCGCCCTTTACTTTAGTACCATCATGCAGAACGATTTCCAAACCTTCAGCACCGCTGACTACGTGGTTGTTGGTAACAATATAAGCTGTTTTTCCGTCTTTCTTATAGATAACCCCGCTGCCTTCACTGGCCGCCTCTAAATCCGCCCCATCAGCAGCATCAGAATTGCTGTCGCTGCCGCCGCGGTTGCCTTCATCAAACAAACCGCCGTAGAGTCCAGATTGTTGATTGCTGACACTCTGCATGTTGATAACTGAAACAACTGCGTTCTGAACCTTATCCACAGCTTTTGTGATGTCGCTGTTGACATTCACATTTACGTTGCTGACTTTTGTATCCCCGTCATTACTTTCAGGCGTCAGCTGCTCAGATGAGCTAGGTGTGTTGTTATTGGACATATCGGTTACTGCATATAGACCGCCGAAGGCCAACGCACCACCGAGCAGACCGCTTGCAAGTCCAATACCAAATTTTTTAAATAAACCATTTTTATTTGAATTAGGTGTAACATCTCTTCTATCCATTATAAACATCCTCCGATTTATTATTCATTTATCTAATTAATAGTATAGCTTTCCTAGACAACATTAGTCTACAGGATAGCTTTGAACTTTTTATGAAAAACTTTGGTAAAAATTCATTTAAGTGAGAAAAAAATAACCCTAATTATGAAAAAATAAAGAAGAAAGATGTGGAAAACATCTAAAAAAAGTTATCCACAGAATTGTGGGTAATGTGTATAAATCAGCAGGGGAATACATGTTTGTATTGAAAAAGTTGTAAAAATAGTGCTGAAACGATGTCTAACCTGTGGATAAGTCTGTGTATATGTGCATAACTTTGTGGAAATTCTGTGGAATACAAATCTCCTTCATGATAAAATTAGTGGAAAACATGAGAAAAAGAAGAAAAGATGTGAAGAAATGCGTATAAAAATCATTACTGTGGGAAAGCTAAAAGAAAAATATCTGGTTCAGGGAATTAATGAATACCTGAAACGCCTGCAGAGCTATAGTAAAGTAGAAGTCATTGAAGTACCCGACGAAAAGGCGCCGGAAAAGCTTAGCGAAGCCGAAATGCTTCAAGTGAAGGATAAAGAAGGCGAGCGCATTCTTGCTAAGCTCTCAGACAGCGACTACCTGTTTGCCCTAGCCATAGACGGCAAACAGCCCAGCAGCGAAGACTTTGCCAAAGACATCGAGCAGCTGGGCATCTCCGGCAAGTCACAGCTGGCCTTCGTCATCGGCGGCTCACTAGGACTTAGCGACAAGGTATTAAATAGAAGCAATCAAAAAATCTCTTTCGGCAAAATGACTTATCCACACCAGCTAATGCGGCTGATTCTGGTGGAGCAGATTTATCGGGCCTTTCGGATACAAAAGGGGGAACCGTATCATAAATGAAATATGTATCAATTCTTATTCCATAAGGGTCTAAGCTATGTTCATAATTTAGATATCATGAAAAGGGGCAATTATGGTTCTATTTCTTCAGTAACATGGGTATATGGTTTCGTTGTGATCTCGGCATCGGTATGCCCACACGTTCCATAATGGCTTTGATAGGTATCCTCTTTTCTGCCAACATTGAAATATGGGTGTGCCATAGAATGGGAGACCATTTTCCTTATGTTTGTTTCCTTTGGTTTACTGTTCTGGAGAGAAACTGGAATTTACTATGTATTGCTTTTATGCTACACTAAAAAGTAATTATTCTTACCATAAAGATTGTTTTTTATGAACAAAGATTCAAGGCGGAAGGAGTGTGTTTTTAGATGGTAAATATTGCATCAAACATTCCTGCTGAAAACGGAAGTGGGCTGGGAACAAACAATTCTCCTCTTGAAAATTGGGGGGGAGGTCTATGAAGGAACTTTTCAAATTAATAGAAGAAATATCGTTCCCAATCGCTTTAGATAGAAATACAATGCACAAAGTGTATTTCACTATCAACAAACCAGAAACTGAATTACTCCCAAAATCACTAAAAATCTCATTGTTTGGTGCCGTTTCACTTATAATAGGTCTATTTTCTAAAACCAATGGAATTGCATTCCCGATAATATCTGCCCTGCTTGTATTTTTTATATGGATATTTTATTTTAAAAGCCTCCCTTTCTTTAGAAATGCAGCTTATGCAATTGCAACATACCTATTTACTCAAAATGCTGTTGTATTTTATTTTTCGGCTTTAAAAATAACAAGTAATCCAACGATGAATATCATAATATCATCAGTTTATATATTAACAAGCTTCTTATTATCATTTTATATCATAAAGGTGAAGTTAATAGAGGCTATTAAAGAAAAGTATTTGCCCGAAAATGAGCTTCTTCTCAAGATGAAATCTACAAAGCATATAAAGAGATTGATGTCCGTTTTATTTGCTTTTCTTCTCATTGTTATTGGACTTATGCAATTCTATAGGATAAACAAATCGTGGTTGAGTGACCTTGATTCCGATTTTTTATCTGGACTAAATGGTTCTCTATTTGGAAATATACTATCTATATTTTCTGTTATTATTGGTGTAGCTATTCTTATGTTAGTTACTATACTGCCTACTTTAATTATTAATTCAGAGTCTATTATAGATGGTTTATTGTTAAAAAAATTCTCAGAAGAATTTAGACAGGAATATGAGTTTACAAAAAATGAGTGGTATGGATAAAAAAATAAGTAAAGTTGAACATCACTGTTCTAATTTTTTTGTACAGTCAAACGTAGTTTGTTTAAGCGTGTCATTAATTCAATTTTGTATTTTGTTTAAAAGGTATAAGGAAAATAAGACACCAAGTTCTTTTATTGTGGAATGAAAAAGCTGTGTCTATATGGTGAGTGATTATTTTGAAAATGAGCTTTAAAAATAGAGAGCTACGACTGGTATGAGGGAATATCAGTCGTTTTTTTCTAAAATTCATTTGGTATAATAGAATTCCAAGATTACTATTAAAAGACGTTCTAAATATCATAAGTAGGGATATTTTTTGTAAGAGTGATTTGCTGGTTTTTTGTTATCTGAAAAATCAAAAAAATACGGGATAGGAAATACATATAAAAACTGATTTTTGCTGTCGTTTGATATTAATAGAAAAGACTTTCCTGCTCATTAATTATCAGCAAGAAATCTTTTATAGTGAGATGTATTTTTTTAGTTAGAAGATTTTGTTCTAGAGTTGCTGGTAAGGAGATGATTAAATGAAGAAAATAGTCAAAGTGTTTAAGTATTTGCTTCTGGTGACCATTTTACTAGTGATAACCAGCCCAGTTTTGGGAATTCCATTGATAAATAATATTGTTGTGTGGAGAATGGAAAGTGAATTGGAAAATATTCCGGTGCCAAAGGGGACGAAACAAATTCAACATAAGAGTATTGTAGGTAAGCTGAATGGAAACGGAAATGGGGTGGACTATTTAGCCACTTTAGTTGTGGAAAGCAAGCAAAGTTTAGAAGAATTACAAACATATTATAAATCGTATAATCAAGAAATAGATATCATGAGCCAAAAGAATGATAGGTTTAAAAGTAACCTCTTGGAGCGCGGTGAAATAGTATATCAAAAATTAAAAGACAAAGCTGAATTTTCAAATTATTATACAATCTATTTTTATCGTTCAGCTAAGTTGGGTTCAATTCTTGAAAATGATATTCGAGGACATTAATCAATGTTGTGCAATCAAGAAAAAATTGGTATTGATTCAAATTTAGGCTAAGCAAATAGAGTATGAGAGATAATAATGTGACTCACATGTGGTACAAATAATCAATTTTTAACTGTATTTGGATTGAAGAAGTGCGGTTTTTAAGTAATAAAATGAAAAAAATATAGTCTGTTTCTTCGCAAGTGTATGTATCCTAACCTATTGCTCTCAACAAAAAAATCCTAGCTGGAAAATTTTCCAGTTAGGATTTTTGTTACTTATCTTTGATCGTCAACTTTGATTTGGATTTTGTTGATATCACCAGTGCCGCCATCGGCAAAGCGCATAGAATATTTATTTTTATAGTCAGTCTGATAAATTAGGAAGCCGGTTGCTTCTACTACTTTTTCCGGTTCACCATATGCCTCTTTTATGGTATCAGCTGTAACAGAATTGTCTTTATCATCTATTTTTATTCCGCCGGGAAGGGTAATTCCATTATCTAATCTTGCAATTAGAAATACCTCGATTGATAATTCTGAAATATCACAATCCTCTAATTTTTTATCTTCATCAGAAAAATTTTCTATGGTAACTCTTATATTGGCACTACCTTTGTCCATCTGGAAATAAGTTTCGGAATCTCCCGCTTTAATAATATCAGTTGTTTCAACATCGTTACTGTCGTTGGCAGACCAGCCAAATGTTTCAAACTCTTTATACGTAAGCGGAAGTTGAATAACTTCCCCATCCAATTCTATTTGGAACGAGTCCCAACTATCGCTCAATGGACCAAAATCAGGTTTCTCAGTCTTGCTATTGTCGGAATCTTCATCTTCATCCGACGATTCATCGCTAGCGTCGTCATCAGAACCAATATCTTTTGCCTTTTCTAAATCTTCTTCACTTACTTTATAATTGTCTTTTGCATACTGAACGACGAAGTCTATAAAGTCTCCTTTGGATAAATCCAACTCTTCAAGTGTTTCTGTATAGGCATCAAGCGTATCTTCCTCATCAGCTGAATGTTTTCCTTGAAAATAGACTACCTCACTGTCGATATCTTTATCTTTCTCATTATATCGGATGCTCATTATGCTGTCGGGAATTAAGTCGTCACCCTTTTTTTCTAGCTTTACATAGGATTCAAAGGTGATTCCTGTATCTGGGTTATCTATAACGAGAGCATAAACCATATTGTCAAAGGAGCGGTAACTCCTATCTGAGAACAGGTATCCTTTGTCTTTAAAATTTTGAACGGTACCATTTTCTTTCGCTTTTGTGTCCTCTTTCTTTTCGTTGTTACTACCACAAGCAATTAGAATGAATGATAATAAAACTAAAACCCCACCTAAAACAACTTTGTTAAAATTTTTCATAATTTACTCCTTTTTCAATTTTTTTAATAACATAATTCTAAAAGAATTTTACCCCTTTATAAACAAAGAATAGCATACTTAAAATCGTAATTCAAACGCATCAAAGGTTAGATGAGTGTGGAAAGAGAAACGTGTAACGCTCATATGATTTCCTCCCTCTCTTTCTTACATAGTGATAAAATAGATATATAAACGATTGAATAATGATTAATAAAGAGTGGAAAGCTATTATTACTAAAACTATGAAAGGGACTGAAGAAGGAATGGGGATTATTTTTGAAAATAGGGAGTTGGTTGGATGAGTCGAATTGAAAAAGCCTGCTTTTTCATTGTGAGCTGTTGTGAGAATATTGTAACAGAGTCTACGTTTGTCGCTGCCTGTTTGCTTAGCAAATTGGTGACAGGATATATTCGGTAGATGATTGTAGGGGCATAACTAAAAGAGGATATAAATATCCATGTGCGTAAGCGCTTTCTTTGTGGTATGGTAGAGAAAAGTGCAGAGGTGAGTTGAAGATGACGAATGTTGCAGTACCGGGCGGCTCTCAGACAGAAATACTGGAACTGGTAAAAGCTGCTAAAAGGAAGTATGGTTCAGCCGTAAATTTTTATATTTTTGATGAAGCTGAAAATATTGACCAGGATAATTTGTGGACGTACATTTCCTGTGAAAAAGGAACAATGATTCAAAAAGCAGTCCAGAGTTTAACGGACGGGCAGACGCAGATTCTTTTAAAAGGAATCGTTCAAACCCATGACATGCTCAAAGAGGTGTTGAAAAAGGAGCATGCATTAAAAAGCCAGTCTTTGCTTTCCCACGTTTCAATCATTGATATTCCCAAATTAGGCCGTCCTCTATTACTAACTGATGCTGGGATGAATATCGCACCCACTAAAGATCAGCAGATTCAAATTATTGAAAATGCCGTTTCAGTTGCTGAGAAAATGGGGCTTGCAAAGCCGAAGGTTGCCTTGCTCAGCTCTGCAGAAACCTACAATCCTAAAATGCCTTCCTCCATTTTGGCTCAGGAAGTCACTGATTATTTCCGTAATCAAGAGGAGTTTATTGTTTATGGTCCTTTGTCCTTAGACTTGGCTTTATCCAAAGAAGCGGTCGCTCATAAAAAATTTACTGGTCCAATCGAAGGAGATGCTGATATTTTAGTTGTTCCTTCGATTGATGTAGGCAATATTTTTTATAAATCGTTACTTCTATTTGGAAATGCCACAACGGGGGGACTTATTGCTGGAGCCAAAATACCTATTGTTTTAACGTCAAGAAGTGATTCTGTAGAAAATAAGCTTTACTCATTAGAATTTGCACTAGAGCAATTAAAGGAGTGAAAAATATGCTGGAGGTAGTGTTAGTTATTAATCCCGGGTCCACTTCAACAAAAGCGGCTCTTTTTGCTGATGGACAGGTGCTTGCGGAACAAAAAATCGATCATTCTAGTACAGAGCTATCTGAATTCCCCGGAGTTATCCTTCAAAAGGATTTTAGGAGACAGGCAATTCAAACCTTTATCAGCACAAAAGTGGAGCAGCCCTTTATTATGAAGGCGGTTGTCGGACGAGGAGGGCTGCTGAAGCCGATTCCCGGCGGAACCTATGTAGTTAATCAGGATATGCTGAATGATTTGGAAACAGAAAAATATAATACGCATGCCTCCAATTTGGGGGCTATTTTAGCAGCTGATTTTGCCAAACAATATGGTGTCGCTGCATACATTGTTGATCCTGTGGTCACTGATGAGCTGCAGCCGGTTGCTCGGATTTCTGGACTTAACGGCATTGAGCGGCGATCAGTGGGACACATTCTAAACCAAAAAGCGGTGGCTCGGACAGTGCTGGCAAAGCACGGTAAAAAATATGAAGAAAGTCAGGTCGTTGTTGCTCATCTAGGCGGAGGAGTGAGTATTGGAGCTCATAAACTGGGGCGTATCATTGATCTATCCAATGGACTTGATGGAGAAGGACCATATACACCAGAACGAACCGGCAGTTTGCCTTTGGTCAGTTTTGCGGAAAAGGTAGTACAGGAAAAATTAACATTACCAGAAATTAAACGGATGCTTGCTGGAATTGGCGGCTTAAAATCCTATTTAAATGAAATCGATATTCGGGCAATTGAACAGCGGATAGCCGCTGGGGAGGAAAATGTTAAAATTTATTTAGATGGTATGTGCTATCAGATAAATAAAGAGATTGCTGCGATGGCCGCTGTACTGAATGGACAGGTGGATTTAATCATTCTCACTGGTGGAATTAGTTATTCTACTTATATTGTTGAAGCAATCAAACAGGGGATTGGCTGGATAGCACCAGTTGAGGTGTTGGCTGGAGAAATGGAAATGGACGCATTGTACCAAGGAGTGGTACGTGTACTAAGCGGTACTGAACAAGCAAAAGAGTATAAGAGTGTATAGACCAAGTTCTCAAAAAGAATACAAGTAAACTGTAAAGAGGCGTGACTGTAGTATGCCATAGCTCTTTTGACTTGAATAACTGATACTCCAGTCCGTCAATGACTCTGTCTGTGATTGGTCTTTTACTGGTTTGATGGGAAACTATTCTCTTTCAAGGAGCAGTTCATTCAGTCAAAGAACCTGTCTCTGTTTTTATTTTACAGAACTTGGGTCAAGAAAATTATGATATTATTAATAGAATAGAGCTATGTTAAAGATTGAACAAGGGAAGGAGCAACTATCATGGCATTTTGGAATCCGTGGAGCGGCTGCAAGCGAGTCAGCGAAGGCTGCCGCTATTGTTTTATTCATGAAGGAGCTAAGAAAAGACAGCGTAAAGCCGATAAAATAGTAAAGGCACAGAGCTTCGATGCGCCGATAAAAAAAAGTAAGGGGGCTTACGTCATCGACTCCGGTTCAACCATTTATACATGTTTTAAAAGTGATTTCCTGCTTGAAGAGGCTGATGAATGGCGGGCTGAATGCTGGGCTATGATCCGGGAGCGTTCCGATTGCCGGTTTATTTTCCTGACTAAAAGAATCGAACGGCTGCAGGAGTGTCTGCCTAGTGACTGGGGTTCCGGATATGAAAATGTGACTATCGGTGTCTCTGTTGAAAATCAGCAGATTGCTGATAAACGTCTTCCGATATTACAGTCGCTGCCCATTCGCCATAAAAATATTATTTGTCAGCCGCTGCTGGGACCAATTAATCTTTCTGAGTATTTAACAGGAATTGAACTGGTTATGGCTGGAGGAGAATATCACAAAGAGGGACGTCTCATGGACTATCAATGGGTCCTTGACATCCGTCAGCAATGTATCGAGCAGAATGTATCGTTTGAGTTCCGCCAATGCAGTACACATTTTATTAAAGATGGCATCACTTACCGGCTGAATTATCGCCAGCTGTTTTCCCAGGCGAAAAAGGCAGCAATCAATTGGTCTTCCAAATACTAATAATTCCCCTTTCAATCTTCAAATAGTAACTGCATTCTATGACGAGAATACCTGTTTTAGTAAAGTTGCTTTTTAGGTATGAACATTGGAGAAGTGATTATTGGTTTTTCTACAATTCATTTAATTTTATGTAATCTGCTGATGGTTGTTATGAGATTCTACAAATATTAGCCTTTTACAACAAGGATAATCCTATCGTAAATCAGGCTTTTTTCATCAAAGCAGTTTAAAATTAGGGAATTGATAACTGAAATGGCAAAATAGAAGTTTTTCTCTTCCAAATCTTTTGTAGTTGTATAGCTTGTTTACAAATTAAAGATATTCTATTACTATATAAGTATATACAAATTTCAAGGAGGACAAGAATGCCTAAATACAAAGAAATTGCGATTGCCTTAAAGAAAAAAATTGTTGAGGGTGATTTCAAGGAAAGCGAACTGTTGCCTGATCAAGAAACATTGGCTAAATCCTATAATACAAGTCGAGTAACCGTCAGAAAAGCAATACAATTGCTAATCGATGAAGGTCTATTGTATACGAGACGGGGATCAGGGACGTATGTCAGAAATAATATCAAAAAGAACAATAAGAATGTCACGCAAATCAATAGCGTATTTGGTACATCTGTCCAAGAGGGTGTGGCGGTTACCAGTAAAATCATCCGTTTTGATGTTCGCTTTCCGACTCCGTATGAGTCTGAGGAACTGAAGATAAAAACGACCGACCCGGTCTATGATATTAAGCGTGTGAGATATGTAAATAACGAGGCAAGAAGTATAGAAACATCAATTATGCCGCTAAAGTACATCAAAGATTTGGATGAGAAGATTTTGATGGGCTCTATATATAATTATATACGGGATGAGCTAGGTTATATAATTAGTGCTGCGCAGCGTGTGATTATTGCTTCTAAGGCAAATGAATTGGATAGTAAAGAGTTTAATATCGAAGTAGGGGACCCAATTCTGGAGACGAATCAGGTGGTCTTCTTTGATGATGGGACCCCGTTTGATTTATCTGAAACAAGATACCCCTACACTTCAGGAAAAATAGTTGCTGATATAAACTAGCTAGGTATGTTAAAGAAAGGACTTTACTTGTAAATGTCGAGTAGAGTCTTTTTTTATTCCGGTAAATTAGTATATACTTATTTTAATTATGTATTTACAAAAATATTTGTAAGTGTTATCATGTGTTAAAGGTTAGCGCGCAGCTATAAATAATTTGGGAGGTACAAATGGTGGATGAGAATAAAAATCAAAAAAGAGAAGTTTTGATGGGGAAATTTGTTCAGACAGCTCAAAAAATTGGAAATCAGATTTATTTAAGAACGTTACGTGATTCGTTTGCGACTATCATGCCTTTATTCATTTTAGCTGGTATTGCCATTCTGATTAACTCGGTAGTATTAGATTCTACTGGGTGGTTCAAGGATATTATTAGTGCGGATACAATGTCGACTTGGCAAAATTGGGGAAATATTATTACCAACGCAACGTTAAATATCACAGGTATCATCCTTGTGATTGCAATTGGATATTTTCTGGCAAAAAATAGGGATTATGACAACCCAATAGGGGTAGTCATCGCTGTTGTTCCGGCATTTCTGACGTTGCTTCCGCTGATGATTGAGACGACGCCAATCGATGCAGAAGCAGCTGTAACAATCACTGGTGTTATCAGCTATGGAAACATCGGCTCAAAAGGGGTTTTTGCCGCAATCATTACAGGTCTGTTAGCAACTGAAATGTATATTCGTCTCACTCGATCTAAAAGATTGAAAATCAATTTAGGCGACAGCGTACCACCAGCAGTTGGGAAGTCCTTTAACACAATGATTCCTTTGATTATTGTCGTTTCACTATTTGCCTTAGCTTCATTTCTAATTCAGCTAACTGGAAATGATTTTATGTCAATCATTGAGCGCTTCATTCAAGAACCTTTACGTGGTGTTGGAACATCGTTGTTTGGCTATTTATTCTTAGTTTGTCTGGGAAACTTGCTGTTTTCTTTTGGTATTCATCAATCTGTAATCACAGGACCGATTCTGGATCCGCTATTGATGGTAAATATGAATGAAAATATGGATGCAGCGGCAGCAGGGCAGGATGCTCCTCATATTATCAACTCAGCGTTTCATCAAGTATATGGTGCTTTGATGGGCGGAACGGGTTCAACGATTGCGTTAATTCTGGCAATCTTGATTTTTAGCCGCTATCGAGCGTATAGAGATTTGTCCAAGCTGGCTTTAGGACCTAATCTTTTTAATATTAATGAGCCTGTCATCTTTGGTTTGCCTATTGTATTTAATTTACCGATGATTATTCCTTTCGTTTTATCTCCTATTATCGGTACAGGTATTGGATATTTTGCAACAGCGGTAGGGCTGGTAAATCCATGCGTTGTCACAATTCCTTGGACGACACCGCCATTTTTAAGCGGCTTTTTAGCAACAGCGGGAGATTGGCGAGCTGTTATTGTTCAAGCAATCATTATCGTTGCACTGGTATTTTTCTATCTGCCATTTTTGAAGGTCAGTGAACGGGTTGCTCGTGCAAGTGCTGAGCTGACAGTTTCTTAGTCTGTTAAAAAGTTGAAAGAACGATTGATAAAGAAGAATGATGATTGGAATGAGATGATGAAAAAGAAAACATTTTTTTGGGGAGATTCCTCATCAAGTATGCAAACCGAAGGTGCTTGGAATGAAGATGGAAAAGGCCATTCCGTTTATGATATTCGTGAAGCAACGGAAACTACATCAGATTGGAAAGACGGCATCGACCGATATAACCGATACGAGGAAGATCTCGATTTGATGCAGGAGATGGGGATGAACTTTTATCGATTCCAAACATCTTGGTCGCGGGTTAATCCTACAGGTGATGGAGCATTTAATGAAGCAGGACTCTTGTTTTATGACCGCTATATCGATGCGATGTTGGAACGAAATATTGAGCCGATGCTATGCCTTTATCACTTTGACATGCCTCTTCACTTAGCACAAAATTACGAGGGGTTCATGAGTAAACATGTTGTAGAGGCCTTTGTAGAATATGGAAAAAAAGTAGTAGACCGCTACAAAAATAAGGTGAAATACTGGGTTACCTTTAATGAGCAAAACTTGTATTCAACCCCGTTGGCACTACTATATGGCGGTACGTTAACTACAGAAGATACAACAGAAAATATCCATCAAATTGCACATAATATCATGGTGGCACATGCAAAGATTGCTAACTACATCCATGAAACGACAGATGGTGAAATTGGCGGGATGCTGGCCTATTCGAATATGTATCCTGCGTCAAATGATCCTAAGGATATACGCATAGCAAGAGAATGGGACGAGTTTATCAATCAAAACCTTTTAAATGCTTTTTGTGGACGCGGGTATTCCAAACAAGTTCGAACGTTTGAAAAACAGCAGTTAGATTTAGATATATCAGAAGAAGAACTTGCAGAAATCGAAAAAGTAACGAGTGACTTTTTAGCATTTAGCTACTATTGTACTGGTTCCATCAGTCATAAAAACATTCCGTCAGATGCAGCACCAAATTATTATTTATCTTTTGGCGAGGTTGAGAACCCTTTTGTCTCAAATAATCAGTGGAATCTTGGGATAGATCCTCTTGGTTTTAGGGATATAATCAATAAGATGTACCAAAAATACAATATACCGATTTTTCCTGTAGAAAACGGAATAGGCGTAAAGGAAGAATGGGATGGGAAGACAGCAATTCAGGATGATTACCGAATTTACTACCATGAGCAGCATATCAAAGCGATGAAGGATGCAATGATCATTGATGGATGTGATGTACTAGGATATCTTGGGTGGGGACTAATTGATTTGCCGAGCTCTAAGGGCGATATGGAAAAGAGATATGGGATGGTTTATGTCAACAGAGGAAATCATGAGTTGCGTGATATGAAGCGAGTACCTAAAAAAAGCTTCTATTGGTTCAAAGATTTTCTGAAAAAAGAACACGGTATGCTAGGTTGTCAGAAGATTGAGGAGAGATAGAGTGTAAAGCTTGCTATCAAGGGAAGGTATGAATCGAAAGTCAATGGAATATAATTGAAAGAAAAGCTGCTTTCTTATTTGCCTAGGTACAATGTAAAACGTGGAACTTATTCCAAGCTTTATTTATAACTATCTATCAAAGCTAAGTCGGTCAATGGGTATTCTATAATTAACTGTCAGCTCACTACCATCATCTTGAAATTTCGCAGTGTGTCAGCGTATCATACATGTCGCTGAATAAGGACGAAGTATTCAGCTTTAGAAGCATAAAAAACAGTATTGTTTATTGACTAGAGCGTGTCGGAACAAGTTAATGGCGAATAGTTTCAAACCTGCTGGGAAGTTGTCGGCAGAACTACTCGCTTATACGTCACATAAGCCGTGTTTGCTTTTTGTTGTCCACAATCGTTCCTGAAAGTTTCAGCTGCCAAGCTACTTTTTAGTCATGCTCTAATATATCGAGAATAGGGCAATAATCAGATTTTTCTTCTGATTATTGTCCAAAATCTGTTATTGCGGGAAGAAATGATATCAGCTATACTTGATTATGGTAGAAAAAACTTTTTTGCTCAAAATGTCAGGAAGAACATTGGGTAATTATTTATTGAGTTTTCTTGCTCATTTAATCACATTTAAGTTGCTTCTATTGTATTTTAATTATTGGGGGAATAATAAGTGAAGAAAAGTGTGCTAAAAAAAGGATTCATCGGACTAACAACGTTGTTTTTACTAGGGGCTTGCGGCGCTGACTCTGCTGGAAAAGGTGCCACAGAGAAAAGTAAAGAAAGCTCCAGCTCTGCTGAAGTAGCATCAGGGGCTTCTGCAACAGAATATACAGATCCTTCTGAGCTAAAAGACAGCTATGATATTATTATCGTTGGTGGTGGTGGTGCCGGAATGGCAGCTGCTTTATCAGCCAAAGAGGAAGGTATGAATCCGGTGATTTTAGAAAAGCTTCCAGTTGCCGGCGGGAATACGATGAAATCTTCAGGAGGAATGAACGCCTCTGAGACGAAATTTCAGGAAGCACAAGGAATTGAAGATAGTAATGATTTATTTTTTGAAGATACTCTAAAGGGCGGAAAAGAGACGAACGATAAAGAATTACTGCGCTATTTAGTGGATAATTCTTCACCTGCGATTGATTGGCTGGATTCAATGGATATTACACTGGATAATATCAGTTATAGTGGTGGAGCAAGTGTGAAAAGAATTCATCGTCCGAATGATGGGTCTGCAGTTGGCGCTTATCTGGTAGATGGGCTTGTAAGAAATATCTACGAAAAAGACATTCCTTTGTTTGTTAATACAGAAGTTACCAAAATTATTAAAGATAAGGAGCAGGTAACAGGGGTAGAGGTAAAAATAGATGGAGAAACCAAGACTATTTCTGGAGATGCGGTTGTTATTACGACTGGTGGATTTGGTTCCAATAAGGAAATGATTGAGGAATATCGTCCTGAGCTGAAAGATTATGTAAGCACAACATCGGAAGGTAGTACGGGTGACGGTATACGCATGGTCGAAGAAGCCGGCGGCGCAGTGGTTGACATGAAACAGATTCAAGTGCATCCGACAGTTGTACAGGATTCTGGTATGTTGATTAGTGAAACTGTCCGTGGTGAAGGCGGAATCTTGGTTAATCAACAAGGTGAACGTTTCTATAATGAGTTGGAAACTCGCGACAATGTATCTAAAGCTATTACAGCTCTTCCGGAAAGCTATGCTTACCTTATTTTTGATGGTGCATTAGCTGAACGTGCTAAACAAGTAGATTTCTACAAAGATCAAGGTGTTGTCATTGAAGGTGAGACAATCGAAGATTTGGCTAAAGAAATCGATATGACTCCTGAGACATTAAAAGAAACAGTTGATACATGGAACAAAGCAGTAAAAGACCAATCAGACGAAGCCTTCAAACGTACAACCGCAATGGATTATGACTTAACAACTGGCCCATACTATGCGATTAAAATTGCACCAGGTATCCATCATACAATGGGTGGTGTCAAAATCAATACTAAAACAGAGGTTTTAGATAAAGATGGTTCTGCAGTTACAGGCTTATATGCGGCTGGAGAGGTTACTGGCGGAATACATGGACAAAACCGTATTGGTGGAAACGCAGTTGCTGACATTATTGTTTTTGGTAGACAAGCTGGAACACAATCGGCTCAATTTGCAGCTAAGAAATAAATTGTATTTTAGACCTTGGTTTTCCAAAAAAGCAATGAAGCTGGAAAAAGGCGTTTTTATGTCAAATTCTGGTGCTAGGATAAAAGCTAAATAACGTCGTAAAGCTTGGAATAAAAATCAGAGGTATCCTGATTTTGTTCCAAGCTTTTCTGGTAGTATGAGAGGATGTCGTCAATTATCAGGACAACGGGCTGGATAATTGACAAAAACAATATCAACTCCACTCTTACCTCATAAACAGGAACGACCGGATTTTAGTTTGATTGGGAATCATGAGAACCAACCAATTTAATGAAGAAACCTTCTGAAATAAATCAGTGACTTTCCTCAACAGAAAATAGCTGCAGCTTACAGCTTTTCATATTTATGAAAGAATAAAATTCGCGGGCAGCAGGGTTGTTTCCACCAGCAGTTTCGCCATTTTTTGCATCTTCCGCAGTTTCCCATTCAACCAAATCAACCCAAGTATCCCCATCTCGAAGTACTTTCCAGGAAATAAATCCTTTTTGCTTCGACAACACTTCGTCGTTGCAGCTTTTTGAAGCAAGTAGAAAATCTTCTATTGATACATTTTCTTTAAGCGTGTACGTGATAAACCAAATAGCCTTAGACATGGTAAAATTCCTCATTTCTAAATTTTATTTTGTTTTGCTATTTGAGTATATCAAGGGAAATGTGACAGCAGTGTGTCACATTATAAATATTTTTGTGAAATCATTTTTGCTTCATTTTTTATGGTGGCACGAATATGCTCTGGCTCTAATACCTCCGCATAACGGCCAAAAGATAAAATAAACCCATACAGCCAGTTATCCTCTGGCCAGAAGACTGTTACAATGAAGCTGCCATCCGACTGTTTTTCAATCATGCTCTCATGAAAATCATCAAATACTCGGAAGGCTCTTTCTGGTTCTATCCGAAGCTTGATTCTGACCAGATTCGGTTCTTTCTGGTTGAGAGAACCAGATTTAGTTGATAGTAGCAGGGAATCCCGCGCAGTAAAGCTTTGGTCAGTGACAACCAGATTTTTGATTCGGCCTATTTTGAATAACCGTATGTCCTGCTTCGTTAGAGAGAAGCCCTTTAGATACCAGGCTTTAGATTTGAACCAAACTTGTATAGGCTCTACACGGCGAAAGGTTTTCTTTCCTTCTTGATTGTAGTAATCAAATTCAACAATTCGTCGTTGAACGATTGCTGTTTTAAAGTCATTGAAAAAATCATTTTCATGGCTCCAGCCTGAAAAATCCACTTCCATCCAGTTTGTTATGGTTTTGTTGAATAGTGTAGATAATTTTTGCAGTACTTGGTTAGTATCTTCTGTTTTAATACTTGATAAACCGTATAATGCAGATAAAATCTCTGTTTGCTCGCCTTCGTTCAATAATGATTTGTTCAGCACAAAGTTAGGCAAAAGGCTGATACCGCCCCCCTTTCCCCTTTTCGTATAGACAGGAATTCCTGCTGTGCTCAAAGCGTCTATGTCACGGCAAATAGTTCGTCTTGAAACACCAAAGTATTCAGTCAATTCTCTTGCTGAGACACTTTTCCTATCCAAAAGGATATAAACTATTTCGAATAGCCTGTTGATCTGCATACTTATCACCTGAAATCATTTTTTTATTCGTTAAATATACTATATCATAAGAGATTGTGACGAAGCTCCTCCATGGGAAGTGAAATTGCAGGAACAGAAGGGTTTTGTCTTGAGACTTGACAGTAGGTACGCTTATCATCGAACTAAGCCATTGTTTTAGCTGAGCTTCTTCAATCGTGGGAAATCTTCAAAATAAATGCAAAAAGGCAACATGAAAGGGAAAGAGTCTGGGACATAAACTGAGGTGCCCTACAAATGTTAGACAAGAAAATCTAATGATTATGGGGTATTTTTATGTCAAAATAGTCAAGTGAATTCAAATTGGAAGTCGTAACAGAATACCAAAAAGAAAAACTATCTTATGAAGAATTAACTTAAAAATATGGGATTCCTTCACCAACACCCATTAAAGGATGGACAAGATTGGTTGAAGTTCAAGGAAAAGCCGCCTTGATGAAACGTAAACGCCAACATTTTTCTGATAAACAAAAGCTGACTGTAGTAGACTATACAGAGTTGATGCGGAATATGCTAAACTTGGAGAAACAATAGCAAATGCAGGGGATGATTTTTCCTCCTCATCTGCGATGGCTATTTATACAAACATGTTGACGAAATCAACGAAACTAACGGAGCTTTATTTGCAGTTAGGCCAATAATAAGACTCTATTTAGAGCGAACCATTACTGGAGGCTATTCTTTTGTGTCTGGGCGCTTAACTAAAAGCTTGTTGTCTTCAAAAAAATCCTAGCAGGAAATTTTCCTGTTAGGATTTTTTGTTATTTATCTTTGCTTATCCCCTGTCGCCATTTGACTAATCAGATTTTGAAGAAAAGCCAACTGTTGAAAAGCGTGCTTCAATTATTTCTGTACATCTAAATTAAAATTAATGAGTTGAAAAAACTAACCAATGAGTTTCACTCGTTCTACGTCTAAAAAATGCTGCAAGTTTAGTACAAGCCCGCCCAAAAGAGTTGCTTTGTCATTTAAAGAGGAATTTCTGACAATGACTTTATTTGAAAAACGGTTTTTCAAGCTGCCTTTTAATTGCTGAATCATATCAGGGATTTCACGATAAAGGGAGCTGTTCAGCACGATAACTTCAGGGTCATAGTGGGCAATTAAGTTATTAATGCCTATGCTTAAATACTGGCAGTTTTCTTTAACAACCTGAACAGCATCAGGGTCGTTATTCTGGTAATATTCCCGAAGAATGACGGAATTGACGTAGTCCATTGATTTAATTTGTGCAAATTTTTCAAAACAAACTTTATTGGCTGCATACATTTCTAGACAGCCATGATTTCCGCAAGGGCATTTCTCCCCATTCATAACTACAATTTGGTGACCTATTTCACCGGCAAACCCATGAGAGCCCACTTGTAGTACGCCGTTTTGAACAATCCCGGCACCAATCCCACTATGCATGTTTATGCTGATTAGACTGGAAGAATCGGAAGTAAAGGTGTATTCGCCCAAAGCAGATAAATTCGCTTCGTTTTCTAGATAAACGGGATAATCACTTAGCTCTTCCGCAATTTGCCGAAAAGAAATTTGTTCTAAATTATGATGAGGGGTAAAAATGATATCGCCATTGTAAACTGGTCCGTGAATGGCAAGGACGACGCCGATAACCCCGTAATTGGTCTTGGGTAATATTTCGTTAAATGAAGTGAAGATTTCCGCAAAATATTTTTTTATGGTCTCTTCATCCAAGGTAATTGGTTTCTTTTGAAAAATGCTGACTTCTTCTCCGTCAAGATAGGTTAGTAGCGCATTAATATAATTATAGCCAACATCAATCGAAATTGACAGACCAGCTTTACCGTTGTACTTCAAGATGATTGGTTTACGGCCTCCCGCGTTGCTGGATGAACCGATTCCTGTTTCCAGCACTAAATAATCCTCAATCAATTTTTTTACAATGACAGAAACAGTTGCCTTTGTAAGGCCTGTCATTGTGGCTAAATCTGCTCGAGAAAGATTTCGGTTGTTCATAATAAGCTCGAGACACAAGGATTCATTAGGTGTACGTCGGGTGTAATGTAAATTTTCCATCGAAAAAACACCTCCTATTAATTTGTTTGTTATATATACTTAATACAGTATACATATAATTCGTGCAGCTTACTAGTTTTTTTGTATTTCCTAGTTTGTTTGTAAAATGAACATACTATGTTGAGAATTAAAATATAAAAACTATAATTTCACTAAATAAATCTTTTTTAAATGTAAAAAGAGACTTGACTAATATAGGATAAACGGTTAACATGATGGCGTTGAATTGGTTTGTAAAAAGAACAAACTAATGTGAATGTCATTTTATTTTTAGGAGGAAGAAATAATGAGCTATTTTCCACGCGTAGAAAAAATTAAATATGAAGGTCCCAAAACAACGAATCCATTTGCTTTTCGTCACTACAATCCAGAGGAAATAGTTGCTGGTAAATCAATGAAAGAGCATTTACGTTTTGCTGTTGCATACTGGCATACGATGACACAAGATGGCAGTGATCCTTTTGGATTACCAACAAATCAGCGAACATGGATTGCTTCTACTGAAATGGAAACTTCACGAAATCGA
The DNA here is from genome assembly GCF_056924295.1 of Enterococcus sp. LJL128. Classification (NCBI taxonomy): domain Bacteria; kingdom Bacillati; phylum Bacillota; class Bacilli; order Lactobacillales; family Enterococcaceae; genus Enterococcus; species Enterococcus sp. LJL128. The sequence continues at coordinate 171,467 of NZ_JBXPBP010000004.1, read as the reverse complement.
GTAACTGCATTTTTTGAAATTTTAGAAAAATTGGGTGTAGAGTATTTTTGTTTTCATGATGTTGATATTGCTCCAGAAGGAGACAGCTTAGAAGAATTCTATAAGAACTTAGATGAAATTACGGATTTGATTAAGGAACAAATGGATCGGACAGGAATCAAACTGTTATGGAACACCGCAAATATGTTCAGTCATCCAAGGTATGTCAATGGAGCGGCATCAGCTAACCATGCAGATGTATTCGCTTATGCCGCTGCACAAGTGAAAAAAGGGCTGGATATTTCGAAAAAACTAAATGGCGAGAACTATGTATTCTGGGGCGGACGTGAAGGCTATGAAACCTTATTGAATACAGATATGGCATTTGAGCAAGACAATATTGCACGTTTGTTCAAAATGGCCATTGCGTATGGCGAAAAAATTGGGCATAAGCCGCAGTTCCTAATTGAACCAAAACCCAAAGAGCCTAGCAAACATCAATATGATTTTGATGCAGCAACTGCCCTGCAATTCATCCAAAAGTATGGATTGGAAGGTGAATTCAAGCTAAATCTGGAAGCCAATCATGCAACGTTAGCTGGTCATACATTTGAGCATGAAATTGAAGTTGCCCGAACCAACAACGCGTTAGGTTCGCTGGATGCCAACCAAGGAGATGTTCTACTAGGTTGGGATACGGATGAATTTCCAACAAATGTGTATGATGTGACATTAGCTATGTACGGTGTTTTGGAAAATGGCGGAATTGCTCCAGGCGGAATTAATTTTGATTCAAAAGTACGCCGTTCAAGTTTTGAAATGGAAGATCTATTCTTGGCTCATATTGCAGGTATGGATACTTTTGCACGAGGCTTGAAGGCTGCAGCGAAATTAAAAGAAGATCGTTTCTTTGATGACTTGAAGGAAAAACGATATGCGACCTTTAAAGAAGGAATTGGGGCATCGATTGTTGCTGATAAGGAAAACTTAGAAAGCTTGACGGAATATGCGTTGAAACTAAAGGAAATTAAACTGGAATCAAGCCATATTGAGTACGTGAAATCTTGTCTGAATGATTATTTAGTGTAAAAGATAAAAGTTCTCTACAATTGGCTGCAAAGTTATAAAGGGAGCTTGAGTTAGTTTTTGATAGGAATATTAAATTGTTTGGATTGTAGAGAGTTTTTCTTTTGTGAAGTAACTAAAAATGATAGGAATGGAGCTGCCGATGAAAATGCAAAATCCTATTAACACAGGGGGGGCTGCCAATAAAGAGGACGTAACAGTCTTTTCATTAGGCTCTGAAGGTCCTGATGTAGGTGTGATGAGTGTAATTGAGTCGCAAGGAAAATCTGGAAAGATTCTTCATTATGGATTTGATTATACCGATACATGGCTAAAGGGCGTTGATAATGGTCGAATCACTGCTATTGTTGATTAAGAGGCCTACCAATTTGGTTATCAAGTAATTTAAAATTTAGTTAAATCGATTGATGGGAGAAAAACTTGATCAACCATTCCAATTGATGTGAAATATGTTCAGGCAGTAGACCTGCAGAGTTAGGTAAATGAAAAAGTAAGGTGAAAACCTATTTAGTAGAGGACTTAGCAAAAGAAAGTACCGATGAATCTGAAAAATAAAAAATTATAGCTTAGCTTTTGGGGATGAACAAGTTGCTTATCTCCCATCAGCTATCTTAAGAAGAGGTGAAAAGATGGCTTATGTTTTAGGGCTTGATTTAGGAACAAGTGCGCTTAAAGGATTAGTAGTTGATAAACAAGGACGAGTAGTAGCTGAAGCAACAGCGTCTTATCCATTAGCTACTCCGCAAATCGGATATAGCGAGCAAAACCCTATTCACTGGACTGAAGCAGCTGATAAGGTTGTAAAAGAACTGCTGGCAGTAATTCCTGACATGAAAGATTTATTAGAAGGGATTAGCTTTTCAGGACAAATGCATAGTTTAGTGCTGCTTGATGAGGAAAATGAGCCGTTGCGTCCGGCAATTTTATGGAATGATGTCCGCACGACAAAGCAATGTAAAGAAATTACAGAAACAATGGGAGACGTTATCCTCGCCCATACAAAAAATATTGCTTTGGAAGGATTTACACTGCCAAAAATTTTGTGGGTGCAGGAAAATGAACCGGAGATTTGGACACAGACGAAACAAATTCAGCTACCCAAGGATTATTTGCGTTTTTGGCTTACAGGTGACTACAATATGGACTATTCTGATGCGGCTGGCACATTATTATTGAATCAAGAAAGTCAACAGTGGGATACAGAGATTTTAGAGCAATGGAACATCCCTATTTCGATTCTTCCAGCACTTGTTGAGTCTGCAGAGGTTGTAGGTCTTCTAAAACAAGATTTAAAAGAACGTTATGGATTTACTAAGGACATCAAGATTATTGCTGGAGGAGCAGATAATGCTTGTGCTGCGGTAGGCGCTGGTATTGTCAATGAAAAAATTGGTCTATGCTCCATCGGTACAAGTGGTGTGTTCCTTAAATATGAGGATGGAGTGGACAAGGATTATCAGGGGAAATTACATGTATTCCATCATGCGATAAAAAATGCTGCCTATTCAATGGGGGTTACTTTAGCAGCGGGAAACAGTTTGGATTGGTTCAAGAAGACGTTTGCGCAGAATCAGTCCTTTGACACGCTGTTAGCAGAGATTGATACGGTACCAGCTGGAAGTGACGGGCTGCTCTTTTCACCTTACATTGTTGGAGAGCGTACCCCATATAGTGACAGTCAAATTCGCGGAAGCTTTATTGGTATGGATACGCATCACCAACTGAAGCACTTTAGTCGAAGTGTTTTAGAGGGGATTACGTTTTCGCTAAAAGACTCCCAGCAAATGATGGAGGAAGTAACTACCGAAAGGCTGGAGAGAATCGTCTCCGTAGGCGGGGGTGCAAAAAATGAGAATTGGCTGCAAATGCAGGCTGATATTTTTAATACACCCATCGTTACTTTAACGACAGAGCAGGGACCTGGCTTAGGGGCGGCTATGTTGGCAGCAGTTGGCTGTCAATGGTATTCAGATTTGAATGAATGTGCGAGTCAATTTGTCACGTATAAAGAAGTAGTTCAGCCTCAAAGAGAACAAGCAGCAGCATACAAAAAAGTGTATGCACGCTATCAAATGGTATATAACGCAACAAAAGATATTTGCCATGACTATTTTTCTACGCTTGATTAATTAGAAGATAAAGCAGGAAAAAAATTTATAACGGTTTTCATGTATTTTTAAAATCAAAAAAGGGGCCTTAGTCACTTCGATTAATAATTGGAGTAGCTAAGCGCCCTTTCTATATTCGATTCATAAAGTATTAATACTGTGAGTCAATGAATTGAATTCTGTAATCAGCCATTGGGTCACTATTACTGTCAAAGAAACGAACAGCTATTTTTATGATATAGTAAGTGTATCTGGAAAACGATGGAGGAAGCGAATGAATAATAATGATAGATTACTGCGTCTGAGATATGCATTGGACATGAAGGATGCAGATATAGTAAAAGCTTTTGAACTAGGTGGATTAGTTGTTTCTAAAGAAGAAGTGAAAGAAATGCTGACTAAAGAAAACAACCAGCAGCATGAAGAACACGATGATTTTGAAAAGAATATCTATGTCAAAACGATTAATAATCAAGTACTGGATACGTTTTTGAATGGATTTATTACTTTAAAACGTGGTGAGCCTAAGAATGGAAAAGCTGATACCCCACAATTAAAAAGCAATGAAATTCGCCACATTAATAATATTCTTTTGAAAAAAGTGAAGATTGCCTTAGCCTTGACCAGCGACGACCTGTTGGATATTTTAGCTGAAGCTGGTGTCTATCCTTCAAAAGGAGAAATGAGTGCTATTTTGAGAAAAGAAGGGCATCGCAATTTTAAGCCTTGCGGAGATAAATATGCGCGTAATTTTTTGAAAGGCTTAGGCTTACGTTATCGTAAATCCTAGCATAAATAAGTAAGCTGTTTAGCAACATGATAGGTATAGAAAGTTGAGAAAACGCAGTCTACTTAAGAACCAAGAAGATCAATCATCATGAATCGGTGATTGGTCTTTTTGTCATTAATAGGCAGAGAATGTGGTCTACCACTTTAGGTTGAAAGTTAGCAGATTACGTGATACTCTGTGTGAGTATTAATTTTCACAAAAAATAACATATATTTGAAAATGTTATTTAATCTTATGAAATTAATAATGAAAAGCAACAAAATTTTGTGTATCTATATTATAGAGGAGCTATTAAGCAAGATAGTTAAAAATGAATGATTAATTAGGAGAAAGGCTATTTATGGTTAATCAAACGAAAAATGAAAAAGAAAACACAACTGATTTAGAAATAAAAAGGATAAGAAAGAGTGTTTTTTATAAAATTGTCGGGCTAATTTTGGTGATTATTGTAGGAATTGGAGTGAAAGTATATATGGATGAAAAAAAGTTTAATGATGAAATGATGAGAATAGTAAATAGTGATGGAGCGAAAAAGGTGTATGAACAAACTATTAAAAATAGAGATTCTCTAGCATTTACAAAAGGAGGTATAATCCAGAATTATAAAATAGATTATGATTCTGTTGAACATAATCCAATGGGGGGGATTATGTTGGATTTGACTGTAAATGAAGATCCTGCACTTACAGTCGGAATAATTCTAAATAAAAAATCTGATGGAACTTTGCATAGTGGTGTAGTTGTAATTTCCTCTAAGTTATCTAATATTTTGGAAGATGAGAATGCTAATGGAAATTAAATTTTCAGATGAACAGCGCCAAGAAATTGCAGAATTTCAGTATAAAAAATTAAAAACAAGCGGCGATGGATTATCGGCCTCTGAAGAAGCTTATTTAGACAGTCAGCGTGTATTGGCAGTTGTGAATGGGGTTTATCAGTTAGTGGAACAAGCGATTCAAGATTTGTCTGTAGAGTACAAAAAAGAAATAGGTGAAATTGAAAAGCTATGGGAAGAGACGCTTGCGGCTGCCCGTGACGTAGGAGCACATTTAGAAGAGAATGAAATTCTTTCTGCTTTAATGTCAGGAGGATGTACAAAAGAGACACTGGTTGTTCAACCAATTGCAGAGCTGGAAAGTACCTTTGCAGAAATTGCAGCAATTGGTGCGGACTTTGTTTCATTAGTGAATCAGATTAAATCAAGCGTGGCACAGCAATTAGCGACGGATAAAGAATTAGCTGAGCAGGTGGGCATTTTATGACAGAGGAACAAGTGAAACGAAATTTGACAAGTGAGTTAGATGAAATGGAATCCGACTTTGAAAAAAATCGGCAAATATATCAGAGGAAACGGGAAAAATTAGAAGAGCAATTATTGGAAATAGGAAGAGAGGAAAAATGACAAAAGAAATAGTTGATATAGAAGCACTGGCGAAAAAGATGATGAAGCAAATAGAAAAAATGATTATTCAATCTTCTATCGCAAGTACAGCACATGCAAAAGTGAAAACGAAAAAAGAAAAATTAAAACAAAGTACTAAAGATACCTTGACTGTGACTAAAGGAAGTTTGGATGGTGTAGGGAGTGATTTATCTAGTTCGCTAAAAGGTTCATGGGGAACCCAAGCGAAGGAAAGCTTAACACGCAACAGTGAAAAATTGAAAACATTCTAGATGATCGATAGGGAGAAGCCTATATTGTTAGAGATAAGAAACTACTTAAAAATCTAATCTTGGAAAATTTTGCGAGTATAGGTCAGTAGATATCAGTATTTGTGGATTCAATAGATAAAGAATATAAAGCTAGCAAAAAACATCATGGATTAGAAAAGAAGAGGAGCAGAAATTTATGGATACCAATGAAAGCTTAGCACTAAAAGTAATTAATGAGTCTTTGAAGCTACCTGTTGTCAAAGTGAATCGTTCAGAATTTTTAGTGAAAATATTTGATGGAAAAATTGAAGATACAAACCAACTTATTGAAAAAGGTCCACAATATTTTTTATCAAAAGATCAATTAGAACATGTTGCAAATAATCGAATCCATTCCATAACGGCTCAATCCAGTGCGATATCATTTGCTACAGGAATCCCAGGTGGTCTAGCAATGGCAGCGACCATTCCCGCTGATATCGCTCAGTTTTATGGCTACTCCTTAAAACTTGCACAAGAAATTTCATATATTTATGGTTATGATAATATCTGGAATCAGCAAGGAGAACTAACCGAGGAAGCTAAAAATACACTAATATTATATTTAGGTATTATGTTAGGTGTGACCTCTGCAGGTTCTGTTGTTAGAGTTCTATCAGGTAAGCTTTCAGTACAAGCATTGAAAAAAATACCTCAGAAAGCTTTAACTAAGACATTTTATTATCCTATCATAAAAAAAATTCTTGCAGTTTTTGGAACCAAATTAACAAAAGCAAGCTTCGCAAAAGGCATTTCTAAAACAATTCCTATTATGGGTGGAGTAGTATCTGGAGGATTGAACTATTTTTCCATGAAGCCTATGGCAACAAGACTTAAAAATGAGTTGGCGAAAGGTTTAGATTATTCAGAGGAAGAGTTGAAAAAAGACTTGGAAATTCTAAATGTCGAAGAAATGTCAATTAATGATGTTGACTTGTCAAAGAATCATAGTAAAAATGAGAATCTGATTGAACAAATAGAAAAGGCACATGAGTTGCTGAAACAAGAATTTATTACAGAGGAAGAATTTGTATTGCTAAAAAAGAATATACTTTCGAAGTAATTTGTTAGATAACCATCAACATTGAAAAAAAGAGTCGTATTTTAGATAAATGATATATCCTAGTTAGATTTATTTATAATATATTAGTTAAGAAATTTAAATGAAGCTAAACGAGCAAAGCAGCGGGCAAAAATTACCCGCTGAATTAGATCCTTAGTATAGAATCTATTTAAACCAATAATTCATCCAGACAAGAAATAGTACTGCCTTTACTTTCATAATAACGTATCATTTCGTCAATTTTCCTTTTATCGTAGCTGGTAATGCAGTCTGACAAAATCGTGACGCCATAGTCTGCTTTGCGCAGGTTATAACAGGTCGATTTAACACAAGCGACAGCATCTGCTCCTGTCAGGTAGAATTCGTTGATTTCATTAACATTAATAAAGTCTGCAAATTCTTCGCTAGTCAATGCGTTGCCCTTATATTTGGTAAAAACATTTTCCGATACAATTTTCAAGTCTGGAGCTAATTCAGCACCCTGAGTATTGGTTTTAAAGGTTCTTGTCCCTGCTGATAAATTTTCATGCCTGATATAGATGACATGCATATTACTGTCAACGGCCCAATCAATCGCTGTATTAATGTTATCGATGATATCCTTGTAATTTTTTGTTATATCATTTTGAATGTCGATAATTACTAATGCTTTGTTTTTCATAATGTCTCCTCCTAATTGTCTATAACTTCCACATAAAATAAAATTTTGTAGGGTATATAATGTTTGATTTGTTTACTCCTTTATTATACGAGGAGATTGTTGACATCAGTATGGCAACAATCTATACTGACTAAAAAGAAATTTTGAAAGGCGGCCATCCAATGAAGGTAGACAGGCTCGTTAGTATTATTATGATACTGCTAGATAAAAAGCGTATAGGTGCAAAAGAACTGGCTAACAGGTTTGAGGTTTCGACCCGCACGATTTACCGCGATATAGACTCCATCAACATGGCAGGGGTTCCTGTTCGTTCAACATCGGGAGTAGGCGGCGGCTTTGAAATCATGGAGAATTACAAGCTGGATAAAAAGGTCTTTTCAACGGATGAGCTTTCTGCTCTCGTGATGGGGCTTTCCAGTCTGTCCAATATGATGTGGGGGGATGAACTGGTACATGCCCTTGCAAAAGTCAAAAGTTTTATCCCGGCTGATAAAGCAAAAGATATTGAGTTAAAGTCCAATCAGTTATCTATAGATTTAAGCCCATGGATGGGCAACAAGAACATACAGTCATATTTAGAAATAATCAAAGCAGCTTTAAAAGAAAACAGACTGCTCTCTTTTGACTATGCAGATCGCTACGGAAATGAGACGACTCGAACCGCTGAGCCCTATCAGTTGGTATTGAAAAATAGTCATTGGTATTGGCAGGGATACTGCTATCAAAGAAAGGATTTTCGCTTATTCAGGTTATCCCGTATGTCAAGCTTGAACATGCAGGAAGCAATTTTTTCACCGCGGGAATATCAAAGTGCACAGTTGGATTTTACAGATATTCTGGCGACCATGCAGACAGAAATCACTATTCGAATCCATAAGTCCATCATGGATAGTGTCCTTGATTATTGTACCTATGAACAGTTTTTACCAGACGGTGATGAGCATTATCTTGTCCGCTTTCCTTTCATAGAAAATAACTATTACTACAGTATCCTTCTTAGCTTGGGGAATAAATGCGAATGTTTAGAGCCGGTGTCTATTCGCAAAGAAATCAAGCGCAGAATACATGAGATGGCGTCAATGTACGAAAGCTAAGTAATGGAGGGCAAGAAAGAGGGCAAGAAAAAGGTAAACAGGTTTTATCCAGCTATGATGAAGTGGAAGGAAGTACGGACCGAGGCTTTTTTTAGTGCTGAATAGTCTAAGTGCTTAATGAGATTACCAGAACCTCAGATATTCAACAGAGTTTATTTATTGACAGAGTTATTTTCCCATGTTAATCTGTTCAACATCATAAGAACAAAAAAATTGGAGGGAATCGACATGACATTCAGCAAAAATTTTGCAGTTAAATCTTGCTGTTGTTGTATGGTGCTAAAAAGCAGCATACCGCTTTGTCATGCCTGTTAACTGCCCAATTTTCGCTTATTTTTGATACTCGGAGTAGGAGTTTAGCCTCTTCTGGTGTCAGTCTAACGGAATTTCAAGGTGCTGATTAATAGTCAGCGCCTTTTTTTGTTTTTCAAAAATTTGTCAAAGGAGCCTACAATGATTATTAATTCTATCCAAGCGGCTATTGGTCATACGCCGTTATTGCGCTTCACACATCACGATTTTCCTGAAATCCCTGAAGGGTCTGCGGTTTATTCTAAGCTGGAATATTTGAATCCCGGCGGCAGTATTAAAGACCGGTTAGGTGCTTATCTAATCAATGAAGGATTGACCAGCAGAAAGATAACTAGAGAGACAACGATTATCGAACCTACTGCCGGCAACACAGGTATCGGAATTGCTTTGGCAGCTTTAGCTGTTGGTTTGCCAACAATTTTTGTCGTACCAGAGAAGTTTAGTCTAGAGAAACAAGCCTTAATGCAGGCTTTGGGAGCCAAAATTATTCATACACCTACTGAGGCAGGGATTACAGGTGCGATTGCCAAAGCGAGAGAGCTTCAGGAGGAACTGCCAGACAGCTATTTACCGCTTCAGTTTGAAAATCCTGCCAATCCTCAAGCCTATTATCAATCGCTTGCTCCAGAAATAACCGCTGATGTCGGAGCGGAAATCACCAGTTTTGTAGCGGGAATCGGCAGCGGTGGGACGTTTAGCGGGGTTGCCCGTTACTTTTTAGAAAGAAATGCAGCCGTTCGTTTAATTGGTGTAGAGCCAGAAGGTTCTATTTTGAATGGTGGAGCTAGTCATAGCCATGAAATTGAAGGTATTGGCGTAGAGTTCATGCCGACTTTTCTGGAAGGACTGCCCATTACCAAATATGCAACTATCAGTGATTCAGAAGGATTTGCTATGACAAAAAGACTAGCAAAAGAACACGGACTTTTAGTGGGAAGCTCTTCAGGAGCCGCAATGCAGGCAGCGTTAGCAGAAGTAGCACAGCTGCCGGCCGGCAGTCAGGTTGTGACGATTTTTCCTGATGGGGGCGACCGTTATTTATCTAAAAATATTTATTCACGGGAGGATTATTAATATGCATATCAATACGAAGCTGATTCATGGCGGAATTTCAGAAGATAAAACGACTGGAGCGGTTAGCGTACCTATCTATCAGACCTCCACCTACAAGCAAAATGGGGTTGGACAACCGAAGGAATATGAGTATTCCCGCTCGGGCAATCCAACCCGTCATGCCTTGGAGGAATTAATTGCAGATTTGGAGGGTGGTGTGCAGGGCTTTGCTTTTAGCTCTGGTTTAGCAGGAATCCATGCAGTCTTGTCCTTGTTTTCTCCAGGAGATCATCTGCTTATGGGTGATGATGTTTATGGCGGCACTTTCCGTATTTTTGAGAAAGTGTTCGTCAAAAATGGATTAGAATATACAATTATTGATACCAGTGACTTAGCAGCTATTGAAGAGAATATACAGCCAAACACCAAGGGCCTCTACTTGGAATCCCCAAGCAATCCGCTGTTAAAGATTACTGATATTAAGGCTGCTGCGGCCCTTGCTAAAAAGCAGAATTTATTAGTCATGGTGGATAATACCTTTGCAACTCCTTATTTCCAGCAGCCTTTAGCATTAGGGGCAGATATTGTGATTCACAGTGGAACAAAATATCTTGGCGGACACAGTGATGTTGTCTCTGGTTTAGTGACAACGAATGATTCTCAGCTTGCACAAGAGCTTGCTTTTTTACAGAATGCGATTGGAGCTGTTCTAGGTCCGCAGGATAGTTGGCTGATGCAGCGGGGAATTAAAACGTTGGGTGTACGGATGGAAGAACATCAGCGTAATGCATTAGCTGTGGCGGAATTCTTGGAAAGCCATCCTGCTGTCGCTAAAGTTTATTATCCTGGATTAACCAGCCATAAAGGACATGAATTGGCAGAAAAACAAATGAGTGGTTTTAGCGGCATGGTCTCTTTTGAACTAGAGAACGAGAGCGCTGCGGTACCATTTGTAGAGGCTCTGCAGCTATTCACTTTAGCCGAGAGCTTGGGCGGTGTGGAAAGTCTGGTAGAGGTTCCATCTGTTATGACCCATGCGTCTATTCCAAAAGAAAAAAGGGAAGCAGCAGGAATTAGGGATGGTTTAATCCGTTTATCGGTAGGGCTTGAATATGTAGAGGATTTGCTAACTGATCTGAAACTAGGACTTGCAAAGGCTGGTGTTTAGGTATGGGTTTGGAGTTTATGCCGATTTTTGAAGAGTGGGCAGCAGATTATGATGATGAGGTCAATGGCGGTAATCTAGAGTATCAGGAAGTGTTTGCCGACTATTGGAAAATATTGGATGAAATCACCGCAGCTGCTGGAGATGTTGTGTTAGAGTTTGGAAGCGGTACTGGCAATTTGACGGAAAAATTAGTCGCTGCTGGAAAGACTGTGTATCCAGTAGAACCTTCTGTGGAAATGCGCAAGCTTGCTAAAAGAAAGGCAAGCCTTCAAAAGTTGAATTTCTTAGCAGGGGATATGGAAAACTTTCCTGAACTACCGGAAGCGGTGGATACGATTGTTTCAAATTTAGTGTTTCATCATTTGACTGCTGCTGAAAAAACAAGGGCACTTGAGCGTTACAGTCAGCTGCTGCCGAATGATGGGAAAATCATATTCGGTGATACGATGTTTCTATCTCAGGACACTTATGCTAAAATATTGGAAGAGAAAAAGGCCTTGGGGGAGCACCAGCTTGCAGCAGATTTGGAGCGGGAGTATTATCCGTTACTATCAGACCTGGAAGAGAGCTTCACTAGGAACGGCTTTCGGACGATGTATCGGCAAATGAATCGCTTTATTTGGCTGGTCATCGCAAAAAAATGAGCGGAGGAAGAACAATATGAGAATGAATGTTGAAAGCTTTAACTTGGATCATACGAAGGTTAAGGCACCTTATATCCGTGTAGCGGATAAAAAAACAGGGGCTAATGGAGATTTGATTGTAAAATATGATGTTCGCTTGAAGCAGCCGAATAAAGAGCACATGGAAATGGCGGCGCTGCATTCATTGGAACACTTAACCGCAGAATTAATCCGCAATCACGCAGATTATATTGTGGACTGGTCGCCAATGGGCTGTCAAACCGGCTTTTACTTAACTGTATTAAACCATGACAACATTGATGAAGTTATGGAGGTTTTAGAAAAAACGATGAAGGATGTCCTACAGGCAACTGAAGTTCCGGCAAGTAATCCGGTTCAATGCGGCTGGGCAGATAGTCATACGCTAGAAGGCGCCCAAGCACTAGCGCAAGAATTTCTGGACCAGCGTGCAGAATGGGGCAACGTTTTTGCAGATTAGTGTTGGCAGTAAAAAAGTTAGTTGTCAGATTTTGTTTCAATAAGAAATGAAAAACAGTTAGGCACTTTGTAGCAATCTTCAAAAGTTAGACCAAAAATCTAACCTTTGGGGGTTGCTTCACTTTTGCCTAGCTTTTTTGTTGCTTTCTTAAAGGATATCTCTTTTCTTTTTGAGATATATTACGAGGTTGCAACAGAAATCGTTAGCTTCAAGCACCAGGTAGGTACTTTTCAGCATCTGTTCTACTTACATAGTAAATAATCACAGTGATTCAAAGCACCAAGTAGGTACTTTTCAGCATCTGCTCTACTTACGTAGTAAGTAATCACAGTGGTTCAAAGCAATAAGCAGGAAATTACGAAAATGACAGTCAACATGAAGGTAAACCATTCGATGTTGATGGCTTCCTACCTGGTGCGCCACAAATGTTTGCTAAATTCTGACTTATTGCCGAAGCAGCTGCTCCTGCGGTTACTCGTCGCAATTCAGTGCTTTGTGAGTGCTCCTGCGGTTACTCGTCGCATTTCAGTGCCCGTATGTGTGACTGTCTCACTGTTTATTCGGTTTTAAACATATTAAAAGTTTGAGAATTTAGTTAGGTTCCAGATTCATTACTATGTTCCTATACCTCTTAGAGCTTAGCTTCTTACTATTTAGCTTGACGTTTTTCCCATTTTGAGTGTTATTTGTATATAGGATTTGATAATTTCCTCCTTGAGTATCATCTGGAAGCTGGCTTTCTTACATGCTATACTTTCTTAAAATGAACAAAAAGGAGAAGAATTGTTGGGAGAGAAACACAAAAGGAAATGGAGAATAACGATTCTCGGGTTGTTGGTGTTGCTTTTATTGAGCGGTTGTACAGAAGACCGTGTGAAAGCAATCAATATAAAAAATACAGAAGTCTTCACTATAGGAGAAGAGGACGTAAATAAAGAATTGGAAACCAGTAATCAGACATTTTCAAATTACCAGTTTGAAGGGCTAATCTTCAGGAAGACTTATGGATGGGCTGACGATTCGTTTATATTGCGGCTGACTAAAAACTACCGCGATGAAATTTACGAGTACAATACAGCAAGTAGAAAATTTACACACATTACTGATTTGTCCTTGGCCTCAAATGAAATCCAAGCGGATTTACGTATTGGCGATTATTTGTATTTGATTGTTGCTAAGGAAATTAGAAAATCGAGTACAGGATATGGTGTTTTTAATTATTTACTTATGACTATTAACAGTAAAACCAAGCATGTTGAGACCAGAGAGATTGCGACTCTACATGAGGCTCCGCTTTTTAGAAGTATCGGATTTCAGATTAAAGAAGGTATCTTAGGGATTCGTTATGGGGAGGCGTACATAGATGAGATGGACTATATTTCTTTGGACCTAGTTATTAGTAAAGAAGAACAGGCGCAAATTGAATTGGAGAAAGAAAAAGAAAATGAGATTTTCGAAAATTCTTTTGAAGTAAAGCTGGGAAATTCATATATGGATATAAGTGAATTAGGTAAAGAAGAGTGGGATCGGATTGAAGGATATCTTTGGAAAGACTCATACTTACTATATATTCCACAAAAGCTGGAAAGAGAACCGGGAATCCCGGATGATGAAGAAAGTGAGTCTGTGTATCAAGGGCAATACTATATCTATAATTATCGAACGAAAGAGAGACTGAGAGTCGCTTACCTGAGTTTGGACAATCGAGAAGTTGTCAAGATGACGGATAATTTTATTATGATTACGCCGGAAGATGGCGACCGACGCTTGATTCGGCTTCGTGAAGAGGAAGGGAAAGTTCTCAAAGAACAAATTGAAATTCCAGGAACAGAGGATGTTCGTTATGTGAAAATGCTGACTACGAGAGCTGGGAAAACACTTGTTTTAGTGAATTTAGGAGACAGTACAAATGGGAATCTCCTAATAATGCAGGAGAATTGAAGGGGCATTTTACTGTGCAATCCTCCGAAAAGTAACTGCTGCCTGTAGTAAGAAGTAGAGAAGAAGATAATTTGTGTGTATCGAGTAAATATATTCACCATTTTTATAGATAAATACATAATCCAATTCGTATACTAGCAGTAGAGAAAAAGAGAAATAGAAAAGCTAAAAGGGAGCTGAGCGAGTGAAAAAAATAAAAGGGGTGCGTCTGCTATTGGGCCTGTTGGGTTTAGGTATACTATTGGCAGGTGCGATGTATTGGCGGCTTCAGCTGCCTGACAAGACCGCAACGATTTCTACAACTGAAAGCAGCAGAGAGCCTCAAGTGTCGTCCGTGCAAAGTACGGAAGTATCGACAACCAAAGCAATAGAAGCTTCTTCAGAAACTATTGAAAGCAGTACGGAGTCTTCCAGTAATCAGGCGGAACCGGAGGCAGTATTCCATACAAGGGTCAGTCAAATTGCCAATGAATCAGTTAGTCATTTAACTGGCAAAAAAGGAATTTATGTCGCAGATGTCAATCAAGTAGCGGATATCTATCTGGAAAATAGCGACAGCCCGATTCGAGCAGCTAGTATTATCAAGCTGTTCCTGATGGATATGTTTTATTATCAGGTTCAGGCAGGGCTGCTTCAACTAGATACAAGCTATGCGTTAAAAGCATCTGATAAGGTTGGCGGCTCTGGAGTGATTCAACAAATGGCGGAAGGCAGCTTGTTTACGTATGAAGAGCTAGTTAATTATATGATTACGGTGAGCGATAATACAGCCAGTAATATCTTGTTAGACATATTAGGTGGTACAGGGACGGTTAATCAATTCATTCAGCAGCAAGGCTATCTGAATACTCGATTTGAACGGCGCTTTTTAGATACAGCAGCATTAGCTAGCGGTTTAGATAATTACACTTCGGCTGGGGATGTGGGAAGGTTATTAACGGCAATCTATCATAAGCAGGCGGTTTCCCCTGTCTACGATCAGCAAATGCTTATGGTACTTGCAGGCGGTCAAAACCGGACAAAACTACCGGCGCAAATCGGTGCTGAGGTAACGGTCTATAACAAAACCGGTGAATACTCCGAATATGGTGTACAAAGCGATGCCTGTATTTTTGAGAAGAATGGCAAGGCATATATACTGGTTATCCTATCGCAGGATGGTAATGAAGGGGAACAGTTTCCGGCGATGAACCAATTTGGTTTGGCAATCTACAATGAATATTTAAGCGCAGATTAAATAAAAGGCTGCGGTTTAGCCTGAACTCATAAGTTGCAGCTCTCTAAACCTTGTCAGCTTTATTGAATGAATCATTTGTTCGATGAATAAGCTTGGGTGAAGGATTGTGTATGTTCAAAAAAATTCTGGATATTTGCGGTTGTATAGACCCTGTAGTAGAGTGTTTATTGTAAGGACTTATGATCCGTGACAAGCAATTTCATTTCAGACAATGGAGGAGGATTATGATGAAAATAACACAATTAACGGTGGATACACTAAAGCGCGCACAAGAACGTTTTGAAGAAACTCTTAATCAGATGAGCGTAGTAGAGGCAAACACGATGCCGGCACCGCTGATTAAATCAGTAACCTGGTTAATATGGCACACGGCACGGGAGCTGGATTTTCAGATTTCAGACCTGAATCAGACCCAACCGCTATGGCTGGCAGCAGGCTGGAGCGATAAATTTGCCTTGGATTTGCCAGATGATACAGAGGACTGGCGGCATACACCGGCAGAAGCGGCTAAAGTAGTTGTGACAGATAAAAACCTGCTGCTGGATTATCTGACAGCCAGCGTAAATCTTACGAACACCTATTTAGAAACAGTGGAAGAAGAACAGCTTAGCGAAGTCATTGACAAAAGCTGGACACCGCCGGTTACACGACAGGTTCGTTTGGTTTCAGCTGTTGATGATGCAGTGATGCATTCAGGACAGGCGGTTTATACAAGAAGACTAGTTATTGGGAAATAGGAGAAAGCTCATAAACGACGTCCTGAAGCAAGATATCTAGTGTTGCTAGAAGAAACGGAGAATCAGTTATGGCAGATTTATTGAAAAATATGTACAATCAGCAATCAATTAACGATCTTGCAGAAGATATCCAGACTGTTTATCCTACTTTTCCAATCGAATCCTTTTTATCAGAAGTCATAGATGACGCATGGGCGGATTTGGAATTAAAGGCTAGAATGCGGAAAATCAGCACAAGCTTAGGGAATTATCTGCCTTCCGACTATGAAGAGGCATTGACGGTGCTCGATAAGGTTGTTGCAAACTACTCTGGTTTTTTCGGCATCTTATTTCCTGATTTTGTTGAGGTTTATGGACAAAGCGATACTGATTGGGCGCTGTCAGTAGCGGCGCTGGAAAGATATACGGTGTATTCTTCTTCCGAATTTGCTGTACGGCCGTTTATCATAAAAGATAGTGAACGAATGATGAAGCAGATGAGAAGCTGGTCCCAAAGTGAAAATGAACATATTCGCAGACTGGCAAGTGAAGGCTGTCGACCTCAGCTGCCTTGGGGTGTGGCATTAAGTGCTTATAAAATAGATCCATCTCCCGTACTGCCTATATTAGAACAGCTAAAGACTGATCCTTCCCTATATGTTCGGAAAAGTGTTGCTAATAATTTGAATGATATTTCTAAAACCCATCCAGAACTTGTCATGGAGCTCGCTAGGGAGTGGTATGGCGAAAATGAGCAGACAAACTGGATTTTGAAGCATGGCTGTCGGACATTGCTAAAAAGAGGCAATCAAGAAGTACTGGCAGTTTTTGGTTATCATGATGCTTCAGCGATAATTATTGAGGATTTTTCTTTAGCAAATGACGTTATTTCAAAGGGAGAAGAGCTCAGCTTTTCAGTCGCGCTTTCTGCAAATGAGGCGACAAAGATTCGGCTGGAATATGGGATTGATTATGTAAAAGCCAATGGGAAAAGAAATCGGAAAATCTTTAAAATATCTGAGCTTTCGCTAAAAGAAGGAGAGCAAAAACTATACAGCAAGACGCACTCTTTTGCAGATTTAACTACCAGAAAGCATTATCCGGGGCAGCATACCATTACACTGATTGTAAATGGTGCTGAACGTGAAACGCTGGATTTTGATTTAAATGGTTGAGTGTTGGAAAGAGCTGTTCTAAGTATGTTCTTATAGTCAAATAAAAAAAGGTATGCCCTGAAAGTTGTAAAACATAACAACCTTCAGGGCATGCTTTTTTTATTTGACTATTTTTTCGTTAGCTTCTTAAGCCTCGGCCTTTGTTAATCAAGTACCAGCAGACGGCATAAAGTACAGTGATAAACAGAATGAGAATCGTCATCGAAATGACAATTGGAACATCCTGAACACCAAGAAAGCCGTATCTAAAGCCTGAAATCATATAGACGATAGGGTTAACTTTTGAAACAGCCTGCCAGAAAGGCGGCAGCATAGAAATAGCATAGAATACACCGCCAAGGTAAGTTAACGGTTGTAAAACGAATGTAGGGACAATTGATACATCATCAAAGGATTGAGCAAAAATCCCGTTTAGTAAGCCGGCTAATGAGAATAAAATAGCAGTCATAAGCAAGGTAAGGATGACGATGAACCATGAGTAAACATGAAGCGGCACAAAGAACAATGAGATAATAGTGACAAGTGTGCCGACTAAAATGCTTCGTCCCATCCCGCCGATAACAAAGCCCCAGATAATAATATGTGTAGGGACTGGAGCAACTAAGATTTCTTCAATATTTTTCTGGAATTTCTGAGAGAAAAAGGAAGAAGAGACATTAGAATAAGAGCTGGTGATTACCGACATCATGATGAGACCGGGAACAATAAATTCCATGTAGGAAAAGCCTGCCATTTGTCCGATTCGTCCGCCAATCAGGTTTCCAAAAATGACAAAGTACAGGGATGTGGTGATGACAGGCGGCACCAGTGTTTGCACCCAGATGCGCAGATAACGATTCGTTTCTTTTACTGCCAGACTTTTTAAAGCAGTGAAATATAGATTAAACATTTTTTGTTCTCCTTATTTGTACTAACGTATTGATTTTTCTTCTGTGATTTTTAGGAATAGTTCTTCCAGACGATTGGACTTATTACGCATGGATAGAATGTGGACACCTTGCTTCGTAAGCTGATCAAATAAATCATTCAAGCCCTGATTGCGCTCAACCTCTACAGCTAGGGTCTGATCATCTTCAAAAGCGCTCTTGTAACCAGTGATTTCAGGCTGCTTATCGTAAGGAGCCAAATCAAAGATGAAGGTTTCAAACTGCAGCTTTGATAGAAGCGTCTTCATGCTAGTATTTTCAATCAGCTCCCCAGACTGAATGATTCCGATATTTCGACAGAGCATTTCTGCCTCTTCTAAATAATGAGTCGTTAGAATAATCGTTGTACCGCTGTTATTCAATTCTCTTAGGAAATCCCACATTTCACGTCTCAACTCAATATCTACACCAGCAGTTGGTTCATCCAGAATAAGCAGGCGAGGTTCATGCATCAAGGCGCGGGCAATCATCAACCGGCGTTTCATTCCGCCAGAAAGCATTCGAGCACGCACGTTGCGCTTTTCCCATAAATCAGACTGCTTCAGATATTTTTCGCTGCGCTTCAAAGCTTCTTTGCGAGAGACCCCATAGTAGCCAGCCTGATTTACAACAATCTGCTGGACTGTTTCAAAGGGATTGAAGTTAAATTCTTGAGGGACCAGTCCAATCTGCTGCTTGGCGAGCACTAGCTCTGTATCCAGGTCATAGCCGAAAACCTTCACCTTCCCTGAAGTTTTGTTGACAAGGGAAGTAATGATACCGATTGTGGTTGATTTTCCAGCACCGTTTGGACCTAAGAGAGCATAAAAGTCGCCTTCTTCTACGGTTAAGTTAATTCCTCTCAACGCTTCGACGCCGGAGGCATATACTTTTTTTAAATCTGTTATTTCTAATGCGTAGGTCATTTTGTTCGCTATCTCCTTTTCCTTTTTGAAGAAATCAGGATATAGAAAACTTTTGCAGATTTCTATATCTAACCAGTCCATAAACACCAGTTTTAAAGGACCAAACCTTAACGGTCAGACAAATTCCTTCGTAGACACGATTCTTTTATTTTATCATTAATCTTCTGGTTTACAAAGCTAAGTAGCTCTTACATTTATTTTTGTTGCATTTCTTAAAACGTGAAGGAGGATTAATAGACAAAGTAGTTCCTATTTTAAGCTAGAGGGCGTTAAAAAGTGGAGTGGTCTCTGAATTTTTCAGAGATTATTGTGAAAATTAAGAAAGGAAACACAGCTTAGGCGGCATATAAACTATAGTAACAGAATGGTATGCGCTGTTTTGATAACTATTTCTTGGAAAAACTAATTTCACTTATCTTTAAGAACTAGTCTATATAACGATTCAACTCTAAAGCTTTCAGATAGGCCTAATTCTAGTTGACAATTTTCGCCTATCAAGATACGTTATATTGTGAAGTCTGGATTGTAGAGAAATAAAAAAAGAAATAGCCTTTAAAAAGATGTTTCAAGGTGATGAGTGATTGGCATACAACCTGGTCTAAAACATAAAATGGCCAGACTGTTTTTTTTTCATATCGTAAAAAACGTTAGCAGTGTCTGTGAAACAGTCAAATAAATAATGAGGGGTAAGAGAAACACGATGAAAAATATTAAATTAACTATTGAATATGACGGCGGAAGATATCTTGGTTGGCAAAGACTTGGCGATTCAGACAAAACGATTCAAGGGAAAATTGAGCATATTCTTTCCCAGATTATTGGAACGAAGATTGAAATTATCGGCTCGGGTAGAACAGATGCCGGAGCGCACGCTAAAGGACAAGTTGCAAATTTTAAAACAGATGCGACAGTGGATTTAGCAGAGATGCTGACAACGCTAAATAACCAGCTGCCTCGTGATATTGTGGTGAAGAAATTGGAAGAAGTGCCAGAACGGTTTCATGCCAGATATAATGCAGCGGGGAAGAAATATAGCTACTATGTTTGGAATGAAGTGATTCCTTCTGCATTTGAACGGAATTACAGCTTTCACTATGCAGAGCCGTTAGACCTTGAGCTGATGAATGAGGCTTGTCGGAAATTAATAGGGACACATGATTTTATTGGTTTTTCTTCTCTTAAAAAAACAAAAAAATCAACCGTTCGAACGATTAATGAGCTTTCGATTCAACAAGAAGCTGGTTTGCTTCATTTTACATTTGTTGGAGATGGCTTCTTATACAAAATGGTGAGAATTATTATGGGGACACTGTTGGAAATTGGTACAGGAACGATGAAATTGGAAACAATCGATGAGGTATTTGAACGGAAAATTAGAAGTGATGCCGGAATGACAGTGCCATCACAAGGGCTTTTTCTGGATGAAGTTTATTATAAATAGACATACAGGAGAAGCTCCAACGAGATCCTTGAAAGGCTCAGATAGAAAAACACCTCAAAGCTCAAAAGAGTGATGAGGTGTTTTTGTACGCTTGCTAGGAGGATAGTAGAAGGAGCATCAATTTTTATTTTTGCTCTCCAGCAGATGATTCGTGCTTTTTCTTTATCCGCAGTACAATAAGGATAACGAAAGTAGAGGAGTGGATTATATGTCAAGCTATGAAAAAAGAACAGAAGATCATTTGCTTTCACCGGAAAATGCGGTGTTAACAATTATTGACTATCAGCCGACACAAATCAATTCGATTAATTCAATGAATCGTTCAGAACTGATTCGCAATACTGAAATTGTGATTGAACTAGCTAAGCTTTACGGTATTCCTATTGTGCTGTCAACGGTGAATGTGGAGAAAGGCTGGAATTCTGATACAATTCCTGTATTGAAGAAAGCTGTTGGCGAGGGCGTTCAGTCTTATGATCGAAGCTCAATCAACGCTTGGGAGGATCAGGAGTATAATGCTGCTGTAAAGGCAGTCGGACGTAAAAAAATCCTGATTGCTGCTTTATGGACAGAAGCTTGCCTAACCTTTCCAACGTTGGATGCACTGAAGGAAGGCTATGAAGTCTATCCCATCGTAGATGCGGTTGGAGGAACCTCTTTACTGGCTCACGAGACTGCCTTACGCCGTGTAGAACAAGCCGGTGCCCAGTTAACAACGATAGCTCAATTAGCCTGCGAGCTGCAAAGAGACTGGAACAGAGAAGAAACTGTACCAGGCTTCGATGAGCTGATGACTAAGTTTGGTGCTTTTTCTAATTTGAGGTAATCGGAAAATCAGGAGTATATTGTGAAACAGACGTATCTAAGCCTAGCCATTTCTTTTATTTGTTGAACTGTAGAAACTCAGGTTGTCTATGTATGGTATAAGTAGAAAAGACTCAGTGGTCAGTGACAGCTGAATGAGTAAAAAGAAGCTGTATGTTGTACAGTTGTAAGAGTGAAAAAGTGAATGGAATAATAATCAGATTTCCTTCTGACTATTGTTCCACTCGCTTATTTTTGTTTCTACAAAAGGCGAGGTTGAAAGTGTTTACCTTCGAGAAGCAAGTAGATAAGTTTCATGTCAGCTCGTTTTTCACTGTATTTTACAGTAATAAGAAGGATAAGCCGAAACTTGTCAAGAAACACTACGAGGGAACTGAGTAGTTGTGGATTGATATCGACCTGGAGCGCCGCATATTTTTGAGATTATTCGGCTTATTTCCGAGAACTTCAACTCTTAGCACTTAGAAGTTGATGCTAGCGGGACGAAGTGTAGTGAGCTTGCTATCTCTATGAGCCTAGCAATTCTCGAGACAAAGCATTAGGTTCCTACAAGCTTGTCTACGGTTCTCGCTCTGTTGCGCTTCTCGAAGCATCCGAAGACTGGAACATTGTTTATCCGGTTTTATGAGACTGAGACAAGCTTATGTCAAAGCTCCTCAATAATATGTAGTTTGTAAAAAAGATGCATGCCATTTCCCAGACCTGAATTGCCGGCAGGTGTAAAAAATCTCATTTTTCTGAGGTCTACGTGAAGACCCATAAATAATAGATGTATTTCGTTTATTCATGTAGCAGCCCTTGCATTGGGAAGCAGTGTAAAATAAAAATGGTTGAATGATTGTAGCTAAAGTGAGATAATCCAGCTAGTCTTTTGCTGAAAAAGCAGGGTCTGCGATAGTAATAGGTCTCGATTACTCATTATTGCCAAGATACATAGTGAGGTACGAGCTGATGTTGAACGATACCTATTTGGTTTTCGAGACAGAAGACTTCTGCTGCAACCTAAGCGTGTACATATTATTAATAGAGGAGCGTTTTAAATGATTACATTAAAATCAACTAGAGAAATTGAGCAGATGAAGGAGTCTGGAGCGATTTTAGCTGGTATTCATGAACAATTGAGAGAGTTGATTGTACCAGGAATTACAACGAATCAAATCAATGCGTTTGTTCATAAGAAGATAGAGGAAGCCGGTGCGACAGCTGCTCAAATTGGATTTGAGGGCTATGAATATGCTACTTGTACTAGTGTGAATGAAGAAATATGCCATGGGTTTCCATCGGACTATCGGTTGAAATCTGGAGATGTTGTTAAAGTAGACTTTTGTGTGGATCTTCATGGGGCTATTTCAGACAGCTGTTGGACGTATGCTGTTGGAGAGATATCCGAAAAGCATCAGGAATTAATGGCGGTTACTCTGGAAGCCTTACGCTTAGGGATTGAACAAGCACAAATTGGCAACCGGGTAGGTGATATTGGTCATGCAATTCAGAGTTATGCAGAGTCGAAAGGATATGGTGTTGTCAGAGATTTTATCGCACATGGGATTGGCCCGACAATCCATGAGGAGCCTTTCTTTCCTCACTATGGAATTGCAGGAAAGGGACTGCGTTTAAAGGAAGGAATGACACTGACCATTGAACCAATGATTACAACTGGTACTTGGCGAATGGTGATGGACCCCAATGGTTGGACTGCCCGTACGATTGACGGCGGGTATTGTGCTCAATATGAACATTCTATTGCAATTACTAAGGAAGGTCCGGTGATTATGACGGGGCAAAATTAAGGTAACTAACGCTACTATTGGACAAAAGGCGCTGAAGGAATAGCTTCCACAAGTCTATTCTTTCAGCGCCTTATAAAAGGTTTCAAAATATATCGAGAAGCCTCGACATATTAAATTGCATAAAAATATACTTCCATCCCATTGAGAAGTAAATACGTGTTGGTGTACATCTGGATAATGGTTGGAATCTCCGTGATTTGCTCCATACTTTCCACCTATAGTTGCATGTGGTCGTCTTTGTACTGCCAAATCAGGCAATGGAGTGTCTGGGTCAGTTTATTCTTGGCTGTAGACCACTCAACTACTTCCTTCACTCGAATGTTTTATACTAAAAGACAGTGCTAATAAAAATACTAATACTGTCCCTAATTTTTTTACTTATTAAACTAACTAGTTTTAATGAACTGTAGATTACTTTAAATAGTATTCATTACTAAATTCTCCTACTGTAGCACATTTAAAGCTTGCTTGACTTTTGCTAATAATTTTCTGATTTCCAATTCATCATATTTTTCATAGCCATCTTGTATTACCCTGTTAATAGCTGTTTCAATATACTTATAAAATTCTTCAAAACTTAAGTATGCCTCACAATCTTCATTTGCTGCTGGTTGATCAATTGAAAATAGAATTTGATTATTTTTTAATTTTCCATAGGCGTGGAATGATTCATCAATCTCGTCACTAAATAGAAATCCCATAAATTCTTCACCGAAACCTTCTTTTCTTGCAAACCTAGATAATATTCTTTGTAATTGTATATCAGAAATACAAAAGAAAAATGAATATACATACTTTTCTATTTCTGATTTATCATTAATAACTCTACACATATATTTCTCCTTTATTTTAGTATAGGATAAAAGTTAGTAACTGCACCTTCTTTTATATAACCTTTAAATTTTAAACCATTAGAAGCATGACCTATTATTTCTCCAGTATTTTGATTAAATATACCATTCTGCATGGCTTCCTTCCCCCATGCTATCATTTGAGCATCATTTATCATATTCGGGTCATATACTGTTTTAGGGTATTGTACTTTCTTATATTTAATCGGTTGCGCTAATGCTCCTCCAGAAACTTGCATTGGTAATTGATATTCAATTTCATAAACTCCAGAAATAGTCGGATGAGGTGTTTTTCTCAAAATACAATCATCTAAACCAATAGTAGAGTCTAAACTTAATAGTGCTGTTTCAAATTTTTTCAAATTATGTCCGCCACTTACTGTTTTTCCGGTAATTTTTTCAGCATTCTTCAAATGATTTTCAGCATTACTGCCAATTCTCACATGATAGTTTTTCCCTCTAACCGTCTGTCCATGATACGTACTTCCTGCATCCCCATCTATTTCCGGAACCTTAGTTACTTTTCCCTTAACCGTCTTAGCTCCGTTATAGCCTAACATAAATCCTTCCAAGACCGCAAACGAGACTTTGAGTATTCGCTCTCCTGTGGATAGCTTTCTTCCAGTAATCAGCTCTTTTCCTGTCCATGCCTCGGTCGCATTAGTGACAGTTCCTATCATATCCAGGGTATTGGCAATGGCCAACGGCAGCTTCGGTTGGAAAAAGAGGAGGGCTCCATTGACAGCAATCGTTACCACAAAGCCCTTGATCTGATCGTGGTGGGAAGAGTAATCGAAGGAGCCTTTCGCAAAGTTTGCGGCCCGGTATTCTTCAAAGGTCAGATCGCCCCATTCGTCTTTCTTTCGGGCAAACTCATCTTTCAAATAATCGTTTAACGTCGTATCTCCTGCGAGAATATCCCCCAGTGTGACATGACTCTTATGCCTTGTTCCCTGAAATGCCTGATCTGGAAAGTAGCCTTTGGCACTGGTACTGTAGCCCATCAAATCCATGTTGCTGATTCCTTCTACGACCTGATCCATCGCTGAGGCAAAGGGATAATCCACTCCTCCTGACAATTGATCCGGAATGTGCCGCATCGCCAAATTTAACAGGACAAATCTATTGGCTAGCTCTTCATAGCTTCCTTCTGGGGTATCTATTTGAATGGCACGGTCGGCATCATAGGCGGCGCAGGCCTGTTCAGCCTGTTCACTGAGACGGTCGGCTTCCTTCAGCATAGAAAAGAGATCCATGCTTTCGATAAAGCCTACACCCTCGCTCAACGCCTGCCAATCTGCTGCATTATACTTTATATCCAACCTTTTCCTCCTTTTTATTTTTAACCTCTTTGCTTTTTCTAACTGTTAATCGAACACCCTTCCTATTATATGGAATAGATGAGCCGACCCAACTCTGTCTCGAAAATATAATAACACTTTTTTGATATCTTTTTATTTATTTAGATAATTAATTATAACAAATGGTTCGTTGTGTGGAGTATCAATTTTTAATAAATCATAAAAAAATAATACTTTATATTTTTAATCCTTTATTAAAAAAAATAAAAAGTAGACTTTAAAAAAATTCTGAAATGAGGATAGGACAGAAGTGTTTTGCTTAGAGAAGCAGGTAGGTACTGATAAACATCCGAGCGTCCTTTGCGGTGTACCACAACAATAAGGTGGACGAATCAAAAATTGCCAAGTAATACTGTGAGAGAACCGAGTAGCTGCTAATTGAACCCTATCTGGAGCAGCGCCTATTTTTAGTGTCGCTTGACTTATTTCTGAGAACGCCAATTCTAGTGCGTTAGCACGTAGATATTGATGCTATCGTAGCGTAGCGAAGTCCTTCAATTCTTAGGGGATTGTCTACTTAGAGATTGATGAGATTGGAACGAAGTGGAGTGCGTTTGCTGTCGCTAAGATCAAATGTTTTTCAAGCCGAAACATTCGATTCCTACAAGCGTGTCTATGGTTCTCACTGCGTTGCGATTCTCGAAGTATGTCAAGACTGGAACACCGTTTGTTCGGCGATAGAGCCTTGGATATCTTTTATTACTATCTTAGCGAGTATCCACTGAAGAAGAGCATCAAAAGATAACAAATAATTGAAGAATTCACTTGAAAGAGCTTTCAATTACCGATATGATTCAGATGTATGAATGGAGGCGGAATTAATGACTGAAGATATTGATAACCTGTTAAAAAAGAGTGAACTGATTTATATACGACAATCCAAATATTCTGAAGAGGAGTGGCATTCTTCTATCCATTCCCATTACTTTACAGAGATACTGATAGTTCTAAGCGGAAAGGGCAATTTTATCGTCGAAAATGAAAAGTATCCAATAAAGGATCGGGATATCATCATCGTCAATCCTTATGTTCAGCATACCGAAACCTCATCTGGAGAATATCCTTTGTGGTATGTAGTAATTGGGATTAATAATATTAAATTTGAAAAGAAATCATCAGGAGATAAACAGCATTTCATTTTCCATGATCACATGGGAGATTTACTGCCATTTTTGAAGCTTGCTATTGCTGAAATGAATCAGAAAGGCTGGGGCTATGAAGCAGCACTAAAGCGGTTGGCAGAAACGATAGTCATCAAAATCTATCGGGATCAGAAATTTACGCTGGTACCGGTGGAAAACAAAAGCGTCAGTAAAGACAGTGTGCTAATCAAGGAGTTTATCGACCTGCATTTTAAAGAACAGCTTTCACTGGAGGATATTGCAGCAACGATTCATTTAGATAAATACTATATCATTCATACCTTCAAACAAAATTATCACACGACACCGATGAACTATCTGATGAAAAAAAGAATTGAAAACACTAGGGAGCTATTGGAGAGTACGGATTATCAAATTGCAGATATTGCATCAATCACAGGGTTTACTTCACAGTCTTACTTTAATCAGGCTTTCAAAAAAGAGATGGGTGTTTCACCGATGAAGTACCGGAAAATGCATCGAGGTATCCAATGATTGTTTTCAATATATTTATTGTAAGGGTTTTCTTCAATAATTATAAAAAAACCAGCAATTGTTCAAAAATAAAGCGCTTTCCAACCTGTTATACTGAAACCATCAAATATAGGAGGAGTCAATCATGAAAAAATTTTTAGGTCTGACCTCTGTTTTAGCTTTAGCTGCATTAACACTTAGTGCATGTGGTGGCGGTAAAACCTCGGATACAGGTGCTTCAGATAGCGGGGATGGAAAAGAAGTCATCAAAGTAGCAGCTTTAGAATCTGCCTACGGTGCAGACATGTGGGATAAAATCAAAGAAGCATATGAAGCTCAAAATCCTGATGTAACAGTTGAATTGACGATTGACAAGAAGCTGGAGGATGTCATTAGTCCGAATATGAAAGCCGGCAATTACCCGGATGTGATTTTACTGGCAACTGGCCGTGAAGCGGGTCTTACAGAAACCTTTATCAAGGATAAGAATCTAGAAGATTTGACTGATGTTTTATCAATGACTGTTCCTGGTGAAGAGAAGAAGGTTTCTGACAAACTGATTTCCGGTTTTACAGATACACTGGCAACTAATCCGTACAATGATGGAAAAACATATTTGGCACCGATGTTCTATTCACCTACTGGACTGTTTTATAATGCAGCCTTGCTAGAAGAAAAAGGCTGGGAAGTACCACAGACCTGGGATGAGATGTGGGCATTAGGAGATAAAGCGAAAAAAGAAGATATTTCACTTTTCACTTATCCAACAACAGGCTATATGGATTCCTTCATGTACAGTCTGTTATCAGCTACTGGCGGGCCAGAATTCTTTAACGAAGCAATGAGCTATGAAAAGGGTGCCTGGAACTCAAAAGAAGCAACAGAAGCGTTTGAAATCGTTGGAAAACTGGCGGAATACACTGCACCAACCACTGTTGCAAATGCCAATGATCAAGACTTTACTAAGAATCAACAGATGATTTTAGATGATAAAACAATCTTCATGCCAAATGGAACGTGGGTTCCAGAAGAAATGAAGGATGCGCCACGAGCTGACGGCTTCTCATGGGGCATGACTGCGTTGCCAGCCGAAAGCACAGGCGGCGACCGCTATTCTTATACTTTCTTTGAACAGGTTTGGATGCCGTCTGGTGCAGAGCATAAGGACGCAGGAAAAGAATTTATTGCATACTTGTATTCTGATGAAGCGGCAGATATCTTTATGGAAGTCGGCGCAATCCAGCCAATTCAAGGGATGTCCGATAAATTAACTGGAGACAATAAGCTGTTTTACAGTATCTATGATGACGGTGCAAAAGCTGTTATGGGCGGCTTTGCCAATGCAGCGAGCGTTGAAGGCGTAAGTATTCGCGATACCTTGTTTGAAACAATCAACAGTGTGGTTTCCGGCGATAAAACAGTGAAGGAATGGCAGGATAGCGTTGTTGAAGCTTCTGATAAATTAAGAGAGGCCTCTGAATAGATTGTCTTAAGGCTGAGGTACATTGCTGCCTTGGCCTTTCCTAGTCATAAAAATAATTTATAAAAATTTGTAATAGCCGAAATTTAAAAATATATAAAAAAGGAGGAGGTCCAGATGAACAGAAAAAAGCAGCAGCGGATTTTTATTACGCTTTGTCTGATTCCGGCAGTTTTGCTGATTCTGATTTTCATGGTCTATCCGACAGTCAATGTCTTCTTCATGTCGATGTTTAAATGGGGCGGTTATTCTCCTGAAAAAACATTTGTCGGTTTGGATAATTTTAAGATTCTAATTAAGGATATGGCTTTCTTCCGGTCCTTTCAAAATACAATTTTGCTGATTGTCCTCGTTACTATTATTACGTTATTATTGGCGCTGATATTTGCTTCCATACTGACACGGGAGAAGTTCAAAGGAGTGAATCTTTTCCGGGTAATTTTCTATATCCCTAATATTTTATCAATAGTCGTTATTGCGGCAATCTTTTCCGCTATTTATGACCCCAGCAGCGGCTTGCTGAACAATCTTTTCGGGGCGCTGAAATTGGAAAATCTTCAGCAGATGTGGCTTGGCGATCAGAAAATTGTCATTTACAGCATCGCTTTTGCACTGATTTGGCAAGCGATTGGGTATTACATGGTGATGTACATGGCTTCGATGGCTTCTATTCCTGAAAGTCTGTATGAAGCTTCTGCTCTAGAAGGAGCAGGCGCACTCCGGCAATTCTTCGATATTACGCTGCCGCTAACCTGGAATACGATTCGGACAACGTTGACCTTCTTTGTCATCAGTACCATCAATTTGAGTTTTCTGTTAGTAAAAGCAATGACTAACGGCGGACCGGACGGCTCAACAGAAGTATTCCTGAGCTACATGTATAAACAAGCATATACCAATTCTTCCTATGGCTATGGGATGGCAATTGGGGTAGTTGTGTTTACCTTCTCATTTATTTTATCGGCAGTACTAAACAAAGTAACCAAACGTGAAGTTTACGAATTCTAGGAGGAATGGATATGAAAGCAAAGAACGGCAATCGAGTCTATAAAATCTTTGTCTATGTTGCGCTGATTACTTTAGCTGTATCCATTCTAGTTCCAATCGCTTGGGTATTTTTCGCTTCAATCAAAGAAAATTCTGAATTTTATGGTAATCCGTGGTCAATGCCGAAGGGCTTCTATATTGAGAACTTCATAGGTGCTTTTGAAAAAGCCAATATGGGTTCCTATATGTTGAATTCAGTTATTGTAACATTAACTGCGTTAGTCATTTTAATTGTTGTAGCGCTGCCGGCAGCCTATGTGCTGGCCCGCTTTAAATTCAAAGGCAGAGGATTTTTGAATACGTTGTTTATGATGGGGCTGTTTATCAACTCTAATTATATTGTGGTTCCTATTTTCCTGATGCTGCTGGACGGCGACAATGCACTGCGCCAAACTATCGGCAGTGCTTTTCTCATCGATAATCTCTTTGTTTTGGCAGTAGTCTATGCAGCGACTGCTTTGCCATTTACAATTTACCTGCTGTCGAATTATTTCCGAACGCTTTCCACAGCTTATGAGGAAGCAGCCTATATCGATGGCGCCGGCTTTTTCAAGACATTACTGGTTGTTATGGCACCGCTGGCAAAGCCAAGTATTATCACAGTGATTCTATTCAATTTCCTGAGCTTTTGGAATGAGTACATCATTGCACTGACTCTGTTGCCAGGTGAAAATAAAACCCTTTCTGTAGGACTAATTAATTTAATGGCTGGGCAAAAGGCGGCTGCTAATTATGGTCAGCTCTATGCAGGGTTAGTGATTGTTATGCTGCCGACACTGATTCTCTACATTCTTGTGCAAAAGCAATTGACACAAGGAATGACCGTTGGCGGAAATAAGGAATAGGGGGATTTAGAATGACAAATAAGGGACGAGTGACAATTCCCAGTGAAGGAAATTACTTAGAAGAAACGAAACGTCTGATGAAGCTTTGGGGAGCAGATGCCATTCGGGATAGCGACGGGACCAAGCTGGATGAAGGACTCAAACAATTGAAAGCAAAAATCTACACTACCTATTTTGTTGCCCGGGGGCATAATGAGTTCATTCAGGAGCATTTAGAAGAAGTCCAGCAGCTGTATCTCCTTAGTGAGCGTGTGACGGCAACAGATGCAACAGTAACGATTCCTTTTCTCAATGGATTTTTTGAAGAACAAATCAAGCCCAATTATGATGACGACCCAAAGCATTTCTGGGAGGTTCGTGACCGGACAACAGGAGAAGTCGTTCCAGCAGCTGACTGGCACTATGAAGCCGCAGCTAATCAAGTAATCGTACAAAATATCACTGCATTTCATGAATATACGGTGTCTTTTCTAGCGTACATGATTTGGGATCCAACACAGATGTATAATCATATAACAAATGACTGGGGCGATAAGCCTCATGATATTCCCTTTGATGTACGTAAGGATTTTTCAAAAGGATATATGGCAGAGTTTCTGAAAAATTGGCTGGCGGAAAATCCAGATACAGATGTGGTTCGTTTTACAACCTTCTTTTATCACTTCACCTTGTTTTTCAATCAGCTGGGCAAAGAGAAATTTGTTGACTGGTTTGGCTATGGCGGCACCGTATCAGTTGCTGCTCTACAGGAGTTTGAAAAGGCGAAAGGGTATGCCTTGACGCCAGAGGATTTTGTGGACGAAGGCTATTATAATTCTACCTTTAGGACACCGAGCCAAGCGTATCTGGACTATATTGATTTTATTCAGAAGTTTGTCGCAGAGGAAGCAAAAGCGCTGGTAGATCTCACTCATGAGAGCGGCAAAGAAGCGATGATGTTTCTTGGTGATAACTGGATTGGCACAGAGCCTTACGGTAAGTATTTTAAGGATATCGGTATAGATGCGGTTGTGGGCAGTGTAGGGAATGGTACGACATTGCGGTTAATATCTGAAATTCCTCATGTGAAGTATACAGAAGGCAGATTTTTGCCTTACTTCTTTCCAGATGTTTTCAAGGAAGGCAATGATCCCACTGCAGAGGCTAGAGAGAATTGGCTGACTGCCCGCCGCGCTATCTTAAGAAAGCCGGTTGATCGAATTGGCTACGGCGGCTATTTGAGTCTGGCTAACCAGTTCCCGGATTTTGTCGAGTATATTGCAGAAGTAGCGGATGAATTTAGAGATTTATATGAAAAAATCAAAGATGTTGCACCTTATACAGGGCTAAAGATAGGGATTGTCAATGCCTGGGGGAAACTGCGTTCATGGCAGACTCATATGGTCGCTCACGCTTTATGGTATCAGCAAATCTATAGCTATAACGGTATTCTTGAAGCCTTATCTGGTCAGAAAGTTGCAGTAGAGTTCTTTACCTTTGATGAAATCAAAGCGGGAATACCTGAGGATATTGATGTTTTAATCAACGCAGGTGATGGCTATACAGCATACTCAGGCGGAGCAGCATGGGAAGACCCTGAGCTGATTCAGACGATTTTCTCATGGGTCAATCAGGGCGGCGGTTTCATTGGTGTAGGAGAGCCTAGTGCTTTTCAAAAGAATGGACGTTACTTCCAACTGGCTTCTCTGCTGGGTGTGGAAAAAGAACAAGGTTTCTCTTTATCAACAGATAAATATTTTCATGAAGAGCAGCCAGAGCATTTCATCACGAAGCATTGCCAAAGCTTTGATTTCGGTGAAGGGCAGAAAAATATTTTTTCACTTCATACTGAAACGGAGATTCTTAACATTCAGGAAGGATCAGTTCAACTGGCAGCGAATCAGTTTGGAAGAGGACGAAGTGTGTACATCAGTGGTCTACCATATTCTCCGGAGAACAGTGATTTACTGCTGCGGGCATTATTTTATGCAGCAGGTCAAGAAGACCGTTTAAATGAGTGGTATAGCGAAAACCCAAATGTTGAAGTCCATGCCTATCCTGGTATTCAAAAATATGTAGTAGTTAATAATCATAATCAGGCGGAGACGGCGCTGGTTTATTTAATAGGCGGGAAGCATGAAGTGTTTGAACTGAAACCAGGGGAAATTATTTGGAGGGATTATGATGGATAAACGATTGATCTCTGGATTAAAAGCAGGTGTCTTTTTCCTTTGTCTGATTCTGGTTTTTCTAGGTCAGAAGCATATTGGTTATTCTGGGCTGCTGGCTATGCTGGCGGGCTTAATAGGACTTCTTGTGTTGCTATGGGACTATAATAGAAAGTATCAGTAGCGGAGGAAATAATATGAAAAAGGCAATAGGTATTGATATTGGCGGTACAAAAATTGCCGCAGGTCTGGTCTTTGAAGATGGACAGGTGACAAACGAGGTTCGAATTCCCAGCAATATAAACTCCAGAGAGGGAATGTATGAGCGGCTGTGCCAGGCTATTGACGAGCTGTTGGATAAAAGCGAATTGCATGAAGAAAAGATTTCTTTCGGTATTGGCGTACCAGGATTAGTCGATCGGAAAAACGGCATTGCGGTTTTTCAGAATAATTTACCATGGGAAAACTTTCCAATCGTCGCGCGGCTGCAAGAGCGCTACTCCAATTGTGAACATATTGCCTTGGACAATGATGTGTATCAGGCAGCTTATGCAGAGTGGGGCACATCAGGACTAGCAGCAGATGACTTGTTGGTTTTTCTAACAGTTAGTACAGGAATTTCCGCAGCAATTATTAACGGCGGAACCTTCTTACGGGGCAAAGGCTTTGCCGGAGAACTAGGACTGCTGCCTGTTCGGAATGGACAGCAGTCTTTAGGAAGACTGGAAAAGCTGGCTTCTGGTCCGGCGTTGGCAGAAGCTGCCAGAGAGGCCTATAATGACGGCACGCTGACTACAGAAGAAGTCTTTCAGCGCTATCATCGGAAAGACCCGAAGGCTGTGGAGCTGATTCAGCAATGGTCCGATTCTTTGACCCATGGTATTTATGCGTTAATCTGTATCCTTGATCCGCAGAAAATTGTCTTTGGCGGCAGTGTTTTACAACAGAATCCTGATATGCTGGATCTACTGAAGGTAAAGCTGGCGAAAGAACTCATTGAAGCACAGAAAACCAGTCTTGAAGGATTAGAAATGACGAAGTTTGAAAATAATGCCGGCGTCATTGGTGCCGGTTTGCGAGCCATTGCAGAAATGAATAGAGACTAAAAGGATGAAGCAGGTTATAGAACAGGAAGACTATAAACCAGCACATCATTAGTGAAAGATACTAAAGAAAAGCAGCAGACAACGATAAGCGAAAAAAGCATCGGACAAAAAAGTTCGATGTTTTTTTCGTATAGGGAAATACATAGTCAATGAATAAAGAAACAACCAGGAATAGTATGATCAATAGTCTACATTTTGATAAAGTTATCTCGCTGTAATATCTTAAATGTATTTTGATTTTGAGCGTAAGGCAATTCTTTATTTGTTGCTTTGCTCTCTTTTTCTGATTTTTTTAATGACTGTAATCAATCTTTTTGAAAAGTTGTATGTGTTATGAGCAATCCTTTGAAGTAAATGTTAAGTATAATAGTTTATTGTAATTCTGTTATTAGTAATGTTAAATGGTATTTTTAAGAAAAATTATTGTAATTACGTGATAAAATATGATTGATGAGGGGGATCATATGGAAACAGTGAAAGCGAGAAAACAAGGGAATGCAATCATGGTTACTTTAGCGAGCAAATTAGCTGTAAAAGAGGGACAAGAATTTTACTATTATAAGGATGATGAAGGAATTATCTCTTTAATTCCCAAAGCAGAAGATTTTTTTCAAAATGCAGAAAAAGGTGATTTTGTAGATGACGAGGATAAGCTGGCTATGAATTTTGTTCCAAAAGTCAGCGAGCTAGATGATTAAGCAAGGTGATATTGTTATTATTAATTTTGATTCTTCTAAAGGTAGTGAAATTCAAAAAGGCGACCAGCATTAGTTATGAGCCGTGATGAATATAACTTGTCTTCGAATCTAATCATTGTTTGTCCTATTACTTCAACCGAAAAAAACGTCCATATTTTATCCCCATACATAGTAAAATCTTACAAAAGGATAGTAAAGTTAATACTAAACAAGTATATTCGTTGGATTACACACTTAGTGGAAATCGTAATGCAGAAGTTATTGGTAAAATTGAGATGAAAGAATTCTTGAATATCGCACAATATTTTATGTTGAATTTTAATTTTCCATTTTTTTAACTTTTCTAAGTGATTGTGAACACTACAGAGAGTCTGGGACATAAACAAAATCCCAGACTTTTGACATCTCTAAAACCGAATAAACGGTATTCCAAAAGCAGCTTTCTCGGAAATAAGCCGAATAATCTCAAAAATATGAGAAGCTATTTTCGTATTATTCTTCTTATTTCTCGGAGCTGAACACTTTTGTCACAACCTCCTATACATAATTTCAAATGCTCAACTTAGGAGTGAATAAGCTATTGCAGCTATTTAGTAACAAAATTAATTTAGGTAGAGGTAAAGA
The DNA here is from genome assembly GCF_056924295.1 of Enterococcus sp. LJL128. Lineage (NCBI taxonomy): Bacteria > Bacillati > Bacillota > Bacilli > Lactobacillales > Enterococcaceae > Enterococcus > Enterococcus sp. LJL128. Next base: position 136,608 of record NZ_JBXPBP010000004.1, on the reverse strand, counting down.
TACGAAGAATAGCTTTTCTTTTACGATGTTATGCTGGATACTTAAGATAAAAGAATCGCATGGAATTAGGTGAAGAAGCGAGCACACTTATTAATCAAACATTTAAAAATCCAACTAAATTAATAGTTATCGGTGAGTCTAAGGGAGCAGAATTAGTCTTGCTTTTGGGTAGTGCATACAGTAATGAAATTGATAAAATTGTAGGTATCGTACCCAGTAATCATGTTTTTTTGGGTTTAGGTGAGATGAGTGTTGAGGTCTCGTCTTGGACTAAAAAAGAACAGCCTTTTTCATATATTTCTTTGATGAAGCTAAGAAAAGAATTTCATTTATCCACAATCATTCCGTTTGCAAAGTATCTCTTAGGAATGATTAGAAAAAAGCCAGTGACATTTCGAAAGCTTTATGAGCAAAGTGTTCATTTGAGTGATAATAAAGAAGAGGCTCGGATTAAAAGCGAAAATTTTGCTGGAGAACTGCTGCTGATTGCTGGCGGGCAGGATATGCTCTGGCATTCTGATCAAATGGCTAGGGAAATAAAAGAAAGCAGGCAACCCCTGAAAACAGAATTAATTATATATGAAGAGGCAGGGCACTCAACCGGAGAGCCATATCGTACGAGCAAACTGATACTAGGTGGAAATGAGGAAATCAGCCAACGTTGTTACCAAGATATGATGAAAAATATTGTTTCTTTTTGTTCTACTTAGAAATAGGGGGGATAGTTAATAATTAGGGAAGGTATTATCCTTCAAAAGATTAAAAAACAAGCAGCTTGAGCAGGCACTTGCTAATGATGAAAGTTGGAACTAAAACTATTTTTTCTGGAAAGAATAATAAAAAAAGAAACATGGAACGTTAAGTGTTTGTAGCGAAAAGGAGTTTTAGAAATGATTGAAAAAGATGAGATGACTGGATTGTGGACACCGCCAGCGAGCAATAGTGGGATACGACCGGCAAGCAACAAATGGGATGAAGCAGCCGAGCGAACTGCGACTGAAGAATTCAAGGTTGCCTATGGCGGAGGAATAGTTAATGTAAAAAAAGGTTCAACTTATTATGTGGATACAAAGGATAGAGTATTAGTAGGATGGCATGGAACATACGATCCGCCCCGTGATATGGGAGGATATTCGATTCTCAAAGTGGACTAAAAGGAGGGCGAAGCATGAAAAGAACCATTAGTAAGAAGGCTGTTGTGATACGTTTTGGCCTTTTAGGCTGGAAGCTATACACAAAAAATGAGATGAAATTCGCTGGTAATCCTGGCTATATATTTAGATTGTACGCATGTTCATTCCTTGTTTTTTTCTCTTTAATAGTAATGTTAGCATTATTAGTATCAGTAAAAGTCTGGCTGTTTTTAGAATTATTTTTACTATTACTTTCATGCTGGTATGGCTTGTGGGCATCAAAATTTTTTGCGCAGTACTTCTAGCAAGGGATGTTAGAAGCTTTCGATAAATAAAAGTTTTTAAAAAGGAGTAGAATGGCAGGTGTTTTATGTACTTAAATTCTAAAAAGAACAAGTTTTCACTCAATATTTTCTCTATCGCAGGTATCATATGTTTTGCCCTTGCGTTTGTATTTCTATGTACTAATTATATTTTTAAGAAAGAAAGCCTGCAAACTACTTTAGAAAATAATACATGGGAAATGAAAAAGACGTCGCCTATAGAGATTGTATATACAGTTACTTTTTCTAAAGAAGAGGTGAATCTCAGTGCTGCTAATTTAGGCTCTGCATTTTCAGGTTATCAAAACTATCAGTATGTGATTAATGAAAATATTCTAACGATAGCTACTTACGAGGGAGAAGAGGTGTATTCAATAAAAGAAAACGAGAGCGGATTCGAATTTACAGCTAAGAATGAATTAGCAAAAACAAATAGAGGAAATCTACAATTAGTGAAGAAAAATAGATGGCAATTATTTCCTTAAAGGAAAACAGTCAGATTTTCCAAAAGAATTTTTGAAAAGGGCAACAGTAAAAAATTAATGGACTGAAAAGCGTTTGGATACACACCAAAAGACCAATAGGAGGTAATTATATTGAGTAAATCAGATATTAAAATTTTTCATATAAAGCAAGAAGCGTTTCATTTTCTTGGGATAGAAAATGAAATAGTTGGAGCTATTGAAGACGCTGATTTTGTTACTATTTGGAATAACTTTTTTGAGGCTGGAGGGTTTGACAAGATCAAACCCTATCAACAAAAAAATAATCAGCCAATGGTTATTTATCATAACAACAACTCCAGCAATCTTATTTACTTTATTGGCACTATGATTGAAAGTGAAAGTGTAGATGAAATTCCCAAGGGATACAAGATAAACAAATTTCCAGAGTGCGAATTTCTGGTAGTAACAACGAAATGGCTGCGGACTGAAGAGGAGGCGCTTGGGGAGCGTGGACTTGGACAGTGTGGAGAGTATGAAAAGAATGTAGCTATACCTCAAGGATATATTCGTTATGATAGTGGGGATAGTCAATATGTATTGATAGAAAGAGAAAATTTCAACACCAAGGAAGGAAGCCGATATGAATTTTGGGTTCCGATAAAGAAGGTCACTTAGAAAAGCAGTTATTGATTGAGAGAGAAATCCTATGGAAATGAAAAGAGTGAGACAATTATCAGTTGTTTTCTGATTATTGTCTCACTTTTTTAGAAGATTACACAAGTGCAGCTATTTCCGGATTATCCTTTGCAACTAAATAGAACAAAAAATGTTATTCACAGTTGGTTGTAATCTTTACTACAGGCGGTAAAATTAAGATGTAAAGGAGGTATGAAAAGTATGAATAAGATTATAAATAAGAAAATCAATATAAAAAAAAATCTCGTGTATCTAAGAAAAGTTAGTCACATGACTATTGAAGAAGTGGCGGATAAAATTGGCGTATCACGGCAGGCTGTGGCAAAGTGGGAAAATGGTGAGTCAATTCCGGACGTTATCAACTGTGACGCATTGGCTGGTTTGTATGATGTAACAATCGATGATTTGCTTCATTTTGACGGAGAAAATCAAGAAATCGGGATGGCACCCAAAGGGAAACATCTTTTTGGAACAGCGGTCTTGGGGGAACGAGGGCAGGTTGTTATTCCCAAACAAGCGAGAGATTTATTGAAATGGGAAGCTGGCGAGAGATTGGTAGTATTGGGTGATACAAGGCCAGTATCACAAGGAATTGCGTTGCTGCCGGCCGATTCCTTTATGCAGGCGGCGAAAGAAATTATGGATAACTTCTATCCTGAAAGGGGCGGTGAATAGCATGTTGCTAGAGGTTCATAATTTAACAAAAAAATACCCTAAATTCACATTAGAACGGATTTCTTTTTCACTACAAGAGGGAAAAATTATGGGGTTGATTGGGAAAAACGGCGCAGGGAAAAGTACTGCGTTGAAAGCTATGCTTAATATGGTTTCTCCTGATGAAGGAACCATCCGAATGTTTGATACTGACTTCAGAAAAGAAGAGGCAAGATGTAAACAAAAAATCGGTGTCGTTCTTGGAGGGATAGACTTTTATCAGTATAAAAAATTATCTGATATTACGTCGGTCACTCGCCGTTTTTACAAAGAGTGGGATGACCATGCCTACCAGAAATATATGGAAATGTTTGATTTGGATGCGGGCAAACGTGTTAATCAGCTGTCTGCAGGTATGAAAGTAAAATATTTGATTACCTTAGCATTATCCCACCATGCGGACCTGCTGATTTTTGATGAACCAACCAGTGGCTTGGATCCTGTCGCACGTGAGGACTTATTAGATTTGTTTAAATATCTGGTAAAGGATGGGAAAAGATCAATACTGTTCTCCACCCATATTACCTCAGACCTGGATAAATGTGCAGATAACATTACTTATATCAAAAATGGCAGAATACTATTAAGTGCGGCGAAAGAGACATTTATAAAATCATTTCAACAGCTCAAAAAGCCAAATGAACAGGAGCTGTCACTGGAAGAAATTATGATTCGTACTGAAAGGAGGAATTACAGTGACTAATCTGGTTTATAAGGAATTTCGTTTATGTGCGCATCCAACACTGTACGTGTTTATGTTATTAGGGTGTTTAATCATTATTCCTTCTTATCCGTACGGCATTGTATTTTTCTTTGGCTGCTTAGCATCATTCATTACATTTTATAATGCCCGTGAAAACCACGATGCCTTTTATACAGCACTGCTGCCAGTTAGAAAAAAAGATATTGTAAAATCAAAATGTGTGCTGGTCGTAATTGTAGAATTAGGACAGTTGCTTATTTCTTTACCATTTGCCTATCTTAGAACATTAATCCTGCCGGAGGGTAACCCGATTGGAATTGAAGCAAACGTCGCTTATTACGGGTTTGGATTGATTGTATATGCTGTATTCAATTTATTTTTCTTTACGGAGTTCTATAAAACAGCGTATAAGGTTGGGCGAGCCTTTATATATGGCATTATACCAGCAATGATTATTGTCGTTGTAATGGAATCTTTCACCTATGTTCCGGGGATGCAGTGGGTGGATAGTATGACACCGGCTCTAATGTTAAAGCAGGCTCCTATTCTAATTGCTGGAATCATAATATATAGTGTCTTTACATTTCTAGCTTATAAAATAGCGTCAAAACGCTTTGAACGCGTAGATTTATAAGGAATAAAATAGAGTTTTGCTGAGTAATAAACGATTCAACTAAAAAAGGGATGTTGACGCATCTCTTTTTTTGCTGTATTAACGTACGGTTTTAAAGAGGAAATATCTAACTTAATCAATGTAGTATGTTTTAATGGGGTACCAAATCTTTATCTTTATATTATAATAAAATGATGAAGCTAAAGTAAAAAGCTAAAATGATTAGTACTAATGTTCAGGTAAACATTGAAGGGCTAGTCATAAAGCTGAGTGTCTAAACCAGAAGACAATTTCTCAAAATTGATCAGTGGTTGAAACCAATCAGAAGATTCGACAGTGTAATTCGAAACCCAAAAAGATTTTTAAACAGTTAAAGAAATATTATTTTCACAAATACTTTTTAGAAAAGAGGAGTAGTTATGGGGGATAGAGAAAAACAACAAAAATTTGCTCAAAATTCTACTATTAGAAATAGTGAGTTTGATCGCCAAAATACTAATTTATTAGGACGCTCTAATACGGATAATATGGGAAATGTATTACCAACGGATATAGAAAATAGAAAGAGCCCCCATCTAAAATTAATAATTATAAATTTTGTTGGTGTTGTGTTGGGGATAGGATTTTTTATTTATATAGTTCCGTTAGGCAGGTATTTTGTAAGCAAAGAGTTTTATTCAGGGGCATCATATTTATTTTTTTCTTTAATTGCTACTTTTGTTTTCATTTACTTAGCTATACTTTTAGGAAAGATAGCTTGCCGCATTAAATTAAAATAACAGTTTTATTCTTTGATAAGCTAGCGATAAATTGAAGGAAAAAATAAGTTGGGAATGATTTGATATTATAGGAGGAAAATGTACTTGCGAATGAATTTGAAATTCGTTTAATCCAGTGGGAAACTAAGTAATAATCAATGTGAAGCTATTGAACGTTGAGATAGATATTTTAAGTAGTTGGTAAGATGACTTCAGGGTTAAAGTTATTTAAAAACAGATAGAAAGAAGGCGGAGTAAATGAAGGAAAAGAAAAATCTTTTTATTGGAGTAGGCATTTCAGTGGTATTAGTAGGTGCATTAGTTCTTTTTATTATTTTTGGTACAGCAGGTGGAAAACGCTGGCAGAAGAATATGCAGTCGTCATTAAATGATGGATTAAATCGAGAGATATTGGTTTATAATGCAGACGGCTCAATTATTTATGAAGAAAAAGGGAAATTTGATATTAGTTATGGCGAAGGGCGGTTAGAGTATATTGATGCTGAAACGGGACTTAAAACCAATATCTACATCGGTTATAACGCTACTGTAATCGTCAACGAGCTGAAGTAGGTAAAGCATGTCGCTTGTACGCAAGCCACCTCAAAAAGAGACGCAATAGTGAGTACCGGCAGATAAGTATCAGAGTTTAATTATATGCTTATTTGGAATAGTTTTTTAATAACGAATAACAATGGTATGAATAAAATATTCTTTGGTTTTTTGTGACACTTAACGTTGAAAAATAATAAAATATTTTTGCCAGAAGAGTTTCTATGAAAAGACGTATGCGATTATAATCACACGGTATCCGAAGATATTAGGAAAAACAGTAGTAACTTTTGAAAGAATGAATATGGTTTTTACGCTTATCTGTTTTATGTAATTTTAAGGTACAGGGGATTTTTTTAGTGAAAATCTGTAAGTATAACTGGTTTAAAAGTTGGTTTTTTAGACAAAAATGGAAAAGATAATATTTAATTTTTACTAAAAAATTATTGAATAGTAATTTAATTTTTGATAAAATAACATGGAAAGGGGTTTTTTTAAATGAAAAAAAAGAAAATAGTTACATTTGTTGTTGCTTCAGTAGTCGGATTGTCAATGGTACCTTTAGTTGCAAAAGCAGCTGGGGGACAAAATTTTATTCAAGCACCATCAAAAGATGTGCGGGATAATTTGTACTGGGAGATTTCCGACAATCTTTCTCAAACGGAACAATATAATCGTTTGAATGATTTTGAATATGTTTTTGATCAATATGGTGTTGTTCCGATGGAATATATGGATATGGTGACAGAGGTTGACTCGGATTGGGAAGAACCATACCTGAACGGTTTGGAGTATGCTGAAAACTTGGAAATTTTGCAGGGCGAATTTATGCAGGAACTGCAAGAGTTATCCCCAATAAAAAATTCGGTTAATTTGAAATCCATTTGGATAGAGTATGGTGATAACACAAACTTGAAAGACCTTAAAAATTTAGCAGCGTTAGAAAATCTTAGAATTTATAGTAAAGGTTATTCAGACAGTGAGGATGAAGGTATGGATGCAAAACCAGATATGTTAGCACTATATGATATTTCTGAGTTATCCAACCTAACAAATTTGACTGAAATTGATGTAAGCACTAGTGGATTACTGCAAACTGTAACGCTGAAAAGGGGAACAACGAGTTACGAAATGTACAGTCCTGTAATTAAATCGGAACAATTTGGAGATAAGAAAATTGAGTACAATGAACTTGAATCTAATAGTGATGACGAGTTGTTTACTGAACAAGATAGCTTGTTGAAATGGGAAAACATTTCTCCAGATGCAAAATATCTATCGTTTTCTTGGGCCATTAACAATGGAAGAATAGTTAATTTCCATGGAAATGCATGGATTCCTATTAACTGGATAGATTAATCGTTGTTAAATTGATAAAGTATTTTTTTAGAATAAACAAAAAGGTATGAGAATAACTCATGCCTTTTTTTGTTTATTTATCTAGTGAATAGTCATGGCTTTGAAAGGGGACTGTTGAGCAAAACGAAGCTTATGAAGCTGAGGTGTAGATGAATTTTTTTAGGAAGCTGTTAAAAGTGAAAAAAAGTATAAGAAAACAGGATATTCTCATTTTAGCAAGTGTAGGCATTGTAATAAGTACAACCCAGTTATTTAAAAATGGAATTAGGTACAGCACAGAAAAATAAGGAAGTATGGTAATGCAGAGACCAATGTGCATTTCAAAAAGGAGTAGGAGAGATAAAAAAAGGTGGAAATGCTAAAGCTTGTGACGGGTGTGAGAAAAGATGAGACAAAGGAGAAATTGATCAGGAGTACAAAAAAGGTAGACTTTTCAACGATAAGCGAAGTAGAATAAAATAAATAGATAGAAGAAGTATAGAAGCACATTCTCAAAAAAAGGATAGCAAAAAATGAAGGGGAAATGTTGACAATTTGATTATGTTGAAAAGATTACTATCAGCACCCGTTTATTTTACAAATGAATTTGGTATTTTTACTCAAAAAGAAATTTTAAAAAGGAGGCAAATGTAAAATGAAAAAATTTTTGGCACCAGTTTTACTCATTTCTGTTAGTAGGTTGTACTAGCGGAAACGTTACAATTTCGGAAGAATCTAGTACCAGCATTAAAGAATCAGAGTCATCAACAAGAACATCCAGTTCAGCTCAAAAAACAACTTTTAGTTCTACTTCTGAAATAAATGATGTATCGTCATCAATCAACAATCAAGTTACATTGATAAAGAGTCTACACCTGTACAACAGAGTGAAGAAAGTAATAACAATTTAGAAGACTATTATTACAATGTTATAAAAGATGCTCGGCAAAGACAAATCGACTATATAAATTCTATTGAAGATCCCCAAGTGAAACAGTCTGTTCAAACAAGTCTCGCAGCTGCAATATCAGAGTCTAACAGTTTACAGTTAGAACATCCAGATGATGCCGACGCTATAAATAAAGCACTTCAGAGAGTACTTAATGGAGCTCAGTAATAGTAGGACAATAATCAGAAGAAAATCTGATTGTTGTTCCATTTTTTTGATTTAGGAGTACATAAAAAGCACACAAATTTGTATGATTAAAGTACCTAAACCCAATCAAAAAAAGCGTGCTTTTATGTTTAAGGAAATTAGGGGAATAAATATGAGGGGAAAGGTTAGCTTGTAATGACTGCTTATTTAGAAGCTGGGAAACAGTACTCCATTTTTGTGAAAACATGTTATAAAGCATTTATCTAAAAAAAACAATGAGGGGCTGATAGGATTGATAGAAAAGAATAGATATAAGGCTGCTGATTTTATTTCTAAAGTGAGCTTACTGGATATGAAAGTAGATAACGAAATCACTATTTCTGAGAAACATGATATAGTGATTTATTTAGAGCCTATTCAACGTGTAAAGTTTAATGAGTTGATAAAATGGTTTGAAACAATATGCATGGCTGTTCCAGATTTGGATAATCAAGTACAAGAATATTTTGAAAACAAAGATTCGATTGATGGTTTTCCCTTTGATCTAGCAGTGATATATTTTGAAGGAAATACAATTACTATGGATTATTGGGGAAGAAATTGTAATACTCAGTTTGATATGAAATTTAGTTTTGATGGTAAAAATTGGCAAAGGATAGAAGGAAACGCTGTTCATTAGTTGTCATATTCTCAAAAGAGTTAGTAAAGAAGAGTTTGAAAGGGAACATCAAAAAGCTACCCCAAAACTGGGATAGCTTGCATAAATTTATATATATTTGTAATTAGTTTAGTATGGATTTCCAGAGGAGTCAGTTTCTGTAACTACTCCTTGTGGAGATATACGATAAAACCCATAGCTTCAGGGAATAAAATCATTGCTCATATATGCAATAATCTTGGGGCTTGGGGTAAAGGTTTTGTACTAGCAATCTCAAAAAAATAGAAAGAGCCAGAAATTGCATATAGAAAATGGTATCGAGAAAAGGAACAGTTTGATTTAGGAGAGATACAAGTTATTTCAGTAACAAAGGATATCGAACTATTATAAAATATAAGAATGAACAGATCCTTGATGAATGCCATTCAAAGTAATAAAGTTCAAAAATCGCAGTAAATTTCTGTTTAACTTCTCAAATAAAAGACAATTTTTTTATGAATTTACATACTAAAATAGAGAATGCGGCTACAATTTAGATATTTTGTCTAGTTTTAGTATGAGCATATTGAACTGCTTCTTCTTTTGACGAAAAACTCTCTATTTTTGTATCATTGAAAATAACAACAAAGTCTTTGTTTCCTCTAACTACAGTATGCAGTTTATTACTTTATATACAATATACATTACTCGGATGGATAAAGCAAAGTTTTACTGATTATCCTAATAAAAGTTATGTTAGTCTACCTGTAAGTATGTTTTAATTGCTACACTAATAATCTGCCAGTAGTGTAAATTATGGGTATAGGGAAATTTTATTCGGCTGCTTCATATCTGAAGGAGATTCGGAAGTCATTTTTAAGTGTAAAATATTGTTTATCAAAAACGAGAATTTTTGAGATACGAAAGAACACAAATGTGTTTGCGCACGTTTGTGTTCATGATATAATCTATTTACCAATAAAGAAAGAGGTGCTTAAAGATGGCGACAATTACTGTTAGAGTATCGGATGAAGAAAAAAAATTCTTTGATGAAATGGCAAAAATTGAAGGTAAGAGTTTGTCAGATTTGCTAAGAACAGCTACTCTTGAGAGCTTGGAAGATAGTTATGACGCGCATGTCGGAGATATTGCTTATGAAGAATATTTAAAAAATAAAAAGCGTGCTCCTCTAGCTGAACTTATGAAGCAGTATGAGGTTGATTAACTATATGAATTATAGAGTAGAAACAACGCCTAAATTCGATAAACAATTAGCGAAACTGGATAATTTCACGGCAAGGATGATTCTGAAGTGGTTAGCAAAAAATATAGATAATACTGATAACCCAAAAAAATCAGGAAAAGCACTTGTTGGGAATTACAGTGGAAAATGGCGTTACCGAATTGGGGACTATCGAGTAATCTGCAAAATAGAGGAAGATAAGCTAATAATACTTGCTTTAGAAGTTGGTCATAGAAGAAAAGTGTATTAATAGTTTTTTCTATAGTTAATAAAAGAGGCTCTTTGTCAACTAATGTTGGTGAAGAGAAATCTTAGAACTATTGGAGAGGTTGTGACAGAAGTGTTCAGCTTCAAGCAATAAGGCGGAAATTCCGAAAATTGTTCCACAAATTTTTGCGAATTTCCGCTTTATTGTCGAAGAAGTTACTTCTGAAACACCGTTTATCCGGATTTAAGGGACTGAGGCATACTAATGTCACAGCCCCTTTTTTAATGTACAAGCAACGCGTTGCCGTGGCGAATCATGATTCGCAGTTTGAAGTTGTAAAAGCTGCGAAATCCATATGCATTTCTTTTCAAGACTTTGATATGGTTGTTCAGACATTCCAGTGGTCCATTTGAGTAGGTGTACTGAAGGGGATTCCTAATTTGTGGGAGAAACTTTCGAAACGTCTTCAAAGTGGTTCGATAATTTTCTGGAAGTATCGGGTTGGAAACAAGCAGTTCTTCGAAGCGTTCTTGATTGCGTTTTTTTACCGCATAAAGCAAATCTTGGTATAGTTGATAGCCGATTCGTAATTCAGGAGAAACATGAAACAGGCGATTCACAATCTCAGTTTCTGTTAAGTAGTCCTTGAAACCAGGACGCCAAAGGCGTTTTTCATCGTTCAGTCTGCTTTCGTCTTTTTGAAGCAATTTCCAGTACTTCTTCATTTGTTTTCCGGTACTACGCAACTTCGACTCTTTACTTTGAAGTAACCGAGTAGTTTCCTTCATTCGCTGGGTACGAAACGTTCTTCCAATGTGCTGGACGATGTGGAAACGGTCAATAATAAGTTGGGTATTTGGAAATAGTTTTTTGACCAGTGAAACATAAGGTGCGTACCTATCGATTACGATAAATTGTACAGTTTCACGATTTTCTCTTGAGAAACGGCTGAAATAACGTTCTAAAAAAGGCAGCTGCCGGTTCTCCACGATATCCAATAGATGATGGGTTTCACCATCCATCATAATAAAACTCATGGCATGGGTAACACTGCGGACAGATTTAAATTCATCAAAGCACAACACTTTGGGCAGGTGTGTTCGAAACGGATTTATCGGACGATAAAATTGCTTCATCACACGGTATACGGAAGAAACAGACAGGTTCTTTTGATGAGTAATCTCTGTCATGGAGGTATTTTTCTTTAGGCGAGTCACAATGGACCAGCGGACTTTTTCAGTGATGAAGCAATGCTTTTGTGCCACAGAAGTATCAGCAACAAAGGTCCGTTGACAGGCCTTACACTTGAAGCGTTGTTTTTTCAGTTCAAGATATGTCCGGTATTCAGAAACGTCATTCATTAACAACCGTACGGTTGTCATCCCCAAACGTATCAGATTCGAAGGAACAACAGTTTCGCAATGAACGCATTCTTGAGGGGAATAAGAGAGTTTTCCGCGATAAATTGAACAAATTTGTCCCTTGTATCTTTCTCTCGTTAAACAATTTTCCTCGAAAGTAATATTTAGGTCTAGGATATCCAACGTTTCTTTGATAAGCTGAGTGAGAGACATCTTGATTCCTTTTTTTGAGTTGGTTCGCCAAATTAATTCTAAAGGATTTCGAGGTGTCTTTTCTATTGTTTGATAAAATAAAAAAGATGTTGGTGAATTCTACCAACATCAAAAAGTATAGAGCCAAAATAATCTGTACTGATGGTTCGAGCTGTAGACAAAATTTCTAGAAAGAGATTGTGTCTACAGCTCTTTCTAGTTTTAGATCAGCATTTTTTTAATAGTTAAATCTAATGTTTCATGGGGGTTCAAAAACGAGGGTTTGTGAATGGATAAAAAAGAGAAGCGACTAATTTTAAATAGTTGCATTTAATCCCCTTATCCAGGGAGTTCTTTTTTTACAGAATCATAGTAGATATCAAGATTAGGTCGGTCTAAATAGTTTTGGATAATTTCAAAGTCTTTCTGTGACCACACGCCAACTGGTGATCCACTAATATCTTTGTTAACATTAATGATTGATGCCTGTTCTAACAAATTTCGATAATATCATTAAGATATGATTGGCTAGAGTGAAAGTCTTGAAATATTTAAAGACATGTCAAAATGGACCAAGGAATGTATGCATTTCTAATAAAAACGCTTGCATTCTTTATCATAGTATGCTAAATTAAATGCACGGATTGTTACTGAAGAAGGCGATACCGAAGAATGTAAAGTGATTACATTCTTCGTTATCGTCTTTTTGTGTACCAGTCTTTTTCTTTTTACGAGATCGTAGAAATCAAGAGTCATTCACAAAAGAGTAAAATTTAGCGCTAAATTTTACTCTTGCATTAGTGTAACTGATTATTGGTGGAAAGGAGAATTTGAATGATCATTCAAAAAATATTTAACAACAATGCACTAGTTGCGATAGATAAGACTGGTGAAGAAGTTGTAGTGATGGGGAATGGCATTGGCTTTAAACGTAGTGCTGGTGAAGTAGTTGATAAGGAGCGTGCTGAAAAGATATTTTCTTTAAAGGAGAAGGAAGCATCAAAAAAATTTTTAGATTTGATGCAACATGTACCATCACAATATATTTCTTTATGTTATGACATTATTCAATATGCAAAAAAAGAATTGAATACTAGACTTAGTGATTATATTTATATTTCATTAACAGATCACATCTATCATATGCTAAAACTTTATGATGAAGGTGTTCAAATTTCAAACCCTTTATTATGGGAAATTAAAAAATTTTATCCAAAAGAATTTGCGGTAGGTTCAAAAGCTTTAAAACTGATTGAAGCAACAGAACATCGAAAAATAAATGAAGATGAAGCTGGTAATATTGCTTTTCATTTAATCAATGCTCAAATGGATAATAGTGATTCAAAACAATTAGATATGCACAAACAAATGAAAAAAATTAAGGATATAATGGGAATCATTGAGTATAAATTTGGCATGGTTTTAGATGATAAATCAGTCTATTATGAAAGGTTTGTTACGCATTTACGTTTCTTTTTTGAACGTCTCAAGAAAAACCATAAATTGAATGATGATACAGATGATTTTCTTTTTGAGCAAGTGAAGGAAAAATATCCAGAAGCATATGAATGTACGCTAAGAATTGAACAGTATCTAAAAGTGACATTAACAAATGAAGAGAAACTATACTTGACTGTGCATGTGGAGCGTCTGACTAAATATGGTCGCGATTAAATATAATGTTTTAACAGGAGAGAATGAAAGAAAATGAGAGGAGCTTTCAAATGAAATACGAACAGTTAAGCCATAATATTATAAAAAATATTGGTGGAAAAGAAAATATAAATGATTTAACACATTGCGCAACTCGCTTGAGATTTAAGTTGAAAGATGAAAGCAAAGCGAATACTGAAGCATTGAAAAATAACCCGGAGATTGTGGCTGTTGTCCAAAGTGGTGGGCAGTATCAAGTGGTGATTGGCAACCATGTTTCTGATGTTTATGAAGATATCAGCACATTATATAAACTAAATACTCAACAGAGTAATGATGAGAGTCCAAAAGAAAAAATGAATTTATTTGACCGCTTTATTGATGTTGTATCTGGTGTTTTTACGCCTGTTTTGGGTATTTTAACAAGTACAGCTTTATTAAAAGGAATCAATATTTTATTAGTTGCCTTTGGTATTTTAGAAACAACTTCAGGCACATATCAGATCTTAAATATTATTGGGGATTGCTTATTCTATTTCTTTCCGATTTTCTTAGGTTACACAGCAGCAAAAAAATTCAATTCCAATGTTTTTATAGGGATGGCTATTGGTGCTTGTTTAGTTTATCCAACGGTTGCCGAAATGATGAATGGTGAGGTACTATATACACTATTTAAAGGAAGTATTATTGAATCACCAGTTCATGTTACTTTTTTGAAAATTCCGGTTATTTTAATGAATTATCCTTCTAGTGTTATTCCAATCATCATAGCTACTTATGTAGCTTCAAAAGTAGAACCTATATTTAAGAGAATCATTCCAAGTGTTTTGAGAAATTTCTTTGTACCATCATTAACTTTGTTGATTGTCGTTCCAGTGACGTTTATTGTTATTGGACCAATCGCTACTTGGAGTGGTCAGCTAATTGGTTTGGCAACAGAAAGCCTATTCAATTTTAGTCCAGTAATTGCTGGAGCATTATTGGGGGGATTTGCGCAAGTATTCACAATTTTTGGATTGCAATGGGGATTGATGCCGATTACGTTTAATAATCTAGCTATTTTAGGTCATGATTACATTGTTCCAGCTTTGGCTATTTCTATTTTTGCACAAACGGGCGCCGTATTAGGAATCATGTTAAAGACTAAAGACAAGAAATTGAAAAATTTATCCTATCCGGCTTTCATTTCTGGTTTATTTGGTGTAACAGAGCCAGCTATATACGGAGTTACGTTACCAAAGAAAAAACCATTCATTCTTGGATGTATTGGTGGCGCAATTGGTGGTGGAGTAGCAGGTTTAATGGGGACGAAGGCGTATGCATTAATGGTTGGACTCTTTGTTTTCCCAAGTACGATTGGACCTAATGGATTAGATCAAGGGTTTTATGGCATGCTATTAGGAGCACTTGTTGGATTTGTTGCAGCATTTGTGCTTGTATATTTTAACTTCAAAGATGACCAAGAAACAGAAAACGAAAAAGAGGATGTATCATCTGCAAAAAATAATTTAGAAGAAAATTTGTTGATAAAGGATTCAGTAGTTAGTCCAATTAAAGGTACTGTGATTCCTTTGAAAGCAACCAACGATGAAGCATTTGCAAGTGGTGCATTAGGTAAAGGAGTTGCAATTGAACCTAGTGAAGGAAAAGTTTTTGCTCCAATAGATGGAGTGTTAACAAATGTATTCCCAACAGGACATGCGATTGGACTTACAAATGAAAATGGTGTGGAAATACTCATTCATATTGGAATAGATACAGTCAGACTACAAGGTGAATTTTTCACACAGATAAAAAAACAAGGCGAGCAAGTGAAAAAAGGTGATTTATTAGTAACATTTGATATAGAAAAAATCAAAGCTGCGGGATATGAGCTAACAACCTTTATTACAGTAACCAACACAGATAAATTTCTGGATGTCATTGAAACAGAAGAGACAAGTGTGGAAATTTCCGATTCGCTTTTAACAGTTCTTGCATAATTGAAGAGTCAATCAAATAGAAGCATGTTAAAAATGGGAGTGATGAATATGCTGAAATTGAATCCTTTAATTTCAGATCAAGTTGTCTTACAGGCAGAAGAATCTTGTATGATTAGTGGAACAACAGAACCCAAAACAACGATACAGGTTGTATTTGGTGCAAAGGAAATAGTGACGCAAAGTAATGCAAATGGTCAATTTATTTTTGAATTGCCTCCTCAAGAATATGGAAAAAAAACTCAATTATCAATTACAACAGAACTCGATTTTATTGAAATAGCTGTACAGTTTGGAGATGTTTTTCTCTTCGCTGGACAATCTAATATGGAATATAAGATGAAAGATGAGCTACATTTTGAAACGGAGCAAGCCAATGAATTAAATAAAATATTCTTTAACAATGTTCCGGACGTGGAATTTGAGGAAAAGGGCAAAGATCAACCATCTGATTTGCAAGAGTATAAATGGCAGCAATTAGATAAGAAAACTATTACTGAGTTTTCCGCGATTGCTTATTACGCATCAAAAAAATATCGCGAAAACAACCCCGATGTGCTTATTGGTATCGTTTGCTGTAGCAAAGGGGGAACTAGCGCTTCATGTTGGGTTGGTGAAGAATGTTTATTACAAGATAATGAATTAAATGAAGCTATTCTTACACCGTATAAGCAAGCGATTAAAGGGAAGGGAAAAGTCCAATTTGAGCAACAATTTCAAGATTTTTTGGAGCAATCAAAAGCATATTATGTAAAAAGAGAAAAAATGATTCAAGAAAATCCAAATTGGTCGTTAGGAGAAGTAAAAAAGGTGATTGGATATTCACCTTGGCCGCCACCAGCTAGTCCTTATCTTTTTACTAGACCAAGTGGGTTATATCAAACAATGTTTCAAAAGATTGTCCCTTTTACTTTCAAAGCTGTTATATGGTATCAAGGGGAAGAGGATACGGTACACAGTTTTCTTTATGAAAAATTATTAAAGCTTTTGATTGTACAATGGCGGGAAGAGCTAGGAACGATTGTCCCGTTTTATATTATTCAATTGCCTCTTTGCCAGGATCGGAAAGGACACGATTGGGCTACAGTAAGAGAAGCGCAACAGAAAATTAGCATGTTGATTGAAAAAACCTTTTTAGTTACAGGACTTGATTGTGGAGAACCAGACAATATTCATCCCCCTGAAAAAAGTATTTTAGGAAGTCGAGTTGGAGAAATCATTGGTCATCAATATTATCCATCTGCTCCAATAGCCAAACTAGAGAAGTGGACTACAGAGGAAGTAGTGATTGTAATTGATCAAGCAAAGAAACTGAGTCATACTGGAATACAAATTTTTCAACCAAATGAAGCCATTCAGTCTATTGAATATACTAAAAACGAAATAAGAATCAAGCTGAAAAATGAAATTATGGAATTGGGATATGCATGGAAAAATGTACCAGATGCTATCCTTTATAACGAAGTTGGTTATCCAGTATCACCGTTCAAGTTCAAAAAATATGAGATTGGAGTGGATTAAATGAATACATTCAAAAAAGAATTCATGTGGGGCGGTTCAGTCTCGAGCATGCAAACTGAGGGAGCTTGGAATACCGACGGGAAAGGTCCTTCAGTCTATGATACGAATAAAATGAAAAGTTACGCCCAAACAGCTTCAGATTGGGAAAACGGGATTGATTTTTATCACCATTATAAGGAAGATATCGCACTTTTTGCAGAAATGGGATTTAATACGTATCGTTTTTCATTGAGCTGGGCAAGGATTTTACCAGATGGAGAAGGAGAGGTTAACCAAAAAGGGCTGGAATTTTATGAAAGTGTCATCGATGAATTAAAAAAATATAAAATAGAACCAATTATTTGTTTGTATCATTTTGATTTACCTGATGCTCTTGCGAAAAAGTACGGCGGTTGGCAATCTCGAGAAGTTCTTGAAGCGTACAAAAAGTATACAGAAATCGTAGTGAAATATTTTGGTGAAAAAGTAAACTATTATATTCCAATTAATGAACAAAATGTTGCTTATACGTTAGTCAATAACTTGAAAGGAGATGGGTTAAGTGAGAAAGAATCAAAACAAATGAATGCGAATGCACAACATTTTTCTTTCTTGGCTTCGGCAGCTGTAAAGCATATTGTTCAAGAGTTTGCGCCTCATGCAAAAGTAGGTGGTATGGTAGCCTTCTCCCCATTTTATCCAGAAACGAGCAATCCAGATGCGGTGCTGAGCGCACAAATTGCAAATAGAAGGTTAACTTACCAAACCGTAGATGTCTTTAAGTATGGCGTGTATCCACAAGATTTATTATTTGATTGGCAAAAAAATGATGTGATGCCAGATATTAAGGAAGAGGACAGAGAGTATTTAAAAACAGGAACAATGGATTTTATTCCCTTCAGTTATTACCAGAGTGCAGTTGCTAAAGCAGGTGCAGATATAACCGTTGATTCTTTTCTAGATTCTTTTTTAAGTGGGACTCAGCCTAAAAATGATTACCTAGAAGTGAGTGAATGGGGCTGGATTATTGATCCAAAAGGTCTACGTTTAGCTGCAAAAGAATTGTATGATCGCTATAAAATGCCGGTCTTTACAGTAGAGTGTGGAATCGGTGTAAAGGAGACATTGAATGATCAGCAAACAGTAGAAGATGATTATCGGATCAATTATTTGCAAAATCATGTAGAACAACTAAAACTGGCTGTTTCAGAAGATGGTGTTGATTTAATGGGTTTTCTAACCTGGGGCCCAATTGATTTATTAAGTTCACAAGGTGAAATGAAGAAACGTTATGGATTTATTTATGTGAATCGCGATGAAACCGAACTAAAAGATTTAAAACGTTACAGGAAGAAAAGTTTTAATTGGTATAAAAAAGTTATTCAAAGTAACGGTGAGATACTATAACAATGGAATGAAAAGGGAGAGTAAGTATAAAAATGAAAAAAATTGTGATTGCAGTAATGATGTTAGGATTATTAAGTGGTTGTGCAACGAATGAAAGTTCTAATTCAGATAAATCAAGCAAACCAAAAGAAATTACAGTCTATTTTACTCGTCATGGGAAAACGATGTTGAATACCACTGGGAAATCTCAAGGATGGAGTGATGCGCCATTAACCCCAGCTGGAATTGAAGTGGCAGAAAATGTGGGTAATGGCATTGGCAATAGCATTCAATTTGATAAAGTTTATACCAGTGATAGTGGACGGGCTATTGAAACTGCTGAATTGATTCTTGATAATGCTGGACAAAAGACAGGAATTATTAAAGACAAGCGGTTACGAGAATTTAATTTTGGGACTTTTGAAGCCACACCAGGGGAAAAATCAATTGAAGAAATTGCTAAAATGAATCAATTAACATCAGAAGAATATATGGAAAAGGCAGCTAGCAATGGTGGTTATATTGGATTTATCAAACAAATAGCCAATGATTTAGCTGAAGTTGATAAAGATAATGTCAAAGAAAATGAAAATTGGCCAGCAGAAGATTATCAAGCAGTTGTCAATCGCTCCAAAGCGGCCATTGAGGATATTATTTCAGAAGCAAAAAAAGATGATGCTGATACAATTTTAGTGGTTTCACATGGTATGACTTTAGCTACAATATTAAATGAACTAGATCCAGAAGCAACAATTGTCATTCCCATGGAGGGGTTAGAAAATGCAAGTATATCTAAAGCTGTTTATAAAGATGGGGAATGGAAAGTATTGTCAGTGAATGATATGAGTTTTAGTGAAAAAGGGAAAAGTAATTAGAATTAAAGTTGGTTGATTTTCTTATAAATCATGCGAAACTGAAAAATGGGGCTGTGACATTAGTATGCCTCAGTCCCTTAAATCCGGATAAACGGTGTTTCAGAAGTAACTTCTTCGACAATAAGGCGGAAATTCGCAAAAATTTGTGGAACAATTTTCGGAATTTCCGCCTTATTGCTTGAAGCTGAACACTTCTGTCACAACCTCATTTTTCAGTTTAATAATTCAGAAAGTCCAGGTCGTATGAGATTCCAAACATTTTCAAATCGTTCGTGTAGGTTTATGTCCCATGTATTTGCAAAGGAAGGTGCGGAGAAGACCGCAAAAACTTCTAAAACACTTTTGAGGACTTCTATATTGGAATAACCCAGTAACTCTGAGACCGTAGCTACTAATTCAGAAGTATGTTCACTTAAAGTAGCCGGATTGTTGTCAATATAGGTCGTATAAAGAGTAAACATTTTTTTATTGGAATCATATGCTCGTTTTTTACTAATTGTTAGTATCCAGAGCCAATCATGTAATAAATCTAATTTTGATTCGTAGCCATTAGAATCAAATTGGAGTACGTCTGCCAAAATATCACGTAACCATCCAAAAGCTAAGGAAGTCCATAAATCTTCTTTGTTTTCAAAATATTTATATAGTGCTGCGTGGCTAACTCCTAACTGTTTAGCTACTTGAGAGAGAGATGTTTTCTTCATCCCATGTTTTTCAATCAACTGCTCAGCAGTCTTTAGTATGAGTGCTTGATTAATTGTTTTCATAAGAACAGTATAACATATGAGTTACATAATTTGATTTATATAACTTTTTTGTTTATTCTTAAATAGTTACAAAAAATAAAAAGTGTAACTGGAAGGATCTGTGTTTCATGAATATGACCCAAAATAGTATCTTGATTACCGGTGGGACATCTGGTATAGGATTAGCATTAGCAAAAAAATTAACAGAAAAGGGAAACAATGTAGCAGTCCTAGGTCGAAGCGAAGAAAAATTAACAATGGTACAAGAAAAATATCCTGATATTTTGACGTTTAAAGGAGATGTAACAAACCTCTCATCATTGATTAAGCTAAAAGAATGGTTAATGAACTATTTACCAAACTTAAACATTATAATCAATTCTGCTGGAGTTATGAACAGTCATAACTTATTAAATCCTGATTTGCCATTAGAGAATTTGCTAAGCGATATTGAAATCAATCTTATTGGAACAATCGCTGTTAACCAACTTTTTTTATCTCAATTAATGAAGCAAGAAGAGGCAATGATTGTAAACATATCATCTGGGTTAGCATATTTAAGTTCAGCGGCGCACCCCACTTATTCTGCTTCCAAGTCAGGGGTTCAAATGTATACGAGTGCTTTACGTAATCAGTTGAATTACGCAAAAAAAGAGTTTATACATGTAATGGAACTTGTTCCACCATTGGTTGCGGAAACAGGTTTACAGGACGGAAATCTTTCAGGGACATTTGGGAATATGAGCTTAGATGCATTAGTCAAAGCTGCCCTTAAAGGGATGGAAAAAAATAAGAAACGAGTCAATGCCGGTGCAGCAAAACAACTACATCTAATGGGACAGGTTAGTCAAAATAAAATGGAGACAATAATGGCGAAAGAATCACTTAAGCAAGCATTTCCAAAAGGCTTGTGAAAAGAACTCATAGAAAAATCCAAGAAATAGCCATTATACAGATATGCTCTGTTCACTGAACGTGATACTGTTAAAATGGGTATACTGACAACAAAAGACTTAAAATCTTATGTAATCGAATATAAAGAATACACCAATTTAAAAGATATTAATTATTTTGCAAAAGGATACTTTGATGGAAAGTTAATAATAAAAGGTGGAGCAAGAGAATGAGGAAATTAGGGAGGTATTTGTAAGTCAAATACTAATTCGTGGCATAACACAGATGGAAAAATAACTATTCATGACATTCGTCTAGTTGAAGAACAAGTTAAAGTGATATTTCCAAAAGACTATGTTGAAGTAGTTCTAGACAATAATGGAGGTTATCCCGACTTACATATATTCACATGAAATGCTGGAAAAAAATTTTTAACAAACTTTTTTGTTTTAATCCAGATCCCTACAATAACATTGTAGTTAACTTAGTGGATGTTTCGGATAGACTTGTTCCAGCTATTTTACCATTTGGAAAAGATACAGGTGGAAATATGATTTGTTTTGATTATCGTTCTGGAGATAATCAAATCGTCGTTTTTGGGGATTATGAAGTGGCAGATGGAGGAGAGCTTGAAAGAGCTATTTCCCCTATCTATAATACTTTTACTGATTTATTTGAGTGGATATCATACTATAAAAGAATGCCGATGATTCCAGAAAAGAAAGGTATCGATTCTTGAATGAAGATAAAGGATTTGCTGAAGAATGCTCCAAAAAATAACTTTATCAATGTACTGTAAACATATCTTTATGTGATGTGATGGCTAGGTAGAAAAGTTTGTGGCGGTGGCTGCTTCTGAAGGAGGTGGTGCTTATGAATGTAAGTACTAAATCTATGAAAGGAGAAAGCCGTTTTGTCAGCGCTTGAGACAATTCAGCTACTAATTAGCTTTAGTATGTTTACTATTGCATTAGTACGTTTGGTTGTTGATTTGCTTAAAAAGACAAAAAGAAAAACCGCAGACAGACTTTAGCGAGTTCTGCGGTTTCTTTAACCCAAATATCTTGCTGCCGCCTTAAGCGGTTCTACTAAAGAGAGAGATGTTAGCGCATATCTCTCTTTTCATTTGTATTATAGCATAGATAATCATTGGTTGTACAAATTTTTATACAGCTGTTAAAGAGATTCTTTCTTTAAAACCTGCTCTTTGTCCTATTATTGCCGATGAAGACTGTGGTTAAAAAGTGATGCATCAAAAAAGCTAACTACTAAAAAGGTTAACGATGGTTTAGAACAATTAGCTCTTATAAAAGTTTGTTGATAGATAGTCTGCTCGTTATCCCTTGCAGGTATCAGCTAACATTGTTAATGATTTGTGGTTAATCAAACGCAATTATCACAGATTATTCTTTTTCCCGCTTAACCTGTAGCGAAACCGTAGTCTCTGATATGTTTTTTCAGTGTATCAAGATAGTGTTCGCCTAAGGTTGACAGTTGACTGCGCTGGCTTTTAATCCAGCCGATTTCAATGCGGTCGGGAATATCCAGTGGGATAGCAACGATACTATCATCGTTGAGCTCCCGACTGATGATTCCAGAGCTGAAGGTATAGCCGTTTAGCCCGACCATTAGATTGAAAATCGTAGCCCGGTCGCTGACTTTAATGTGCTTTTTATAGGAGCGGGTGCTCAGGATTTCTTCCGCAAAATAAAAGGAATTGCTGTTGCCCTGTTCAAAGGAGAGGTAGGGCAGATCATCCAGTTCTTCCAAAGCAACCGAGGTTTTCGAGGCCAATGGATTGTCTTTGCTGATAAAGATATGAGGTTTAGCATAAAACAGTGAAGAAAAAACCAGATTTTTTTCTTCAAATAGATTTTCCAGCACGCGCCGGTTAAAATCAGTCAAAAATAATATGCCAATCTCGCTGCGAAAACCGGCGACATCCTCAAGAATATTTTGTGTTTCTGTTTCCCGTAATGTAAATTGATAGCTGTTGTCTTCGTAAGCTTGAATGAATTCAACAAAAGCATGAACTGAAAAGGCGTAATGCTGAGAGGAAATCGACAGGCGAGAAACCCGTTTAGCTGTCTGCTTGTATCGTTTTTCCAATAAGTCCACCTGATCAATAATCTGCTTGGCATAAGAAAGGAATTCTCGTCCTTCTTCAGTTAAAGAGACACCCAGTTTGCTACGATGAAGGAGACAAATACCCATCTCGCTTTCCAACTCCTTGATTGCATTTGACAGCGTTGGCTGTGATAAAAATAAGCTTTTCGCTGCTTCGTTGATTGATCCTGTTTCAGCAATTTTTTCCAGATATTCTAGTTGTTGTATGCGCATGGTCTGCTCCTTTCTTGGGGAATTGACTGAATACTTTGGTAAAATCTGATGCATTCAGCCCTCTCTTTAAGTAAATAAAAAACGCCCTTTTTCTATAGAGAAAAAGGACGAATAATTTCGTGTTACCACCTTTGATTATCATTACCTCACAATAATGACCTTAGCCAGTACAAGCATGAATGCAGATACTGCGTTGCGATAACGGGCACCACCGTCAGCTGCTTGCACTTAGGCTCACTACTGAATGCTCAAAGACCATCTTCCAATCGAATCCCGCACCCCTTTTCACCTGCCGGAGCTCTCTGCCGCTGTTCTTCTGATTGTACTTTTCTTTTCTGCGCATTGTATATTGTTCTATACTATAACCAAGATTTTTCCTTCTGTCAAATGATTTCCTAATAATTTTCTCATTATTTTGTTATAGTTTAATTTTATAAGCTCTTATAGAAATTAACAGTTAGTCAATTCCTTTTATTCTGTGGTAAAGTTTCTCTCATAACTACTTAGGAGGCGATTCCATGAAAACAACGGTCGTTGGATTTCCAAGAATTGGAGAGAACCGTGAATTAAAAGCTGCAACAGAAAGCTATTTCCGAGGAGACAGCACACAGGAAGCATTAGTGGGAAAAGGAAAGCAGCTGAAGCGAATGCATTGGAATCTGCTGAAAGAAACAGGAATACACTTGATTCCGAGTAATGATTTTTCTTTTTATGATACAACGCTGGACACTGCTGTTCTGTTGAATATTATTCCCAAGAGATATCAGGAGTTAAAGCTTTCTCCATTAGATACGTATTTCGCATTGGCTAGAGGTTATCAGGGAGACGCAGGAGATGTGACTGCTCTGCCAATGAAAAAATGGTTTAACACCAACTATCATTATTTGACGCCGGAATTTGAAAAAGATACCGAAGTTAAGCTTGCCGGAACAAAGATTTTTGATGAATATACAGAAGCCAAGGAGCTTGGTATTGAAACAAGACCTGTTATTTTAGGGCCATTCACCTTAATTAAACTGGCAGAATTTAAAGATACAACAGAACAGGAGCATCTGGCAGCGCTGATTGCCGCATACAAAGAGATAATTAGGACACTGAATGAGCATACTGCACAATGGCTGCAGCTGGATGAACCTTATCTAGTAAAAGATTTATCTGAAGCAGACCGTGAGCTATTCTTGCATATCTACCATGAGTTAACCTTAGAGCCAAGGACTATCAAGCTTTTACTGCAAACTTATTTTGGTGATGTCCGTGATATTTATGGAGATATATTAGCTTTGAATGTTGAAGGGATTGGACTGGATTTTGTGGAAGGAAAACAGACAGCTGATTTAATTGCAGCTTTAGGGTTTCCGCAGAATAAGCAGTTGTTTGCCGGGGTTGTGAACGGAAAAAATATTTGGCGAAATGACTATCAGCAAACAGCTGATTTACTGAACGTTTTGCCGAAGGAGCAAGTTGTTCTTTCGACTTCCTGTTCCTTGCTTCATGTGCCTTTTTCAGTGGAACAGGAAGAATTTCCGCTTGAAGTAGCCCAGCATTTTTCATTTGCCAAGGAAAAACTGACCGAGCTAACTGATTTGGCAGTGATTTCTAGTCTATCAGCGGATGCTTCTGCGAATGAACGTTATAAAAATAATCAAGTGCTTTTCCAAAAGAAGAGAGTGATAGAAAACCAGCTGCTGACACATAAAATAGCTGGCTTGGCAGCGGAGGATTTTCAGCGGCAGCCGTTATTTGAGGAGCGGGCAGTTGTTCAGAAACAGGCGTTGAGCTTACCTGTTTTACCAACAACAACAATCGGCTCTTTTCCCCAGACTAGAGAGGTTAAAGCAACACGGTCACGATTTAAGAAAAAGCAAATTAGTCAGTCGGATTATCGTGAGTTCTTGAAGGAAAAGATTGCCGACTGTGTGGCTTTTCAAGAAGAGATTGGACTGGATGTTTTGGTTCATGGAGAATTTGAACGAAATGACATGGTAGAATACTTTGGTGAAAATCTGGAAGGTTTTCTCTTTTCTAAAAATGCCTGGGTACAATCCTATGGCACTCGTTGTGTGAAACCGCCGATTATCTGGGGAGATGTTTCCC
This sequence comes from Enterococcus sp. LJL128, assembly GCF_056924295.1. NCBI lineage: Bacteria > Bacillati > Bacillota > Bacilli > Lactobacillales > Enterococcaceae > Enterococcus > Enterococcus sp. LJL128. The sequence continues at coordinate 111,128 of NZ_JBXPBP010000004.1, read as the reverse complement.
GTAAACATTCGATTACTGTTGACTGGTCTGTGTTCGCTCAGGGTTTGACAACTAAGCCTGTGAAGGGAATGCTGACAGGACCTGTGACAATTCTGAACTGGTCGTTTCCAAGAGAAGATATTTCCATCAAAGAATCCACGCTGCAGATTGCTTTGGCGATTCAAGAGGAAGTGCTGGATTTAGAGGCTAACGGTATTAAGATTATTCAGATCGATGAAGCTGCTTTGAGAGAAAAGCTGCCCCTTAGAAAAAGCGACTGGTATCAGGAATATTTAGATTGGGCAATACCAGCATTCCGGCTGGTTCATAGCAAGGTTGCCCCGCAGACGCAGATTCATACGCATATGTGCTATAGCGAATTTGCAGATATTTTACCTGCCATCGATCAGATGGATGCCGATGTAATTTCCTTTGAAGCTTCTCGTTCAAATTTATCACTATTGGATGCCTTGAATGCTCATCATTTTCAGACAGCTGTCGGACCAGGGGTTTATGATATTCATTCACCAAGAGTTCCTTCTGTGGCTGAGTTGGAAAAGACAATTAAAATCCTGTTGGAAAAGATTTCTGTAGAGAAGCTATGGATTAATCCCGACTGCGGACTAAAGACAAGAGGAGAAAAAGAAACTTTTGCAAGCTTGGAAAATCTGACTCGTGCAGCAGTTCAAGTGAGGGAGGCTCTTGTCTATGAAGCGGTTAGAGAATAAAAAAGCCAGCCTATCCTTTGAAGTGTTTCCGCCGTCGTCTAAAGCAACGATGGCGGGATTATATACTTCCCTGAGCCAGATGGAGGATTTGCGTCCCGATTTTATTAGTGTAACCTGTAGCAATAAACAGCTTTCTTTAAAGGAAAGCACCGTGAAAATAGCTACTCATATTCAAAAAAAGCATCAAGTACCTAGTATTGTACATTTAAGTGCAGCCTATTCGAGTAAAGCAGAAGTCAATCAGATTTTAGGGGATCTTCATCAAAAAGGGATTCAGAGTATCTTAGCCTTGCGTGGGGATCTTTATCCGGAAATTCCCAGAAGTACTGATTTTCGTTATGCTGGGGATTTGATTGCCTATATCAAAGAGTGGGATCAGAGCTTCTCTATATCGGCTGCTTGTTACCCGGAAGGGCATCCGGAATCGTCAAATACCCTTGAAGACATCCAGCATTTGAGAGAAAAAGTAAATGCGGGTGCAGACCAACTGATTACGCAACTGTTTTTTGACAATGAGCTGTTTTATCAGTTTCAGGAGAAGTGTTGGCTGGCGGGGATTGAGGTACCAATCTTGGCAGGGATTATGCCTGTGGTCAATAAGCGTCAGGCAGAACGTATCGTACGGACTGCAAGCGTTCAGCTGCCCCAAAAATTTCTGGCGATTTTAGAAAAATATGCAGATAATCCAGTGGCTTTGAGAGATGCTGGTCTAGCCTATGCGATTGATCAGATTGTTGACTTGGTCACTCAGGGAGTGTCGGGCATTCATCTTTATACAATGAATCAGGCTGGAATTGCCCGCAGTATTTATACGGCTACCCATTCCTTATTTGAGTCAACAACAAATCAGGAAAAGGTGTCTATCTTATAAAAATGAGACAAAAGAAGCCTCGGAGATTTTTAGAAAAAGTAGCTATATAAATCCTGAAAAAAATGCGTTTATACGTATGTTTCCTTTGAATAGGCTAAGGGCAAAAGTCGTTTTTGTGTAATGAGAACTTTTACAGGAGATATCACTAGTGTTGCAAAGAAAAAGCAACAGATAATCTTCTTTTAGTCAAAGAAACAGGCAGCTAGCCGGAAGCGAACCGGCTAAAGATCAAGCCGATTCCATTCCTAAATGACGTCAAACAAACTGTATGGTATTGATTAAACAGTTTGTAATTCCTCATTTGCTTTCAAAGCTGCTTGTTCTTGTCTCAGAAGCTTCCGATTTTTCCTTATTATAATTAGTGTTCTTCTCCACCGTTATATGGTCTCTCTTAAATAGGAAAAGTATCAGATTGTCAGTGATTAATACGTCAACTTAGAATCTGTTGGAGATTACTTTTGTTTTTAGTTAAATAGGTACAAATTTCTCTGGAGAACGACCATCCGTTGCATCAATATTCGACTTTTTTAAGAAAACAATTATTTCCGGATTATTCTGACTATATATTTGCAACATCATTTGGAAAATATAGGTACTTAGTATCAAAGCTGAAAGAAGTAATGGGCTTTGGTACTATTTTTTTATTTATAACAGTGTAATGAACGTATTAAAGAAAAAAATCTAGTATAATCAAGTCAGAGTCTGCCTGAAAACACTAGTGACAGGTATTTTTATAGTGTTTATAGAGATCATCGTCGTAAAGATTCGCTTATGTACCAGATAAGTTTTTTTCTAAAACTCAACTAAGCTCTTTGAAAAACACAGGGCAGTTTACAATCCCTGAAACCGATTTGAGAATCATACTACAATCGAAAAAAGTTATAAATACAACTGTACAACCGTTGGAATCAGGAGCTTTTGAAAGAGTTGTAAATGTTAACGAAGTTATAGGGACTGTAAAACCTAGTTTAGGTGGTCAAAAGACTACATGGTTAACAGTTATAACAGACAAAGCAGGTAATATCGTGACAGCATATCCGACACCTAAACCTTAGGAGGAATAAGCAATGAAAGAAGACCTTTTAAATATCTATAACAATTTCGATAGTAAAAAACTTGATGAACTATTTGATGACCTTGTCAAATACGTTAATAACTATGAATATGTATTTTCAAGATATACAGTGCTGGATTACCTTGAAGAAATGAAAAAATTCGATTCAAAATACTTTGTTATTGGGCATTCTGATGACAATTTTCTATTAGGTATTCCATATTATAAAAAGAATATTTTAGATGGGATTGACGAGCAGGAGATAACTAATCAGGTTACTTCTCTAATATGGGATTTGGGTACTTATATGACTGATGAAATATGTCCTAATTGCCATGAAAGTAATCTTCGATTAACAACCACTATTACTAAAAAGAATGAACTTGTTAAATTCTGTGATGAATGTTTATATAAGGGGATTTCTAACAAGTATGTAGACATTCAAGAAGAACTAATACCAGCAACTAAAACATTAATAACACATTCAATCGATGAATCTATAGAGGGATTATGATTTTAACTTGAGGTAGAACAATTGCAGTGAGTGTTTTGGAGAGTTATATGGGTTGATATTTCTATAATGTTGGATAAAAATGATTATACTTAAATGCCAATAGATGTAGTTATTCCTGTTGATTTAATGGAGCAACCCAGTCATTAAGAATGTTTTTTCCAATCATAAAAAAGGTGTCTATCTTATAACTAGCAAATTGATTGCTGGACATTACTAAAGCTGGCTTCTTTCAGCTTTAGTAATGTTTTTTTATGCTGGCGTTGTATAATTGAATTAGTTATTCCGTAAAATGAATAAATCATTGATAAAGAGCCATCTAGAAAGACAGGGGTGTTGATTGTGGTCAAGGAGCTTTCAGAAATGAGCTTAGAGGAATTGTGGCAGTTGTTCCCAATTTCGCTGGTCGAACAAAATACAGCATGGTCAAAGTGGTATACCGAGATTGAAGAAGAGCTGTTACAGCTGATTCCCAGTCAAAATCTTTATGCGATTACCCACATAGGGAGCACTGCAATAAAAAATATTCAGGCGAAGAACATTATAGATGTGGTAGTAGAATTAACGCCGGAAAGCGATATTAAAGAAATTGCAGAAGGGTTGGCGGAGAATAATTTTATTATTATGTCAGAAGCTGAACGTAGGATTTCCTTAAACAGAGGCTATACAAATAAGGGGTTTGAGGAAAAGGCTTATCATGTCCATTTGCGCTATCAGGGAGATAACGATGAAGTTTTCTTCAGGGATTATCTAAACAACCATCAAAAGATTGCTTTAGAGTATGAAAGGTTAAAAACGGAATTAAGTAAAAAATATAAATACGACCGGAATACCTATTCCGATAAAAAGGGCGAGTTTGTCAAAAAATGGACGGAGATTGCTAAAGCCGAAAAAACGATGAGGTTTCTGATTAAATAGAGGATAACATCGGGAAATACCCATGTTTAATCAGGATTGTCTGAAAACGTGTCTCTTCGATAGTTTTCAAATAGTCTCTAGTGAAAGAAGCCGTTTTTTTTATAAAATGAGATTTTTTTCATTTTTCGACGGCTACTTATAGTATAATTTTAAGAAATGATGGTTAGGAGTGAATAGGAATGATTAGAGTGGCGATTATTGGTTATGGGAATTTGGGACGGGGAGTTGAACGTTCGTTAAAACAAAATCCGGATATGGAACTAGTCGGGATTTTTACTAGAAGAGCACCTGAAGCTGTTCCGGCGGAAGGAGCAGCAGTTTATCCGATGGATGAGCTACAGAAGAAAAAAGAAGAAATAGACGTTTGTATTCTATGCGGCGGTTCAGCTACTGATTTGCCTGAGCAAACGCCGGAAATTACTAAGCGCTTCAATACAGTGGACAGCTTTGACACACATGCTAAAATTCCTGAGCACTTTGAAAAAGTGAATCAGGCAGCAAAAGAGAATCAGACTGTTTCAGTTATTTCCACCGGTTGGGACCCGGGATTATTTAGTCTGAATCGGCTTTACGCCCAAAGTATCCTACCTGTCGGTCAGACCCATACATTTTGGGGAAAAGGTGTTAGTCAGGGGCATTCTGATGCATTAAGAAGAATCTCAGGTGTTGTAGATGCGACACAGTATACGATTCCCAATAGTGAAGTTATTGAAAAATTAAAGGCTGGAGAAACGCTGGAGCTGACAACTAGAGACAAGCATTTTAGAGAATGCTTTGTTGTGCTGGAGGAGGGGGCGGATAGTGAGGGGATTCGAGCTGAAATTGTAGCAATGCCAAACTATTTTGCTGATTATGATACAGAGGTTCATTTCGTTTCTCAGGAAGAGCTAAACCAAAACCATAAAGCAATGCCTCACGGTGGTACGGTGCTTCATACAGGAAGCACTCACGAGGGAACCAAGCAAGTCGTTGAGTATAATCTGCACTTAGATAGTAATCCTGAATTTACAGCCAGTGTTCTTGTTGCGTATGCCAGAGCCTGCGTTCGTTTAGCCAAAGAGCAGCAGTTTGGTGCCTTTACGGTACTGGATATTGCACCGAAATATCTTTCGCCGATTGCCGCTGATATTTTGCGGAAAGAGCTGTTGTAGACTAGGGGTAAAAAAGTTTAATTATGAATCAGAACAAATACTTGAAGGGTTCATTTCTTCGAGTATTTGTTTTTTTTATCAAAAGCAAGTCATTGAACTTTTATCAATGATACTTATTGAGGTAAGGCTTTAAAAAATTTTGAAAAAGATTTTTTTCAAAACCAGTTACTCGCTTAAGCAACAAAAATATGATAAATTGCAGATGAATTTTAAGAGATAGTACAGACCCTTTCCAAGAGGAACCCTGTCTTTTCTTTTAAATGATTAGTGTATCAAAACTAGCTTGGAGGAGGGATTGAGATGGAAGCTTCTCAAGAAGAGCTAATCAGTGATATCTACAATCTCATAGTGAACCCGGGGACACGGGAGTGGGAACGTTCGCTGCTGGTTGCTGCTAAAAATTCGATAGAAGATACAGCTAATTTAAAAAAACAATTAGACAAGCTGGAGGGAGAGCTGCGCCCTCTTGCACTCAGAAATAATCTGACGCCGGATGTCGCGGATTTCTATTTGAAAATTACTGGTGAATCAGTAATCCACGAGAATGGGATACCTTTAAAACATTTGGAAGTAGATCAAGCGTATCAGGAACGGGCAATTTTTGCAGGAGGCTGTTTCTGGTGTATGGTAGAGCCATTTGAAAAGAAACCTGGCGTTATATCTATTTTGTCTGGCTATACAGGCGGAACGGTTTCCCACCCTACTTACGACCAAGTTCACGGCGGCTACACTGGACATGTTGAAGCCGTGGAAATTATTTTTGATACACGGCTAATCAGCTATCAAAGTTTAGTTGATTTATATTGGCAAATTACAGACCCAACCGATGCGCTGGGACAGTTTCAGGATCGGGGAAGTCAGTACCGGCCAGTTATTTTTGTGCAAGATGAAGCGCAAAGAAAAATTGCAGAGCAGTCAAAGCAATCATTGAGCGATTCTGGCAGGTACCAAAAACCAATTATTACTGAAATTAAGCCAGCCGCTACCTTTTGGCCAGCGGAAAATTATCATCAGGAATTCTATAAGAAACAACCGAAGAGGTATAAACGAATCAAGCGTGCCCGGAATCAGTTTTTACGCTATCAGCAGTTGAAGAGTAGGCTTCGAATAAGGAGAGAAGCAAAAAATAAAACAGGTCATGACTGAGGAAAATCTATTTGCAAAGCTGATTTGATGGCAAGGTAGACGATCAGTAATGACTTAATAATAGATTGGACTTAAAGAATATTGCGGACAGAAAGAAACTGTTAATAGTGAGGTTGGAAAGTTGAATACGCCAAACTTGCTTATTTTTCATTCATTTATGAACAGCAGGATAATTGTTTAAGCATTAAAATGATGAGATAAAAATATAAGTCGTTAAAGTTATTTTAGGGGGAACAAGGATTGAGGCATTTTCTTTTAAACAGATTAGAATTGAATATTGTGTAAGACGTATGAATTGATGAAACAGCCTCGCAATGCTTATAATGAAGCTAAGAATAGCTTTTAGTATGGGGGAGATTACAATGAAAAAAATACTTCATGGTTTGATGGTACTGAGTCTGATGGTGCCTTTTTTCGTGCCGGTTGCAAGCTTAGCCGTAGAATCTAGTGAAGAGGTTGCCGTGGAATCGTCACAGACAGCTGTTTCCACAAGCTCTGATGAGGAACCGCCAGTTTCAACCTCAGCTACAACAGCTATTAGTTCGGAAAGTGAAAGCTCTACATCAAGCAGCAGTTCAGAGCCTGCTAAAGCAAATGAATTACGTGTTATTGCAAAAACATCTATCAACAAGAGCTTAGAACAGTCTGAGAATAAAACGCAGCAGCTTCTAACATTGAAAATAGCTGGTGAGTTATTGATTAACGACCTTGACGGCAGGATTCCAACTATAACTGTAGCTGCGGATTTTATCCCGGAGCCTTTTGAAAATGGACTGCTGCGAGGTGCTGTACACAATGCTGCTGGCGAAGTAATCGGCACGTATCAGCTGCAGAAAGACGAACAAAATCAGGAGTCTGTTATCCAGCTGATAATAACGAATCCCACTCTAGGAGAAACAGGATTTTACTTGGAGTTCACGGGAGTATACACTGAAAATGAGAATCAGGTATTATCGATTATTAGTGAAGGACAAGAACCGTTTCAGTTGAACATTCCTGAAAATTTATTGGAACAGCCTGAAGCGTCCACGACAACCAGTTCTTCAGAGGCAAATTCTTCTGTTGCAGAAGAGACAAAGACAGAAACAACAGAAGATACCAGTGTTAATCAGTTACCCAATGAGATGAAAGCCAAGGATACTCGTCGTGCAGCGGTCAATGTCGCAGAGCTGTTCAGTCAGCTGGCACCGGGTGAAAACTTTGTTCGTTCCATCGATACAGCCTTTGAGCCGGATCCGGCAACGATTGACTCGGATATTCATTTTCAGCTAAACTTTCAGCTGCCGCCGATTATTCAGGATGAGCTTCAGGCCGGTGATTATTATGAACTGCCGTTGCCGGCAGGCATTGATGTAACTAGTTTGCAGTCAGGAGATTTAACGGATCCGGATAATGGAAATGAAAAGTATGGCGAGTATCAAATTGATCCAGTAACCAATACACTAAAGATTACTTTTACACAAAATACGAATGGTGATTTTTTACCAGCATCAGCTGGTCAAGTGAATTATACAGCTCATTTTGATTCCCAGGTTATCACTACACCGGGGACAAAGACATTCCATTATCCAATTGAAAGTCAAATCCCACCTTTTACAGTGGTCATCCATCCAAAGAATACTGATTCTATCAGTAAAAGCGGAAATAGTGACCGGGCGAAAAACCCTTCAAAAATCACTTGGAATGTAGACATCAACAAAGACCTTTCAACTTTAAAAAATGCCTCAGTTACGGAAGCATTTCCTAGTCAGGTTACTTATCAATCTGTAGCAATCTATCCAATTCAGCTGAACTTTGACGGCACAGTGGCTTCTGTAGGAACAATGCCTTTAAGCAGCTCTGATTATTCTGTAGATTCGGCTGGAAATGTAACTTTTCTATCAGATATCAGCAGTGCTTACCGACTGGTATACGAAACGACTATTAACGATGCTGCCAAGCCTGTGAATGGCGGTAGTCTGACAGTGACCAACAAAGCGACATTGAAGGCAGAAGGATTGGCTGATACACCGGCATCGGCTTCTGTGAGCTTGAATTATGGAAAATTTCTTGAGAAAAAAATGACTGCTTATCATAACGTCGGACAGACTTATGATTGGACAGTTCAATACAATTATGGTCAAAAGGATATTCCTATAGGGGTACCGATAACAGATACCTATTCTGGAAATATGGTGCTAACATCCGGAAACCCTAACAATTTAACGAGTGGTTCCAGTGATCCTGTCCTTTATTATGTGAACTTTGATAAAAACGGCAATCCTCAGAAAGGCAATCCAGTGCCGGAAAATGCGTATACGATTGCTAGAGATGAAGCAAACCATACGTTTTCCATTACTTTTAATGATAATGTTCAAAAAAATCAGGCAGTCAATATTTACTATACAACAAAGGTAACAGATGTTGTGTCAGATAATGGAAGCACCAAGATAACGAATAATATTTCATCAAATGGCATCACTCCCCCAGCACCCATTACTGAGACTCCTAAACAACAGACAATTATCAAGAATAAACCGGTTGTTGATAGAGGACCAAAGGTTGCCCATTGGACAATAGATATTAACAAAAATAGGTATCAAATTGAGAACGCGGTAATCCGGGATACTGTTAACGGGGCAACCGAAGGCTATATTTCGTTGCCGTATACAACTGTAGGCGTGCCGACAAGCTATGGCGTAAGACTGGTAAATCAAAATGGGGAAGTTCTGGTGAGCGGCGTTGATTATGATTTCACGACACACTCATCTGGGGCGAACTATGATTACTTTACAGTGACACTGAAAGGAAAGTATGCCTCCACCACAGATTCCTTTAAAATGAGCTACTATACTTGGTATGACGTTTCAAAAGGGGTTGAAACCCCTACCTATACGTTCTCCAATAGAGTAGGCATTGACTGGACAACTGACGGTAAAAACTATCACAGCGACAGCACGAATGGTTTTACAGCCAGCACGGAAGAGGCCAATCAGGGCACGAAGTCCGGCAGCTATAATCCGCTGACTAAAGAGATTACTTGGACGGTTGTAGCTAATTACAACAATGTGGGTGTTGCCGCGTTTGGCTTTTTGGATTCAATCACGGGGAATCAGCAGTTTATTGATGGTTCATTGTCGATTGTTCGAGGAAATATTAATCCTCAAGGCAGATTTTCAGCTACAACAAATCCTCTTTATTCTGGAGAGCAGGTTGAAAATCCATATATTTCGTATACATCGCCGAGTGCGAATGTCCCATTAACAGTTGATTTTGGCAAAAGCATCCCAATTCCAGGCTGGGATCAAAGCCAGCTGCCGGGAGATACACCTATGGTTTTTCAGCTAACGTTTAAAACTAGTCTAAAAGGGCAAATTGTTAATAATGCGGCAACTTACCATAATATTGGGAAAGTATTTATTGGTGATAAAGAAGAGAATCTGCCAGCGGATGTCTCTATTGCATACGCAGGAGAAGAAGTAAATAAATCCGCTGCGTATGATGCAGCGTCCGGGCTGATAACCTGGGATATCTGGGTCAATAGAAGCCAGTCAGCCTTGCTGCGTCCAACATTAGTTGATAACCCCTCTTCTAATCAGACTGTTAATGAACAATCTGTTCGGGTCTACAGAGGAAACGTTGCAGCGAATGGTTCGATAACTAAAGGGGCTTTGGTGCCAAGCAGTCAATATACAATCAGGCTTGAAACAGATAATACGACTGGGAGTGAAGAACTGGCAGTTGTTTTTGATAATATCGAGGAAGGAAATGGAGCCGCTGCGGGTGTCATCGAGCAGCCCTATCTTGTAGAATACACCACTACGCCTAATTTTTCTGCTCAAACTGAAACAGTATCTAATACAGCGAAATTAGTTAGTGAAGGGGGAGAAACGGTCGGACCTCCTTCAACCTCGAATAAACAGGTCAAGATTGAAACCAGTACCGGTGTTGCCTGGGGAGTGAAAGGCAGCTTGACCATTCAGAAAACAGACACTTTTGGAAGTGTTTTACCGGGAGCCAAATTACAATTAATTCGACACTATTTAACAAGTAATGGGCCGGCAGATAAAGTTCTTTATGAGGTAACAACCGATGAGAGCGGAAAAGCAGTATTTTCCAATCTGGTTTATACACAGAAAACCGGAAATAATCCATTTGTTTATTTATTAAAAGAAGTGGAAGCACCAGACGGCTATACTATTAGCGAGGAGCTTCTCAATGGACAAGAAATTACAGTAGATGCTGCTACATCTGCTTTGGGTGCTGTTACACCAGTTCTTAATGAGCGGGTAACGCTTCATGTAAATAAGAAGAATGAACTTGGTTTACCAGTTGTCGGCGCTCTTTTCCGCTTGAATCATGAAGTTAATGGACAAATGGTTCCTTTTAATGAATATCCCCCAGTACGTTCAACAGATGCCGGATTTTTCCTGTCCGGATTGAAAGACGGGAATTATGAGTTGGCTGAAGTAGTACCAGGAGATAACTATTTACTGAATAATAAACCCCTGCCATTTACAGTGGCTAAAAAAGCCAATGGACAGCGGGGCGTATTTATTAATAACGGTATGACTGAGGTTAACTCACTTGATTTTGTTAACTACCAAGCCTCAGCTCAGCTGCTGAAAACAAATGAAGATGGTCAAGGATTAAATGGTGCTGAATTTAAGCTGCAGCGTGCTGATTACGGCAGCTCCGAATATAGCGATGTTCGTTCAGCTATCGTGAGTACGACTCGTAACGGGCAAGATGGCGTTGTTTTTGTAGACTATTTAGGTCCAGGCTTATATCGGTTGATTGAGACAGCTCCTGCTGAAGGTTATTATCTAAATACAACCCCTGTTGATTTTACTGTAGGGCTTTTTGCTAGTGAGCGGCCTGAAACGATTCAGACATCAGTAAATGGAGCTTCAGGATTAGTAAACTATAAGGGAACTGCTTCCTTTATGAAAACTGATAATAAAGATACACCGCTGCCAAATGCCGAATTTGAATTACTGGATGGGCAAAATCAGCCTGTTTTGGATGATTCGGGTTCTCCAATCACTATTATTTCTGGAGCCGACGGGAAGCTTATTGTTGAAAATCTTTCCCCTGGAACACAATATGGACTAAAAGAAATTGAGGCGCCTCAGGGATATGTTTTGAACGATACAATTCTAAAATTCACCATGCCGGTGAGTACCGCTGGATCTTCTAACGACAACGCAGTAATTAACCAGCCGGAAGATAAGCTAGTTTATGAAGAAGCAGTTCCGTTTAAAAACTATAAAGGGATTGTGCGCTTCACTAAACTTGGTCAGGATAAACTTTCGGACAGTAGCGATCAGGTGCCTTTAGCTAATGCACGTTATCATTTGTTCGAGGTTGAAAACGGAGTTGAGCAGCAGATTACTTCTCCTGATTACGGTGCAGATGAAGAAGGCTATTTCAGCTCGAATGAAGAGGGCTATATTCAGGCAGGAGATTTAGAACCAGGAAGTTATTATTTTAAGGAGGCTGTTGCACCCGCTGGCTACATTTTGGACACAAAGACAATCCCATTCACGATTCCAGCTGAAGGGATTGGCGATCCGGGAATCATGGAGCTTAATCAGAATGGCATTAATTACAAAGGAGCTGCTTTTTTCGTCAAGCATAATGAAAAAGGAGCAGCAGTAGCAGATGCCGAATTTGATGTTCTGCTGAAAAAGCAAAATGGTACAGAAGTTGTTAATCATGTGGTTAGCGATGAACAGGGTAGGGTCTATGTCGAAGGACTGGCTCCCGGAGATTATGAGTTTTTAGAAACTGGAACGAAGAACAGCGAATATATTACCAACACGGAAGCAATATCCTTTAGTATCTCTCAAGAATCAGACGGCCAGCCTCAAGTAGTATCGGCTCGTGAAAATGATGAACCATTTATCAACTATCTGGGCAGTGCGCAATTAATAAAAACCAATAATATTGGCCAACCGTTAGCAGGTGCGCAATTTAAGGTGATTAAATCCGGTGACAATCCTGACACTGGAAGTCCTGTGGGAGGGAATGAGGCTCTGGAGTCTGATGAGCAGGGCCGGGTAACCGCAATAAATCTAGCGCCGGGAAGCTACGAATTTGTCGAAACTAAAGCGCCGTCAGGCTATCTTTTAAACAGCACATCGGTACCTTTTGTTATCAGCAGTTCAGCAGCTGGTCAGCCGGAAACAGTAACTGAAAATCAATCTGGTCTGTTAACGCAAATTAATTACAAAGGGACAGCTAAACTGCTTAAAACCGACAGCAACGAGCAACCGCTTGGCGGAGCTCATTTCAAACTAATAGATGGACTGAGCGGAGAAACGGTGCAAACTGACTTAGTTAGTCAGCCAGACGGCTTCGTCACAGCAGAGAACTTAGCACCAGGAACCTATCGCTTTGTTGAAACCCAAGCGCCAGACGGCTACTTGTTGAATACGCAGGAATTAAAAAACTTCGTTATTCCTGAGACTGCTCAAGGTCAGCCGGAAGCTATAACATTGGATGTGAATGAAGATACTTTGACAGCTGTCAATTATCAGGGTAGTGCCAGGATTACCAAGATGGATGAAGCGGGTAAACCGATAGCAGGAGCCTTCTTCAAGGTAGTGAATCAAGAAGGAAAGACTATTTCTGGTCAGGAAGCTATCAAATCGGATAGCTTGGGACAAGCAACTGCAAAAAATCTGGCGCCGGGTACGTACCGATTTGTTGAAACTAAAGCACCTTCCGGTTATGTCCTAAACACAAACCCGTCGGATACATTTGAAATACCTGATGAAGCAGAAGGACAGCCGTTGATAATAGTTGTTGGCAGCAATGGCAAACAATTAGAGCTGACTAATTTTAAAGGAACGGTTCAGTTTAAAAAAGTAGACGAACAAGGGCAGCCGTTGAAAGATGCGGTTTTCGAAATTCGAAACGGACAGACAAACAGTGTTGTGCCTGGCTATGATTTTCTAGTTTCGGATCAAGATGGACTGGTCAAAGCGACTGGCTTGAGTCCTGGTGAATATCGATTGGTTGAAACAAAGGCACCAAACGGTTTTGCAATTAATACAGAGGCTTTGTCCTTTACAATTGAATCAGAGGCTGATAAACAGCCAGTGAAAAATTTAGGTAGTTTTATCAATTATGAGGGATCAGTTGTACTGACAAAACGCGAACGTGAAAATGAAAAAAATGTTTTGTCAGGAGCAGTTTTTGAACTGAGAGACGGAACTGGCAAGGTTCTTCAAGAAGGATTAGTGTCTAATGCTGCTGGTCAGATTATGGTGGCAAACTTGGCACCAGGAAGCTACACATTTGTAGAAACCCATGCACCAAACGGCTATCTTAAAGATAGTTCACCGGTTGGCTTTACAATTGCGGCTGCTTCTCAAGGAAAACCTAAAGCAGTTCAAGTAAGTAAGAAGAACAGCGTGTCGCCATTGCCTCATGCTGGTGACAGTCAGAGCTTTACGCTTATCTTTATGGGATTAAGTGTGATTGCTGGAGCGCTGTACTTGTTCTTTCGCAGAAAAAGGGCATAAATAGGAAATGCAGGTCATCGTTCTATAAGGGAATCATGACCTGCATTTTCTATTTTTCATGGTATAAAAACAGCAGGTACGGCTTGAATGTGAATTAGTACTCCCATAGGATTGTTAGAACAACTTCTGCATTACTTCTGGAGTGATGAATGAAAACATTCTTAACGGAGATAGAAGATTCACTGGTATAATAGGCAGGTGTAAGAGTATAGTGTTTGGGTTTATTGAGGAAAGCCGCTATACGGGAATTATATTGCTAAATGAAGAGGAGAGATATAAAAATGAATGCTTTTATCCTAATGCTTCCGTTGTTAATCATCCGCTTCGCTATTTTAGGTGTTCTAAATCCTAAAGCAGCTTATTTTGCGCCTCTATCAGGTAATGAAAGAATAGCCTACTATATTTATCAGGTAGCCAATCTGGTATTATTAATTTTCCCATTGTTCTTGAAACTGACATTCAAGTTTCCTAACAGCTTGCTAGGGCTAGTCGTTTATCTGCTGGGGATTCTACTTTTGCTGATTACTACAATTAATTTTGCCCGACCTAAAAATTCGGGACTTAGAACACACGGACTATATTATTATTCGAGAAATCCTATGTATGTTGGCTACTTTTTTTTCTATTTAGGCTGTGCCACCCTAACCGAGTCACTGGTGCTGCTTATTAGCCTAGTTTACTTTCAGATATCCGCCCATTGGATTATTTTGTCTGAGGAACGATGGTGCAAAAAAGAGTTTGGTGAGGCGTATTTGAATTATTGTCAGCAGGTTCGACGTTATTTATAGATTGTCTATATCGAAATAATTTATACATATTTCTCAATTCTATGAGTAATAGAGGTGGAAAGAAAAATAACGGAGTGCGCTTTTTTTTGTAAATAAAACCATTGCTTTAGTTTTATGTAATAGCTACCTTTATTCTTTTTAGTTAAATTATTAATTTTTGTGGTATTATTTTTATATCTATAAGAAAGATAAAAGCCTGTTTGTTTTATCTATTCTTTTACGAAAATGCTGCTAACTTGAAGAATATAATAATTTAAAAGGATGGGATTTTAATGAAAACGATATTTATTGGAAACTACAAAGGTGGCGTAGGAAAAACTACGAGCGTACTTCTATTAGGAAAACATTTGGAATCGAAAGGAAAGAAAGTACTACTCATGGATTTAGATCCACAAAGCTCATTAAGTGAAATTTGTGTTAGGAAATGCGGGCGTTCCTTAACTGATTTAAACCCAAATCAAACATTAAATTATGTATTTGATTTATCAATAGAAAATATTCGTAAAGGATATAATCTAGATATTGAGTTTAATTTAACACATCTGATTAATGAATATGAACCAAATTTAGATTATATTGCATCCAGTCTATATTATGAACATGATTTGGGCTTAGATGAGATTAATATGAACATGGAAAAGGATATAAGGTTTTTTTCTATATTGGCAAAATTGATAGATAAAATAAAAAGAGTTAAGGATTATGATTATATTTTAATTGACTGTCCCCCAAATAGTAGTATTATTACTCAAAGTGCTTTTATGCTGTCTGATTATTATTTAATACCTACAATCGTTGACTCGATTAGTTCTCAAGGTATCATGCACTACATTGGAACTATTTCAAAAGTTTATAGCAGGTACTGTGAAAAACATGAAGATCGTTTATTATTTCAACATTGCTTTGGAAACGAACCACAATTACTGGGTATTTTCTATACTCTTATTAGAGGGCAGGTTGATTATGGGGATATTGTTCAAAAAATGCAGACTGAACTTCAAGCTATGGATAGAGTACAGGATATTTACATATTCGAAAACTTTACAAATAACTATGTAGATATTACGAGAGGAATTGCGGCAGATGACCCAGATAGTATTCCAGCATCGAAAGATACGTATGATGAAATAGCTGGAGAGTTGTTAGCTAGAATTGCCGAGTTGTAAAATTATTGTTTTTTGTGTAAAATGGATAATCAAATAGAAATAGGAGGAAGGATCTCATGATTGAAAAAAATCAAAGGATGGTTGAAGAGTTGATTTCTGAAATAGCTACTCTAAAAACAGATGAATCGATAACTGAACAGATTATTGAAATTCAAAAGAAGTTTGATTTAGATGATATCATCCAGATACTAACTCTGTTAAATAAAGTGAATAAAACTACATTGAAAAAAATTGTATCAATACAGGAACCAAAAGAAAGCTCAAAAACAAAGTCAGAAAAAAGTCTACCACAAAAGTTATATACAGTGGATGAAGTTCGCTATTTATTTAAAAATAAGTCTATTAATGAGATACTTCAAAGCTATACAAAAAAAGAATTAGAAAATATGTACGTAACAGTAGCTGAAAGAAACCCTCTGAGCAGTGATTCGAAAGCAAGAATCGCTAAAAGCGTGGAGCAGCATTTTAGAGCTGAAGCCAGAGGTCAGGCAATTTATAAAAATTATATTGCCCATTAGTCCTGACAATTAGCGAGAAAATATTCAGTATTAAAATGATGAAACAGCCGTCAAGCCTATACCAGGCTTGACGGCTGTTTTGTCTAAAATATAGTCACAAGACAGTCTCTGCTCTTTGATCCAGCAGCTTTCTAAACTTTAGCGGAGAGCAGCCCACACGCTGCTTAAAAACATGATGAAAGGTTTTAGGGCTGGTGAAGCCTGCTTTATCCGCGACCTCATTCATCGACAAGCTTTCTGTTGCCAGTATGTATTTTGCTTGGTTTAAGCGGTAATCGGTTAGATAGCTGGAAAATGACTGGCCAACGCTTTTCTTAAAAAAGCGGGAAAAGTAGCTGGGACTAAAGCCAATCTCTCCAGCAATCGATTCCAATGTTAATTCGCGGCTGTAATTTTTCTCAATATATTCAAACGCCAAATTTAATTGCTCCAAGGTCTCTTTACTGCGAAGTGATTTTTTTGATGTTGTCTTTTGTGCATGAACGATAGGCAAACTAAAAAAGAGACGATTGATTTGATAAAGTGCACCAACGATACCGTGCTGCCAGCCTTCTTCTGTTTTATTGAATTCCTCGAAAACCTGTAAAAACAGCTGAATAATTTCTTTGCGGGTTGCTGTCGGCCACTCATTGCTATGATTAGCAACTTGTTCATAGAGCTGAAAAAGAGAGCGTTCATTTGTTTGGCGGCTGGTATTTTCCTGAAAGATTTTCAAATCATACTGAAAAACAATACGCTCACTGTCAGGAGAAGCTAGAAAAAAATGAGGCTGGGCACTGGGGAAAAAGTAAAGCTCTCCTTCTTGTAATGTGATGATTTTTTCATCGGCGCCAAGGTTAACTGTTCCCTTGAGGCAATAGATAAATTCTATTTCTTTATGCCAATGGGGGTAGGTAATTTCCCAGCCGTAATTAATAAAGGTACGGAATAAAAGAGTGGAATCAAATTCCGGGATTTCTAAATATAGGCTCATAAGCACCTCCTGTTCTTAGTATAAACTAAATAAATTTAAATAGAACAAAATTCGGGAATTTTTTGACGGTTAAGAGGGAAGAATCTTTAAAATAGTTTGTTTATACTAGGTATATAAAAACAATAAAAGCGGTTACAGGAGGACTGGTTATGACTTTAAAAGTTGGAATTATTGGCTGTGGCGGAATTGCCAATGGCAAGCATATGCCTGCATTAGCGGAGATTGAGGGCGTAGAGATGACAGCATTTTGTGATCTTCAATTTGAGCGTGCTGAACAAGCAAAAACTGGATTTGGCTCCCCTTCAGCAGGTGTCTATACTGATTATAAAGAAATGCTGGAGAAAGAAGAACTGGATGTAGTTCATGTGTGTACTCCAAACAGCTCTCATGAAGAAATCACAATTGCTGCTCTGAAAGCGGACAATCATGTGATGTGTGAAAAACCGATGGCAAAGACTTCCGAGCAAGCACGTAATATGCTGGAAGCAGCTAAAAAAACAGGAAAAAAATTAACGATTGGTTATCAAAACCGCTTCCGTACGGATTCACGCTATCTTCAGGAAATTTGTCGGGAAGGGACCTTGGGAGATATTTATTTTGGGAAGGCTCACGCTATTCGCCGCAGGGCTGTTCCCACATGGGGCGTATTTCTTGATGAAGAAGCACAGGGGGGTGGACCATTGATTGATATCGGTACCCATGCGTTAGATTTGACCCTCTGGATGATGAATAACTACCAACCCAAATATGTAGTTGGTAAAGCCTACCATAAATTGGCTGAGACTAGAGATGCCGCTAATGCTTGGGGCGCATGGGATCCAGAGCAATTTTCAGTAGAAGATTCTGCTTTTGGCTTCATAACGATGGAAAACGGTGCAACAATCTTTTTAGAAGCCAGCTGGGCATTGAACTCTTTAGATGTAAAAGAAGCAAAAACGACACTTTGTGGTACTAAAGCTGGCGCAGATATGAATGACGGATTGACCATTAACGGAGAAGATCACAGCCTTTTGTATGAGAAGAAAATTGAGCTGCAGACCGGTGGCGTCGACTTTTATGACGGGACAGAGGATCGGCCGGAAGTCGCCGAGGCACGCTCGTGGATTGAAGCAATTCTGAATGATACGGAACCTGTGGTGAAACCAGAGGAAGCACTTGTGGTAACTGAAATTTTGGAAGCTATCTACGAATCATCGAAAACGGGTCAGCCTGTTTATTTATAAATAGGCGGTTCAGCTGATTCTCGTACTATATTTGTTGGATTAAGGAAAACATTTACCCGTAAGGCGATGAAATAACCAACTAAGTTAACAAAGAAAGGAATGTACAACTATGAAATTAGGTGTTTTTACTCCGTTGTTTAATCAATTAAGCTTTGAGGAAATGATTAAAAAGGTGGCTGACTATGGGTTAGAAACGGTAGAAATAGGAACAGGCGGCTCACCGGGAGCTGCTCATCTGGACATAGATAAACTGTTGGCCAGCAGTCAGGAGCGGAAAGAATATTTAACTAAACTAAAGGACAAAGGCTTAGAAATTTCTGCGTTGAGCTGTCATCATAACCCTATATCACCAGTAAAAGCAGTGGCAGTAGAAGCTGATGAGCTGTTGAGAAAAACCATCAAATTGGCTAGTCTAATGAACGTTCCAGTAGTAAACGGATTTTCCGGTGTCTCTGGGGGGAATCCGACAGATACGCAGGTAAACTGGCCCATTTTGCCTTGGCCAACGGAATATGACGATAATTATAATTATCAATGGGAAAAAAAACTGATCCCTTACTGGAAAGACATCAATCAGGAAGCGGAAACAGCGGGTATTAAAATCGGAATTGAGCTTCATGGAGGCTTTCTAGCTCATACTCCGTATACGATGTTGAAACTGCGTGATGCTGCTGGAAAAGCCATTGGCTGTAATTTAGATCCTAGTCATTTGTGGTGGCAGGGGATTGATCCGGTGGCAGCCATCAAGATTTTGGGTAAAGAAAAGGCAATTCATCATTTCCATGCAAAAGATACCTATTTGGATCAAGACAATATTAACATGTATGGCTTAACAGATATGCAGCCGTATAGTAGTGTGGCAACCCGTGCGTGGACGTTTCGTTCCGTAGGCTGTGGACACGATTTAAAAGTTTGGTCCGATATTATTTCAGCATTGCGGATTTATGGCTATGACTATGTATTGAGTATTGAACATGAAGATCCAATCATGTCTATCGATGAAGGATTGAGCCGGGCCGTAACAAATTTGAAATCGATTATGATTAAAGAACAGCCAACCGATTTGTGGTGGGCGTAAGGAGGGAGAAAATGACTGGGATAAAATTAGCAGTAATCGGTTATGGCGGTATGGGTTCCTATCATGTTGAAACAATTCTTAAAAATGAAACAGCAATTGAGGTTGTCGGCATATACGACATTTTAACGGATCGGAAAGAAGCTGCAGCAGAAAAAGGCTGGTACTGCTTTTCAGATCTCGAAGAATTGCTGGCTGATGAAGCTGTTGAAGCTGTCTTGATTGCTACACCGAATGACAGTCATAAAGATTTAGCGGTTACGGCTTTGAGGGCAGGAAAACATGTGGTTTGTGAAAAGCCGGTAACATTAAATGTTGCAGAGCTTGACGAGATATTATCTGTTGCTGAAGAAACTGGGAATACCTTTATGGTTCATCAAAATCGACGGTGGGACCCGGATTTTTTGATTATTCGTGAATTGTACAAAAAACAGCAGATTGGCGAGCTGTTTCAAATTGAATCACGGGTTCATGGCGGAAACGGGATTCCAGGTGATTGGCGCCATTTAAAGAAACATGGAGGAGGCATGGCTTTAGATTGGGGTGTCCATTTGTTTGACCAGCTTCTTTGGCTGATTGATAGTCCGATTAAAGCCTGCTACAGCGATTTGAGTTATATTCTTGGGGATGAGGTAGATGACGGGTTTATGGTGCATCTAATCTTTGAGAACGGTGTGCGGGCTCTTATAGAGGTAGGTACAACAAATTACGTGAATTTACCTCGCTGGTACGTTAAAGGAACCGCAGGAACAGCGAAAATCGAGGACTGGGATTTGTCTGGTGAGGTGATTCGGGCAACCGGTAAGGAGCAGCAGACGCCGAAGCCGATACAAGCTGGCGTGGGGCTGACTAAAACGATGGCCCCGCCTTCAAAAGAGGCAACTGAAGCTTTAACGATGCCGGAAGTTTTGGAGACATTCCCATCTTTTTATCAAAATTTTTATGAAGTAGTTCGCCAGGGGGCAGAGCCAATTGTAAAAAATGAAGAGGTACGCTATGTACTGGAATTAATTGAAAGTATTTTGTCCAAGGGTGAGCAGAGTAGCGTTGACAATTGTCGGGAAAAGCTGCTTAGAGACATAGACGCAGCGGAAATGAAACGAGAGACTTCGAAAGCGCTAGTATAAGTAAAAAGGAATGCTAGAGCGTGTCAAAAGTAAATTGAAAAGCACGATGCAGTCGTGGAACAAGTAGTTCTTTAAAAAGAGGAACAACTGAAGGGGAAAAATAAAGAAGCTGCACGAAACTATTGTTTTTTCGGATACAATGGTTTCGTGCAGCTTTATTTTATAGAGGAGTCATTATTTATACAAAGGGCTATAAAGAATCGATGTAGCTGTTAATGCGTTCACCGAATAGTGCCCAAATTATAATACTAAACATCGCCTTCATTCCTTTCTATAAAAATTTTTGGAAGTGTTTATTCCTCGCCGTCAACAGGGGCATCTGGGAAGCCCTCAAAAGGCCGGCGATGATCGCCGTGCTGATGGAATGAGCCGTGAGCAGGTCCAAACCCTGGAAAGCCTTTACCGCCAGGTCTGAAATCTTCCATCCCGTTTGGACCAAAACCACCGCGGTGGCCTCTAAAGCCACCGAAACCGCGCATATCTGGACGACGTCCTGCGTCTTCCGGCATCTCTGCTTCAACAGCAGCTGTCAGCTTGTCAATAATCGCTGTGAACTGCTCCTGTTCTTCTTCTGTTAGCACATCAAAAATAGTTTCTTCCTCAGCAGCATTCATTTTTTCTGCTTCCTCAGCACCGGCATCGGTGAGTTTCACTACCATTACCCGGCGATCCTCCGCAGCAGGTTCCCGAGTAACGAAGCCGGCTTTTTCCAGCTTATTCAGTAATTCTCCCAAGGATTGTGGGCGCATATCCAATAAAAAAGTCATTTCTTTTTGGGTAATTTCCGGTTGAAGCTTTAGAATGCTCAAAATCCGTCCCTGTCCTTTATGCGGATTGGCATGAGGTCCTTGTTCTCTACGTTTCCATCCAAAGTAGCGGTGCAGTAATCCTTCTAAGTATAGATATTTTTCTAAAAAATTCGATTCGTATTCAGTCATCGAGAATTCCTCCTAGTAGTATAAGTTATGTGTTTTAAGATACCTGTCAGGTACCTTATGAATTATATTATAAAGGTACCTTCGATAAAAGTCAAGTACCTTACTAATTTTAACTATGTGTTTCCAAGTGTATTAAGCAGCTCCTTGATACTGACTGTTGTAGATATCGCCATAAACACCATCTAATGCCTGGAGCTCTGCATGCGTGCCGGTTTCTACTACGTCTCCGTGATCCATGACAATAATTTCATCTGCATCATAAATCGTAGATAGTCGATGAGCGATAACAAAGCTGGTTCTTCCTTTCAACAGCTTGCGCATGGCTTTTTGAATCAACAGCTCTGTACGTGTATCGACATTTGATGTTGCCTCGTCGAGAATCAGAATCTCAGGATTAGAAAGGAAGGCACGGGCGATGGTAATCAGCTGCCGCTGGCCCTGAGAAATATTGCTGATTTCTTCATTCAAAACGGTTTGGTAGCCTTCCGGCAGCTTGCGGACAAAATCATCAACAAAAGCCGCTTGGGCTGCTTCATAAATTTGTTCGTCAGTTGCTCCCGGATTGCTGTAACGGATATTGTCATAAATCGTACCAGAAAACAGCCAGGTTTCCTGCAGCACCATACCGATTTTTTTATGCAGCTCTTCATGGCTCAGATTGCGGATATCTTTACCCTTGATGCGGATACTACCGTTGGATATTTCATAAAAGCGCTGCAGCAGATGAACGAGTGTTGTTTTTCCTGCACCCGTATGTCCGACAATGGCAACCATTTCACCCTTATCGACGGCTAGAGAGAAGTCCTTCATAACTAAGTGATCCGGAGTATAGCCGAACTGTACATGCTCAAAATGAACTTCTGCAGTATCCATTGGCTGATCTGGAAAAGCTTGCTGGTCATAAATAGCCCGTTCTTCTGCATCCATCACGGCGAAAACCCGTTCAGCGGAGGCAACGGTAGACAATAGTCCATTCCAAATTTGCGAAAACTGACTGATTGGCTGTGAGAATTGTGAAGAATATTGTAAGAATGCCTGCAAATTCCCGATTAAAATAGCACCAGCAGCGACCTGCCAGGCACCGGCCGAAGCGATGATAACATAAACAAAATTTTTCAAGAAAATCATCGCCGGCATCATGGAACCGCCGAAAAATTTAGATTTCCAGCCGGTTTCGTACATAGAATCATTTAATTTTTTGAAGTCTGCAATTGATTCCTGCTGATTACTGAAGCTTTTGATGACTTCGTGACCGTTAAAGGCTTCTTCAATCTGACCATTGAGTGAACCTTGTGTTTTGAGATAGGCCCGGAAATTTTTCTGTGTTCGAGGGGTTAGCACCTTAGCAACTAGGATGCTCGCCGGTAAAGTCAGACAAGCAACCAACGTTAGCTGCCAACTGATTGTTAACATCATCCAAATGGTCCCCGCGACTAAAATTACGCTGGCAATCAACTGTGTGATGCTTTGTTGAAGCATTGTAGCAATATTATCCATATCATTAGTCGCGATTGACATTAGATTGCCGTTGGAATGCTTGTCAAAGTAACCGCTGGATAGTGTATTGATTTTCCTTTTTAAATCGTTCCGCAGGCGCTGTGTTGTTTTTTGGGAAACAACGGTCATAGCTGTTGACTGCAGAAAATCTATGATGAATTTCCCAATATATAATGCAGTGACAGTTAATAAAATCTGGCTTAATCGTATAAATTGAATCTGGTTTCCAGCACTGACATTTGCAAAAATCAAAGTTGTCGCTTGTCCCAAAATTTGAGGACTAAGCACCTGCATAATGGTTCCGCTGACTGCAAGAACGACAACTAGCAGTAAGAGCCAGGTACTGCCTTTAACATAGCTCATGAGGCGTTTAATTGTCTGCCATGGTTTCTTTGGCTTCTCAATTAACCCTCCGGGTCTCATTCCGCCTCTACCCATTTCTTTTTTTGTCATTAGGCTGCCGCCCCTTTCTCTTCTGTTTGTGACTGCATAATTTCCTGATAAACAGGATTTCCAGCAGCTAGCTCCTCATGACTGCCATAGCCGACAACCTGACCTTCATTTAAAACCAAAATTCGAGTCGCGTGTTTAGCTGTTGCAATCCGCTGAGCAACAATTATTTTGACTGACTGCTGGAAGTTTTCTTTAAGCTTCTGCTGAATCAAAGCATCCGTCTTGAAATCCAGAGCAGAAAAAGAATCATCGAAGATATAAATGGCTGCTTCCTTTAGAAAAGCACGTGCTAGACAAAGCCGCTGCTTTTGTCCGCCGGAGAAGTTGTCGCCGTTTTTTTCTACAGGGGTATCTAATCCGCTTCCGGCACGAACAAAATCCGCTGCCTGTGCCTGTTCCAAAGCCTGCCACATCTGTTCATCTGTTGCATCATTTTTGGCAATCCGCAGATTTTCACGAATCGATCCAAAAAATAAGGTATTTCGTTGAGGGACCAAGCTGATTTTCTCTCGAAGCTGTTCTTCTTTTAAGTCTTTCAAGTCTTGTCCGGATAAACGAATTTGACCATTGTCTATTGGATAAAAGCGGGAAAGTAAATTTACTAGGGTTGTTTTTCCAGAGCCAGTGCTGCCGATAATTGCCAAACTTTCTCCTTGATCTACTGTTAAAGAAAGATGGTGGAAAACTTCTTTTTCGGCACCGCTATATTTGAATGAAACCTGGTCAAATACAAGGGTAGGTTCTTTAACTGCTGCTTGGATATTTTCTGTTCCATCTTTGATTGTTAACGGCAAATCCAAAATTTCATTAATGCGCCTAGCTGAAACCTGTCCTCGTGGAATAGAAGAAACGATATTTGTCAGTAAAGCAACACCCATCAAAATTTGAGTTGTATAAGCAGTTACACCAATCAATGTCCCGATTTCCATTGAGCCGCCATCAATAAGACCTGCACCCAGCCAGGTAATTGCAAGAGTCACAAGACTCATGATTAGTGACATGAACGGCATTAAGAAATTCAACACACTATTTGATTGAATCGAGACTTTTGTATAGCTGTTGTTCTCTGCTTCATAACGCTCATACTCTGCTTCCTCTTTATTGAAGGCATGGATAACCTTAATTCCGGTGACTCCTTCTTTAAAAATCCGGTTCAGATTATCAATACTTTTCTGCATTTTTTCAAAGAGTGGATTTGTAAAATGAAAAATTAGAAAAGCAATTCCCAAAAGAATTGGCACGACTAGCAGATAGGGAGCAGTTAGCGCTGCACTCAACCGAAAAGAAAGGTAAAGCCCGCCAACTAGATAAATGGGTGTTAAAATCAAAAACTTTAAGCCCATTTCCACCAAGTTTTGTACCTGAGTTACATCGTTGGTATTTCTGGTAATTAGGGAGGAGGCGCTAAAACGATCAAATTCTACATTGGAGAAAGCGATGATCTTTTTATAAATTGCCTCCCTTAAATCATTCCCTAATCGATAAGATACTTGTGCAGAAAGATAGGTATTTAAAAGTGCTGCAGCAAAGCTGGCTAGAGAAAAGCTCAGCATAATTCCGCCGATACGCAAGATGGCGTTCATATCTGAAGCAACCACGCCTTGGTTGATCATATTGGCAGTCAGTGTAGGGATGTACAAGTCGCAGCCAGCCTGGATTAATAAAAAGACAATAGCTACAACGGCCTTACTGATTGACATTTTTTTAATTATTTTAAGCATTGTTCTTCCTCCGTCATTTTCTATAAAACTTGAATTACTACAAATTTTCTTCTTTATTCGAATTTGATAAGGTACCTTACTCAAAAGAATATACAGGTACCTTCAGAAAAAGTCAAGTACCTTACTAAAAATATTTAGGTACCTTTCTAAAATTAGAGAAAGATTTAAAAATTAGAGCATTTTTTTTAAAATCATTTATGTATCTCTTCTGGCAGAGGATGTGATATTCTAATGGAGAAATAAAAAGGAAATTATCTAATTGAAAAAGGAATGAAGTCATGAAAGAAGTAGATGCGTACTTATTGAATGTAGATGATAAACGGCGTGAGGATTTTCTGCACTTGTTTAACGTTGTTAAAGAAAATATCCCTGAAGGATTTGAACTGGGATTCAGCTATGGAATGATTGGCTATGATGTTCCCTTGTCTGTGTATCCTGATGGTTATCTGAACAGAAAAGATGAACCAGTTCCTTTTATTGGTCTTGCCGCTCAGAAACGGCATATTGCCCTTTATCACATGGGAATCATGGGGAATAAACCACTGCTGGAATGGTTTCAAAAACGGTACGCAGAGGAAATGCCGACAAAACTGAATATGGGGAAAAGCTGTATTCGATTTACTAATTCAAAAAAAATCCCCTATGATTTAATCGGTGAACTAGTCACTAAAATGTCAATGGAGGAATGGATTGCTTCCTACGAAAAGTTTGTGACTAATAGAAATGGCTAAGGGAATAAATGCGTTTTTTCGATTGGCGGATTAATCCGCCAATCCAATATAGTAAAAGGGGATTCAGTGCAGATAAAACTGCACTAGCTAATTGACTCTATCAATTTTCCTTGCCTGAAATTATATGCGAGTAGAATCCACAGACATAATAGTATAATTATTGCCTCCAGCTTGGACTGAATGATAGAAAGTCTGATATGGAGGTATTTGTGGTTCCTAGACCTGAAAAGCTGCTTTTATTTTGTCAGTAAAGACTTGCTTTCCTTTTTATTTGGGCTATGATAGTAGTGAACTATTTATTTTTTAGAAATCGTAATTTCTTATTAGGAAATAATACAAATGGAGCTATTATCTGAAAAGTAAGTTATTCGAAAAAATATCATAGGATTAGGCAGGGTTTGTTAGTATGTTAAAAAATTCATTTTATCAGGAGTTAAGCGAAACAAACAAGTATATAATTAAATGTTGTTTTTTTATCTTTTTTATTAATGGTCTATATGCGATGATTTTCGGTTCAATTTTACCGCTGCTAAGTGATGCGTATGATTTAAGCGATACGGTCAGCGGGATGCTGATTTCCAGCCATCAGGCGGGAAATTTGTTGGCAGGGCTTGTAGCTGGAATATTACCTGTTTATCTAGGGCGTAAAAATGCGATTCTCTTTTTAAGCAGCTTTGTGGTTGTCGGTTTTTTACTGATTATTTTGACAGATCAATCATGGCTGTTGCTGCTGGCGTTCTTTTTTACAGGGATTAGCCGCGGCAGTATCTCTAATTTTAATAATAAGACAGTGAATGATGTTTCCAATAGTAGTCCGGCCGCCTTGAATTTTCTACACAGCTTGTTTGCGATAGGCGCATTACTGGCACCGTTTCTGGTGATTCTAACGACATCTTTGTTTGGGACCAAGGGCTGGAAAATTAGCTGTCTGATTATTATTCTACTGATTTTAGTTTCTCAGTGGATGTTTTCAAGGATGACTCTTGAAAATGATAAGCCGCAGGCTAAGACGGCTTCAAAAGCAAAAGGGTATGGTTTTTTCAAAGATAAATTATTTTGGAATACCGTTCTGATTCTTTTCTTTTATTTATGTGCAGAAGCCGCAATTACCGGCTGGCTGGTTAAATATTTTGTAGATGCTAATATCATGAATGTTCAACAGGGACAAATGCTGGCCTCTTTACTCTGGTTGGCTATTTTAGTTGGACGCTTGTTCTGTACCTTTTACGGAGACCGCTTGAAGCGCAGTCGTCTACTGTTGATGATTAGTATTGGCGCCAGCGTGTTTTATTTTCTATTGCTGTCCACACAAAATTATTATGTAATCATCTTGGCAATATTTGGTTTAGGGGCTTCTATGGGCGGAATCTATCCAACCGCAATGACCATTGCTGGTCCAGCGATACGCAAGTATCCAATGGCGATGGGCTGGCTGTTGATTATTGGCGGAGTCGGCGGCATTACAATGCCAATCGTTACGGGGATTTTATCAACAAACTATGGAATATTCGCTGGCATGGCGGCGATTATTGTAGCAATTGTCATTATGCTGGCAGGAGTTATTTTATATATTTTTCTCGGCGGTAAAGAAAAAATCTAGTTGAATATGATCTGAAGAAGAGTTATATATGTTATAAAAAGAGGTGAAATGATGTCTGAACGCTTTGATTTTAGTAAAAGAAAAATAAGAGGGTGGAAAAGAAAGATTAAAGAGATTGAGACTTGGAAAAACTATTATATCCAGTTGGATTTAGCTGCTTTAGAGAAGAATCATAGGGAGTATGTAAAAACTTGGATTCATCCGTTCTACTCTTTAAGGCGTTACTCAATACCCTTTTGGTATAAACGGTTAATTATTGAAGCCCTACTGGAAATTTATGATTCATGGCAGCAGACAATGGAAACCTATAAGACACCTTATTATTTAAAGGTATGGCTATTTGAAAAGGATTTTATTCGTTCACAGATTGTGGTTAGTTTTAAAGAAATGTATCACTCCTATGATGAGACATTTGAAGAACTGAAGAACAGACAGACGCTCCCAGAGACATTGTTTGTTGAAAAGGCGGCTGGGTTCTCATGGGAAGAAGGTATCCGTGCAGATGTTTGGTATGAGAGCGAATTGCTGGAGGACGTAGCTAGCGGACTTTATTCTGAAGCAGAAGTAGAGTCAATTAAACAGTCAGCGTATCGAATTGAACAAAGAAAAGATGATCGATTGTATCTAGTGAATGGTGATACTGTTTGGGTTGGTACAAAGAAGTGGAAGAAAAAATGAACCAATGTGGTGTGGTAGCGTAAAGATTTATAAATAAGAGCGGCTATAAAAATTAGGGTGTCAGTCAAGTCTCTCCATAAATAAACGAAACGTCCAAGAGCATAAAAATCTCGGACGTTTCGTTTATTTTAAAGTTTAATTCTGCGGTTCTTTGTAATATTTTAAACCCTGCTTGAAGCAAAAATATGCAACAGCTGAAGTTAACAGCAGCATGGGTACAGTTGAAATCAACTCTCTAAAAATATCTTCATTGGTCCTATAGCTGTCCGGTGATGGCACAATCAGGTATGAGATACTGCTCCAAAAAGATTGGAAGCTAAATAAAAAAGCAATAAAAGAAATTAGAACCACTACCAAAAAAAATACAACAACAAAATTTGCCTTTTTCATTTTTCTTACTCCTTTCTAAAAAAATATAAGTTATTTTATCATACTCTGTGAGTGATAGAAAGGATAATTTGACGTGTTGATTCAAATGAGCTGTATAGAAGAAACGGGCTAGAAAAAGAATTAATCCGGCAACGGGGTAAAGATTCGTTCTTTTCCTTGGAAGACCACCAGCTGTTCCACATTGTGTTTTTTCAATAGTGCAGACATTGGGTCAAAGCCTAAACGATAGTCTTCTGCAACATGGGCATCAGACCCCAATGTGAAAAGCTCTCCGCCTAAGGAACGATACAAAGGAATGGCATATTCGTAAAGGTGAGCATTGTAGTATTTAACAAAGCTTTTTGCATTCAGCTCGACAGCCATCTCCAAATCGATAACCTTTTTGAAAATTTCGCTTAGCAAAGTCTCAAACTGCATCAATTCTTCGACAGAAAAGTCAAATTTCCTCAAGCCGTACTCAAAATGGGTGAGAATATCCCCTTCATGGAACCGATCCAGAACCTGATTCATCTGAGTAAAATATTCTTCAGCAACGATAAATTTGTCCTTTGTCAAAACCACATCATCCATATAGTCAAACTGACCATTTTGATGAATACTCATCAATTTTAAATCGTGAGAATGCTGGTTTAGATAGTTCTTAATCGTTTCTTCCTGTCCTGGAACTACACCAATTTCGATTCCCTTTAAAAATACAGTTTCAACCTGATTGCTTAATTCAGCAATTTTTTTTGTATAGGCAGGGTAATCAGGAATGTCGTCTTTGAATTGGGAACAGGGGTTTTTAAGATCAAAATGATCGGTAGAAACGAAAAACTCCGGCTGGTAGGTCAAATAGTTTTCGAAGTGCTCCTCAGAATCAAAAGAAAAGTATGTGTGTAAATGCTGATCATAATAGTTCATAGCTGCTCCTCCTTTTTTTCTACCTTATCACAGATGAGGCAAAAGGGCGATTTTTTTCTAATGGATGTTTAGAAAAGCCAAAATCTGTCTAGGCTATCAAATGGACCTTAACATAAACCTTTCAAACTCAATACGATTTTTACAATGTTTACTGGAAATTTTCTTAAAGTTGAATTTCTTTTAACAGTGCTTTGTTAAAGTGAAGTCACTGAGGCTGAATCAAACAGGAATAGCCTCATAGTAAATATCATTGGTTGGCTTTTTTCAAACAAAACAGCAAAAAGAAATGGAGCGAGCAAAAAAATGAAAAACAACAAGAGAAAAGTAATTGGACTGGTTGCTTTAGCTGGGCTAGGGATTGCATTGTCAGGCTGTGGGTCAAAGGACAGCAGTGCGGCAAATCTTTCCTCAGAAGAGGACACTTTGGAAACGATTATTGAAAAGGCAAAAAAAGAAGGTGAGGTTGCCAGTGTGGGGATGCCGGATACTTGGGCAAACTGGATTGGTACCTGGCAGGATATAGAAAAGGCATACGGCTTAACCCATGTAGATACGGATATGTCCAGTGCAGAAGAACTGGCTAAGTTTGAATCTGAAGGGACTAGCGGTACAGCCGATATTGGCGACGTGGGTATTAGCTTTGGCCCGTTGGCAGAAAGCAAAGGACTGACATTACCATACAAAACCAGCTATTGGGATGAGATTCCTGATTGGGCGAAAGATGATAATGGCGATTGGCTGCTAAGCTATACTGGAACGATTTCCTTTCTAACCGACACGAACAATGTAAAAAAAGCGCCTGAAAGCTGGGCTGATTTACTTAGTGGAGACTATAAAGTTAGTGTTGGCGATGTGACAACTGCCAATCAAGCTCAGTTTGCGGTTTTAGCAGCAGCCGTCGCGAATAATGGCGATGAAAAGAAAATAGAGCCTGGTTTGGCTTATTTTAAAAAGCTTGCGGAGCAGGGCAGACTCTCCTCTGTAGACGCAAGTGTAGCAAATTTGGAGAAGGGTGAAGTAGATGTTGCGATTGTCTGGGACTTTAACGGCTTGAATTACCGAGATCAAATTGATGCTAAAAGATTTGCGGTAAATGTTCCCAACGATGGCTCTGTAACTAGCGGCTATACAACTATCATCAATAAAAATGCACCCCATCCTAATGCTGCTAAGCTGACTAGAGAGTATATTCTTTCTGATGAAGGCCAAATCAACCTGGCGAGAGGGTATGCCCGGCCAATACGAGAGGTAGAGCTGCCTGCAGAGGTTGCTGAAAAGCTGCTGCCGGATTCTGCGTATCAAGCAGCAGTGCCAGTCAAAGATAATGCAGCATGGGATAAAACATCTGTTGATTTACCTGAGCTGTGGCAATCAGAGGTGTTGGCCTATGCCAAATAAAGACAAGCTGATTCTGATTATTCTGGATGGCTGCCGGTATGATACCGCAGCCGCCCAGTGCGGTTTTCTGAATCATTTAGTAGAACACAACCAAGCTGTATTAACGAAGGTACAGGCGGAAATGCCCAGCAATTCCCGACCTCTGTATGAAGTATTAATGACCGGTGTGCCTACCTATAAAAATGGTATCTATACAAATGCCTATAGTCAGCGGTCAACACAGACCTCCATTTTCCAGCTGGTAAAAAACAGTGGTGGAACAACTGGAGCTGCGGCCTATTATTGGTACAGTGAGCTGTATAATCGAGCGCCGTATAATATTCGGGAAGACCGAATTCAACAGGATGCAGACCAGCAGATACAGCACGGGATTTTTTATAGCGAGGATACCTATCCGGATTCTCATTTATTTGCTGACGCCAATTATATTATTAACAGTGATTCACCTGATTTTTTACTCGTTCATTCAATGAATATTGATGATATCGGTCATAAGTACACGGCTGCTTCAAAAGAGTATCAGTGGGCGGTTAATCGGGCAGATAATCTTTTAGGTGAATTTATACCAGCCTGGCTTGGGAAGGGGTATCAGATTATTGTCACTGCCGATCATGGCATGGATGAGTTCGGACTGCATGGCGGTAATCTAGCTGCTCATCGTGAGGTTCCGTTATACATCTATTCGAAAAAAATCAGCAGAGAGCTGCCAGAAATTGTGAAGCAGCTGGAAATAGCACCTTTAATCTGTTCTTTGTTAGGGATTAAACCTTCTGCTGAAATGGTTGGTTTAGAAATAGCTGTGGAGGGATAAGAATGAATAAGAAGCTGGTTTTACTACCGATGGGTCTTATCTTTGCCGCCTTTCTGATTATCCCATTGTTTTCCATGATTATCGGCAGCTTCCATTCGGACCTGACAGGGCAATGGACACTGTCCAACTACACCGCCATTTTCGCAAACGCCTACTATACACAGGCCTTTTGGAACAGCCTGCTTATTGCTTGCCTCTCTAGTGTACTGGGAATTATTGGTGCAGTCATTTTGTGTTTATGTTTAATTAACCTATCCGCAAAGACACAGGAAAAAATCACCTTTGTTTCTAATCTGGCGGCAAACTTTGCCGGAATCCCTTTAGCTTTTTCTTTTATTATTTTACTGGGAAATGTTGGTGTGCTGAAATTGCTGCTGCCGATTTTAGCTGATTTTGAGTTGTACTCATGGTGGGGTTTAACGATTACGTATGTTTATTTTCAGATTCCTTTAGGACTTTTGTTTCTATATCCAAGTATACGGGAAGTAAAAAGAGAATGGCTGGAATCCGTCGAGCTTTTAGGCGCCTCTAAGCTTTACGCCTGGCGAAAGGTAGCTGTGCCTTTTCTGCGTCCGTCCCTTGCCAGCACCTTTGTTATATTGTTTGCCAATGGTATGGGGACTTACGAGACAGCTTATGCCCTGACCAGCAGCAATGTAAACCTCTTAACGATTCGTATCGCTGCTCTGGTGTCCGGCGATGTATTTGCCAAACCAAATCTCGGTAGCGCATTAGCAGTGCTATTTGGATTAATTTTAGTTGGCGGGATGATTCTGATTCAACGAAAAGGGCGGGTGCTGCGGTAATGAAAAAAAGACTTTCGACCGGTATTCTAGTACTGTTTGCCATCTACTATTTCCTGCCATTGCTTGGTACAATCCTTTATGCCAGTTCAACAACTTGGACTAAAACGGTTCTGCCTGATGATTTTACCCTTCACTGGTTTGGTCAGCTGTTTTCTGATCAGAAGTTTATTGAAGCAGCAGGCCGTTCACTGCTGCTGGCAGGCTTAGTCTTGGCTTCAATTCTTTTGATTATGATTCCAACAATTATCTGGATTCATTTGTTTTTTCCAAAAATCAGCCGCATGATGGAAAAGTTTGTGCTGCTGCCTTATGCAATTCCCGGGGTTATTCTTATTACAGCTTTGTTAAGAACCTATGCCAAGACCAGTGTGCCGATGTTCATTGTCTTGATTGGGGCCCTTTTTATCAGTGCTCTGCCAGTTGTCTTTCTCGGGATTAACAATCAGCTGCGTTTAATTAATATGAAAGAGCTAGTTGATGCTGCGGCAACTTTGGGCGCACCGATGTCGACTATTATTTTTAAAGTTCTATTCCCTAATCTGCGAATCGGCACTACATTAGTATCTTTAATGGTTTTTTCTTCCGTTTTTGGCGAGTACATGCTGACCAATCTTTTGATTGGCGGACGTTTCGAAACTATCCGCATTTATATGATACGGCGAATGAATGAAAACGGTCATTTGGCTAGTGCGGTCATGGTGCTGTATTTAGGCTTTCTTGTAGGGATTGCCCTGTTGACCTTTACGATTACTAATCGTCAGAAAAAGCTGGTAAGACAGCGGCAGACAGCAGCGAAAGAAGAAAAAGCAGTGATGAGAGGAGCCGTGGAAAATGTACTTGAGCATTCGTAATTTGACTTTATTTTTTGGAGAAAAGCAGATTTTGGCAGTTGATGAGATGACTATTGAACAAGGTGAATTAGTCACTCTATTGGGACCCAGCGGTTGTGGAAAATCTACACTGCTGCGTTGTATCACAGGATTAGAGCAGCCAAAAACCGGTACGATTCATTTAGATGGGGAAGAGCTTCAAACAAAGCCGACCAAAGATCGGAATATCGGATTTGTTTTCCAGAATTATGCGTTGTTCCCAACGATGAGTGTGTTTGAAAATGTAGCGTTTGGTTTAAGGGTGAAGAAGCTAAGTAAGGAGGAAATTGACGAACGGGTTTTCAAAATTCTTGATTTGGTAGATATGACAGAGTTTGCTGAAAAGAATGTTCAGCTGCTTTCCGGAGGTCAAAAACAGCGGGTGGCGCTAGCCCGCTCTTTAGTGACGGAGCCCAAGGTTTTATTGTTGGATGAACCGTTAAGTGCTTTGGACGCCCGTATCAGAAAGCAGCTACAACAGGATTTGCGAAGAATTCAACAGGAGCTTCAAATCACCATGATTTTTGTGACCCATGATCAGGAAGAGGCCATGCGGATTAGTGACCGTGTGTTTGTTCTTGATGCTGGAAAGATTGCTCAAAGCTCTTCAGCCGAAGCACTTTATCAGGAACCGGAAAAACCATTTGTCGCCGAATTTATCGGTAACTATAATCGGTTTGAATGGTTTGAACTGACCCGCTATGAAGAAGAACAGGGCAGCTTTGATAATCAGTTTATCTATTATCTGCGTCCGGAACTAATTCAGTTTGAACAGCAAAAAGACTGTTTAAAAATTCCCGTTAAGTTAAAAGAAACATTTATTTTAGGGAACATTCAACGCTATATCTTTGTGACAAAGGATCAAAAAGAAGTCGTGGTCGATCGGCTGAATGACAAATCAGAGAGAAGCATTTCAAAAGCACTCTATGTAAAGCGGGATGATATTCTTAGTGTGCCTATTGAGTTTCAGCCGGAAAGCTTGGCAGAATACAGTTGATTTTCTAGTCAAATACTACAAGCACATCTTCCCCAGTTGTGTGGATTCCCCTAAACATATAAAAGCAAAGTTCAGAAAATCTCTGTATTGTAGAGTTCCTAAAACGATAGAATGTTTTGGATAACTATGAATAAAAGAGGATTCTGACCTGTTTTTTTATCAGAATAGTCGGTGAGTAGTGATAGGCTGCAAAAATAAAATACATAAAAAGGCTTGACCTATAGTCAACTTCAGGGTGTAGGATAAACAATAAGAGCTGAACCCTTAAATCGACTGCAATTGCGTTTATTAAGTAAAAAAATAGGAGGCTTTATTATGGAATATGTAAAATTTGGTAATACAGGTATGGATGTTTCAAAGCTTTGTTTAGGTACGATGGGATTTGGTGATCCAGCCAGTGGCTTTCATGAGTGGGTACTGGAAGAAAAAGAAAGTCTGCCGGTCATAAAAAAAGCATTGGATTTGGGGATTAACTTTTTCGATACAGCGAATATTTATTCCTACGGAGCTAGTGAAGAAATTCTTGGGAAAGGGTTAAAAGATTATGCGAACCGAGATGAAATCGTAGTAGCAACGAAGGCTTACATGAAAATGAAGCAAACACCAAACAGCGGAGGACTTTCCAGAAAAGCACTGTTTCATCAGATTGATCAAAGCTTAAAACGACTGGGTATGGATTATGTAGATTTGTATATCATTCATCGCTGGGATTACCATACACCGATTGAAGAAACGATGGAGGCTCTTCACGACCTTGTGAAATCTGGTAAAGTACGTTATATCGGAGCCTCAGCAATGTATGCTTGGCAATTCGCTAAGGCACAGGCAACAGCAGAGAGAAACGGTTGGACAAAATTTGTTTCCATGCAGAACCATTTGAATTTATTGTATCGGGAAGAAGAAAGAGAAATGCTGCCGCTGTGTGCAGATCAAAAAATCGCAGTAACACCTTACAGCCCGCTGGCAGCCGGACGCTTGACCAGAGACTGGGAAGCGACGACTAAACGCTTTCTAACAGATGAAACGGCGAAATCGAAATACGATACGACTGAAGCTCAGGATAAAGTGATTGTGAAGCGGGTAGCTGAACTTGCTGAAAATCGCGGAGTACTTCGAGCACAGCTTGCATTAGCTTGGCTGCTTCAAAAAGAAGCAGTCGTTGCACCGATTATCGGCGCAACTAAGGAAAGTCATTTGCTGGATGCGTTGCCGGCGATTGACTTGATACTCACTGGGGATGAGGTTGCTTATCTGGAAGAAGCCTATGTTCCTCACAGAGTTGTTGGTGCTATCTAACTAGGAAAGAAGTTTTTAGAGATAAAGCTAGCTAAAGCATGTTTCTTGTGTTTTAGCTAGCTTTATTTTTTTACACATTATCTAGTGGAAACAACGTAATAAGCTCTACACCAAAAATCATTTGTGAACACTGATTTTGGTGTAGAGCTTAGAAATTTCAATCATATCTGTACTCACTCTTGGTAAGAAACAACTGTTTTATGTTGAAGGTAAAAAAATTATTAGGAGAAGCATCTGGAAGATACAGAATCTGTAGTAGGATTAACGATAATTTTAGCTCTATCTTTAAAGATTGTGGTCTTTACTCAAACAGGTATCTGCCATAGGTAACATCATCAGGTTCTACATTTTCTAATGGGATGCCTTTTAAGGGAATCCTTAAGTCATCTGGATTGACTCTATCAAATTTTTCATCAAGACATAGTAAAAGATTTTCAAATTTTTCTTCCATACGATTATTTTTAAATTGATCGAGAAGAGTAATTTTTAATTTGTTTCCTTCTGGTACATACATTGCTTTATCAATGTAAAAGAAGGGACCTATCGCAGAAATTTTTAGACTGATGAATTCAATAAAGCCTCGTTCGATGACTTCTTCTCTAGCTTTTACTGTGAAAAAGTTCTGACTTAAA
This sequence comes from Enterococcus sp. LJL128, assembly GCF_056924295.1. NCBI lineage: Bacteria > Bacillati > Bacillota > Bacilli > Lactobacillales > Enterococcaceae > Enterococcus > Enterococcus sp. LJL128. The sequence goes on along the minus strand of NZ_JBXPBP010000004.1, from coordinate 74,669 downwards.
TGAATATCTTCCATAAACATATACGCAAAACAACGGCCATAGTTGAAATCTGTCATGTGTAAAAAAGTTATATCATCCATATCTTCTAATAATAGATAATCTAAAGTATCAATTTTAAGGTAGTTTCTTAATGTATAACCATAGTCACCTTCTTTTAAAGTTCGTTTTACAAAATCCATCGCTAAGTTACTTTTCATCACTTTCACCTCGGGATTATTTCATCAATTAAATTGATAAATGCTAGTTCAAAGTAACGAACCTGCGTACCATATAAACCATTTTTCTCTGAAAATTGTAAGGTGTTTACAAGTTCAAATTGGTCTATCCATTTAAGTGAATCATAGTTATTTAAAGTAGTTTCTATTATTTTTTGTAAATCATTCTGGGAATAGCATAGAGGAGAATCATCCTCTGTAATTATTTTTCGATCAAGTCGTTGGGGATCTAAATTAGGAATTTCAGCACGATGCTTTAAAGAATAAATAGTTTCTAACTTTGAAATAGTTAGGATTGATTCATAAGCGATAGAAAAATTTTCATTAACATATTTTTCATAGTAAAATCGCCACTCTTGTGAAGGCTCGTCTGTATTAGGATAGGTTTCAATTTTAATATTTTTCTCAGAGCAGAACTGCTCAATTTCCATAGATAAAGTGAGTTCCACGGCACACTTGCGATTGAAGTCTTCATTATTTTTTTTCAAATAATAGTCATTTTTTATAGTTTCGATTTTTTTACTTAACATAGATATCATGCCCCCCTGATACTGGAAATGACTGTCAAAGAGTTTATGAATTACTCAAAGAGGTAACTCAGGTAAGTCACATCTTCAGGTTCATAGTCTTCAAGCGGAACATTAAGTGACTCTCGTTTAAGTACTGCTGGATTAATTTGTCATAGTTCCTCTTTTTCTAATACGTGTATCAATTCTTCGTACTTTTCTTCTAGATAAGTATTCTTAAATTGAGATAATTCTCTAATGTTTAGCGAGTGTTTTATTCCGTCTTCGTGAGGCTCATATTGAGCCTTTTCTATATAGAAAACAGGGCTAATTGCAGAAATCTTCAAGCTGATAAATTCAATATATCCTCGTTCAGCTACAGCTTCTCTGGTTCCTTTAGCAAAAAAGGGTTGTTTTAAGTCAATATCCTCCATAAACATATAGGAGAAACACCTGGAGTAATTAAAATTTGTCATCGGCTTAAATATGAGATTAGCTATATTTTTAAGGACGTGTTTATCCCATTCATTGTGATAAATATATCTTCTTAGTACATACCCATAATCACCGATTGACAGACTGTTGTCTACAAATTTTATCGCTTGATTATTTTCCATAATATCTGTCCTTTATTCAAATAAATAGTTTTTATAGGTAACTTCACCTACATCATAATCATCCAGTTTCACAGAAGGTAAACGTTCAGTTAAATCAGTATCATCAACTTCATGAATCGTATGAGTCATCATTACTTCTTTTATAGAATGATATTTTTTTTCTAAATTATTGTTTTTGAATTGTTCCAGATAAGTAATATCTAAGGGAACCGTAGCTCCAGAATACATTGCTTTGTTAATGTAGTAAAACGGAGCAATCGCTGATATTTTTAAACTAATAAATTCAATATACCCTCGAGTAATAATTTCTTTATTGGCTTTTTCGGAGAAGAAGGGATGGTGAAGTTGAATGTCTTCAAAAAAATAATAATGAAACATCTGGAATAATTAAAATCACTACTGTTTTCTAAGAAGACCCCTGTCATATTTTCTGCTAAATGACTATCCCAGTAGTTGCTAAGAACATATTTGAGCAGTGTATGTGCGTAACAATCGCCAGATTTTATATAATCATTTATGGTACTTATTGCTAAAGTTGCATTCTCTTGTTTCATTTTTTCACCATTGTTTTTCTAGAAAATTTTCCACTTCATAGGAAAGATTGAAATGATACAATCCACTCACTTTCTATATTCCCCATCGAATCGATTGATGAACTCTGCAACAACATTTTCAAAAACCTTTCTATTGATGTACGCAGTTCCCGATGGGTAAAGGAAGCGAACATCATATTCTTCATAAGTTGAATCATCCAACCATGATAATTCCATCCATTCACCATCACTACTATAAAAATTTATGGCTGGAAGAAAACTTCCACCACTGGCTGATATCCAGCTATGTTCATACGCCCAATCCGCAAAAGCTTCTAGCATTTCAATTTCTTGATCGTCTGTTTGGAATACAAAATCTGTTTTTTGAATGAATGCTATTTTCTCTGAAACACTTTGTCCCTGCAATGGTACACTCCACTCAATGAAGGTAGAATCGAAAAATGTTGTTTGCTTTTTCTCAAGCCAGTCTCTTAGCTCTTGAATATCGCCACGAAATGAGAATTGTTTGCCATTTCTTTCATAAGAAAGAACATTTTTCCCTTTGATGAAAAGATATAGCTCACCATCTTCTTTTTCAAATAATTGAAAGCCTATTGCAAAATCTGCTTTATTTCCTATGTAAATCATGGCCATTTACTATCTCCTTGTTCAATTTTTTAATGAGCTAGTAAGATGTCGTTAATTCTTCGACATCTATATCAGTTTTAAAAGAATATGTTCTGTTATGAACATTCCTCCTATTTCCATTATATGGAAGATAGAGCTACCTAAACTAAATGAGCTTCATCATTGGATAGAAGTGTAGTGACCCAAAAAAGTTAGATTTTCAGGCTTAACTTTTTGGAATTTGAACGAAACCATTGGAAATTTCTTCACTGGATATGATAGCAACAGGATCTGAAAAATTTTCTAAATGATCAAAGTGGGTAACGGAGCTTTCCCATTCTTGATAAAATCGTATTGTCAGAATATCATCATCAAAACCCATAAAATAATTTATTTTCCTATTTGTCATTAGTGTTAAACGGGCATTTAAGCAGTGTATATATATTTTTCCTAACTGATACTGCTGTGCAATAGTTAACTCTTGATCGATAAAATCAATGATTCTAAGTTCAGTGTTTGCAAATTCATACCCTATTTCATCAGTAAACATCTTTTTCATAAATCTATTGAATTCTTCATTAGAAAGAACGTCCTCAGAATTATCTGGTTCTTCATTTTCTTCACCGTATACAAGTGTGAAACAGCCATAGATACATTCAATTTTCATTGTGAATAGCTGTTCTAATTGCTTTAAGTTGAAAGTAATTGAGCTTTCAAAAATTTCAGAATCACTATAGTTTATTTTTTTATCCCACAAATTATTATTTATCATTATCTTATTCTCCTAAAATTTGAATGAGAACTTAATGATTTTCAGCTCTATATGTCAGTTCATCTAATGCGTCTGCAACGTCTTCTTCTAAACTGGGATGGCTTTTAAATTTTTCTATATAGGGTCGATATTTTAATTCTCCTGAATACCCTAAAATAGAAAGCACATAACTAGCACATTGCGTATTAAAAATCGACAAATTTGAAATAATAGGTGTTAAGTCTAGCTCTTTATCTATGATTCTTGCATCTTCAGTGTCAAGAATAATTCCAAGTATTTCCTCTTTCATATCATCATCATTTTGTTTTACCAAAAAACGAATGAATAGATTTAAATAGGTTATAGCAGTCTCTTTTTCTAAATCTCCATATTTCAAATAGTCTCCTAAATCTGCAATTTGATTAATCTTATCTTGCTTATTGATTTCAGAATTATTAGTAGTTGTCATAATGATTAATCGTCATTATTTCTTAAAATATGTTCTCGGACCTGCATATATTCTGAATAAGCTTCCGCAATCTTTTTTTGACTAATACATGTCCACTCATCAAGGAGCTTTTTTCTGAGTGCTTCGTAATTTTTATTATCTAAGTCAACATCCATCTCTCCTCCGAAGCCAACGAAATCCTCTAACTTCTCAACAATGCCGTCTTTTCCTGCGTAGGCTAGTTCGTAATCTGCTACAGTAAATGATACCCCTTTGGCAACTAACTCTTCCCAGCCGGTTTCATCACTGAATAGTTTGTTTAAATCTAATCCATCTTGATAATAAATTTCTAATAAAACATGTTTAATTCTAGTTTCCATAGTTAAGTTCCTCTCATTTCAACGGCATTGGAGATAATGAACTAGTTGTATTAAAAAAGAAAAGTAACACTGTAAATATCTGTTTCGATGGTCAATAGATTGGCTCGATGAGACTGAAACAGGTCATCCTCCAGCTCTGAGAAAAACTGTTGGGTCTGTTCGGTATGGCTGTAGAGAACATCCAACAGAAAGGTTTCCTGACGGGTAGCTAGCCGGCGATAATCTTGTTCCAGCTCTTCCAGCCGCCATTGCTTCTTTCGTATGTCTGCCTGTGTTTGGGTAACGATGGTTAGCTGTTGGGCAATGTTTTCTTCTGTTTGTGCCATTTTAGAACCTGCCTTTTCTTGGACCAGGCAGAATGCTCAAACCATCAAAGCCTTTGCTTTGCTGCTGATCGATGGCCGCAAATTCCTGAGAGACAGAATGAATGCTGTTGCCGTCTCTGGCTAAGCCATTAGACACCCGTTGACCGATGCTGGAAGACAGTTGGATTGTTTGCTGGGCCTGCCGATTGCCTGCAATCATGGTTCTACTTGCCAGTGCCCCAGGCGATGAGGTACTGTTCAGCGCACTGGCAGCCTGGCTCATCTGTTGAGAAACAGCTCCCGCAACACCTAAATTATTTGTCATTTGACTCATTTTGCTCACTCCTTAATGATAAAATATTTCGTATTATTATTTCAGTTTATCATAGGTAAAGTAGTGAATATTATCAGATTTTTAGGGAAAATCGGATATTTTAGATAATCTCTTTGACCATTAAAAAGAAAATAAAAGAAATTTTGTCATTTTTTGAAACGTTTTGCCTCTTACTGCGTCATAGTGATGTGGACATAAAAAGGAGGTAAAAAAATGACAAAAAAAGATATTGAAATAAATTGTATCTGTAAGAGTCATAAAGCAAGAAAAATACTAAAAAACATTTCGTTTACTGCGGAAGCTGGAAAAATCACTGCGTTTCTTGGTGAAAATGGCGCTGGAAAAAGTTCAACATTACGAATCTTGCTGGGACTGGATCGTCAGCAGTCAGGCTCCGCAACGTTTTCAGGTAGAAAATATGCTGAAATGACTATGCCGCTAAAAACGGTAGGGGCAGTTTTTGACGGTATCGGGGGTATTCCTTCTCGTAAGGTGAGAACTCATCTAAAAATCATTGCCCAAAGCAACAGTATTCCAAAAGAGAAAATAGCAGAGGTACTGAAGCAGGTTGGTTTGTCTGACAAAAAGCAGGCAAGACTGGAGACTTTATCTTTGGGAGAGGGACAGCGGCTAAGCTTGGCAGCTGCTCTGCTGGGCGACCCGCAATACTTGGTGCTGGATGAGCCGCTGAATGGGCTGGATCCAAGCGGTATTCGCTGGCTGAGAAAGCTGCTTCGAAGACTGGCTAAAGAAGGAAAGACCATTTTACTTTCTTCGCACATTTTGTCAGAGGTGGAGGAGCTAGCAGATAGGGCAGTGATTATTCATCAGGGAGAGCTTGCAGCTTCGTGGGAACTGACCGCAATGAGACAAGAAGAGAAATCACTAGAAGAAATCTTTTTCTCGCTAACGGAGCAGGAGGAAACAGAATGAGGGGATTAAAAACAGAAATTTACCGAATCGTAACTAGTAGAAGCTGTAAAAGAGCATTTTTCTTTTTGCTGGCTATGCAGCTGCTGCTGGCAAAAATTGATGCTGGAAATATATTAGCACTTGGCAAACATGCCACACCTGAGACGAATCCTGAATTAGCTTCAGTGATGCCTGCTGTTGAATACTATGGCTTTGACGCATTGGCCTATGGCATCATTGTTTTACTTGTTTTTGGCGCTGTCAGCGGAGCGGAAAATTTTAAGCATCATGAATTGCGGACCGCTTTTCTGTATCAGGGCAATCGCCGACTGCTGACTTTGTACAAGCTGGCGGCCTTTTTGTTTATTACAGCGGGTATCTCTTTTGGTGCAATTTTTACAACCATCTCTATCACCCATTTCTTTTTAGGGAACGAAGGTCTGCATCCCTTACTGTTAAGTAGTATTAGCTGGCAATTCATTCTTTACGGCGTATTGGCATGGACGCTACTCGCTTTTCTGGCTTTTCTTTTAGGTCTGTTATTTAAAAATACGGCAGCGCCTTTATTACTGCTGATTCCTCAGGTTGTAGGTCTGGGAGTTGTCCTGCTGCATTACTGGAACTTGGGAAAATATTTACCGGTTGCCGCAAGCTATGCAATCTATTCCACACCAACTGGAATGATGGCACATAGCCCTTTAATGGGGACCGTTACGTTGCTGCTGTGGATTTTACTCCTGTTCCCTAGTGCATTTCGTTCTTTGTCTAGACAAGAAATTGGAGGACGTTACTGATGGGCCCTATTATAAAAAGTGAATGGACAAAATTTTCCTCCGCTCGCTGGTGTTTATTTGCTCTATTGTTGACGTTGAGCCTGCCTGCCGTAATTCTGCTTTTTAAGAACAGCAGTTTGACAGCAGAGGACAGCTGGTCAGCATCAGAGCTCATTGTCCAAAGCAGGCAGGTGTTATTTCAAGGACAGGCTGGATTGATTGTATCTGCCGCTTATTTCTTCGGTCAAGAGTATAGCTTTCATAGTTTACGGACCACCTTGCTAACAGAACCCTTCCGAAAAAAGGTTCTGCTTGCAAAGTACCTGCTTCTTTCTGTGGTGGGAATAGGTGCATCGCTTTTATCAGGAATCATTTGTGTCCTCTTGCTGTCTACTCTGAATGATTTGCCTTTCTCAACAGCTTTTCTACTTCACAGCTTATTGGAATTTTTCCCTGTGTTACTAAGTGCCTTGCTGCTTACCTGGCTGACTGGGGCTTTAGCAATTACCTTTAAATCATTTATACTGCCCTTTGTTTTGCTGATTTCTCTGCTTTTAGGCTTTAGCCAAATGCTGCTGGCAATGACTGAATGGGCAAAATTTTTACCGGATATAGCTGTTATGAACTTATTTCTTGATGAGTCTTCTCCATTTTTTCTGGAGGTAGAAACAGGTGTCATTTGTCAATTTCTCTGGGTCTTTGTTTTTGGCTTTTATTCCAGCTGGCAGTGGCTGGTGAGAGATGTCCGTTAAATAAAGGTTGCGATTGGATTTATAAGAAGGGGAATGCGGATGGACCTCGTTTATTCAATAGGATTTATATATAATAAAAGATAGGTGTGATGGGGGTGAGAAAAATAAAGGACTTTGAAACAGTGTATATGGAACATTTTGCCGATGTGTATCGGTTTATCTTATCCTTATGCCGAGATGAACAACTAGCTGAGGAAATCACCCAGGAAACATTTTTTAAAGCGCTAAAAAAAATCGACGAGTTTAAAGGGAATTGTAAGCTGTCTGTCTGGTTGTGTCAGATTGCTAAAAATACTTATTTTTCTCATCAGAGAAAAAAGCAGCCGGAGCCATTGGAAAGAGCTGTTGAGGTGTTAGGTGCTTCGTCGGCTTTGCAGGAAAGCATGGTCGCAAAGGAATCCTCGGAACAGCTTCACTATCATCTCCATCATTTAAAAGAGCCCTATAAAGAAGTCTTTACACTGCGTGTGTTTGGGGAGCTATCCCATGGGCAAATCGCAGCACTATTTGGAAAAAATGAAAGCTGGGCACGGGTGATTTTTTACCGGGCAAAAAAACAATTGCAGGAGGCGATGAAATGAAGGTATCATGTGAAGTAATCAGAGATTTACTGCCGCTATATGCTGAAAATGTCTGCAGTGAAGAAAGCCGCAGCATAGTTGAAGAGCATTTGGCGGATTGTGCTCAGTGTCGGATAGAACTGGAGCAGATGGAAGCGCAGACGCCCTTTTTGTTTCAGGAAGAAAACCTGAATGAAGCGCGGGCTGTAAAAGATATATCAAAAAAATGGCAGCGGGGTATGCTTGTTTCGTTAATTAGGGGAAGTCTAGTGACATTGATTGTTGTAGCGATTCTGGCACTGCTGATTTTACTGTTTGTAGATGTTAGTTTTGTGAATAAGTGATAGCTCTTTTTGATATAGCTAGTGAGCTTGAGAAAGATATAAAAGACAAAGATACTCGGCTTAAATGATGTTGAGCCAATGATTAGATAAAAAATGGCGCACGAAATATGTTGCTGGAGGTTGGATGAAATGTTATATCTTATACGTCAAGGAGAAACAGAGTGGAATGCACTAAAAAGATTTAATGGGCGGACGGAAACAGAGTTAAATCAAAAGGGGGTTGCTCAAGCCAGAGAACAAGCTGAAAAGCTCAGGGATGTCGCTTTCGATTGTTGCTTTTGCAGTCCGCAAAAACGGGCACGTCAAGCAGGGGAAATCATTTGTGGAGATAAGCTCATATTTGACGAACGGTTAATGGAAATTGATTGTGGCGAGTTTGAGGGGACTGAGGAAACAAGTGAGAGACTCAAGCAGTTTTGGCAGGCTGTAATGACTGGTAAGCAGAAAACAGAGAATTATAAGGATTTCATGCAGAGGAACAGTGAATTTTGTACAATGATTATGGAAAAGTATCGAGAGCAAACAGTCCTAGTGGTCACTCATGCGGCAAATGCCCGCGTAATTAATTACTATTTTAGCGGACAACCTAAGAATTATGATTTCAAAACAGGAGTGGCACGTTCGGGAGAAATTCTTGTATTCGACTATTAAGAAAACTGCTGAAACAGGATGATATTTCCTAATAGTGACCAACTAGACACGAGAGTAACAGCTCCTGTTTCAGCGAATACGGTAATAGCTTGTATTAACTTTTTTCACTTGGACAGGAAATCTTTCACCTTCCAATAAACCTAACCAGCGGGAAAAATCTTTTTGTGGCATATTCAACTGATTAAGGAGTTCATCAGTGGGAATTTCTTCCCCTTGTTCATAGTTTTGAAGTAGAAGAATTAAATCTTTCAAGGCATTGCCGGAAGACTTTGCTGTTGTCGGTGCCCCTATCGCTTCAAGCTTAAATCCGGATTTTTTCAGGGCGTCAATCAGCTTCTGATTGTCCTCTTCATACAATGGAAGATCAGCTTTTGAAAAGGCAGCCAGACGTTTTAGAAAACTGCTGCTGCATTGCTTTTTCAATCCCCGGTTAATAAAAAGATTATAGTAGCGTCTGGGAAAACGAATGCCTTTTTCAACACTGACCAGGATTAAATCAACCCCTCGATCCAGCTGATGAATACCAGCTTGTACCTGTTGCGCAATGTGAGGTGCTACCCCTAAATGCTGAGCAAAATGTGTTGAGCCTAATGCTAATGTTTCGCCAGTTTTTTCAGAGGTAAGGAGAAATTGATATTTCAGCTCACGACCGCAACGACAAAAAAGCCGTCCTTCTTCTCCATGAGGATACAGCGGATTTTCTTTAAAATCGATAAAGAGCCACTCTTCATCCTTCAAAAAATTTTCAGTCAGGAATAAGGACTGCATTTGATACTTCTTAAACTGCTGAAGGGTTTCCTGCTGAAGAGTAGTCAAATTTTGCCAAAGCTGCTGCCGCTGCTCACAAGTCAAGTCGATAGCCATAAATACACCTCCTATGATAATAATAGGATAACGCGAAAAAAGACCAATGTAAATTGCCATTTCGACTTATATAGGAACAACTAGTCGAATGGTATGCGTACGAATCTAGAACTGAATTTTGAAGAAATTCACTACCATATATTTGAGCTAGCTGCCATTTCGACTTATATAGGAACCGCTAGTCGAATGGTATGCGTACGAAAATAAAACGGATTGCGCCGAGCAATCCGTTCAAAAACATCCCCTTCATTCTTGGGGAGAATAAAAAAAGAAATACATAAACTGTTTAACCTTATTAAAGTTATCAGCTATTTTAACTAAAAGAGAGGCACGATATGTCATACAAACGAGTAAAAATGATTGGGGCTTACTGTCCTAACTGTCAGCGGAAATTGGATATTCTATTAAGTGAATATGAGCAAAATAAAGTATGTATTTGTTTTCGCTGCCGTACTCTTTATGAGTTTGATGGTGAGAAGCTACAGAAGCTTGGCCTAAGTAAGCAAATAACCCTACAGGAAAAATCAGTATTGGAGCCTTTGGTTAAAGCGCTGCCTGAGCAACATCAGTACAAGGGACGGGGGAGCCAGCTTCGGCAAAAAGATCAGAGCTTTGAACGGGCATGGCTAAGTTTGGCAGAATATGAAAGACAATTCGGTGAACCTTTAGGCTTTGGTCAATGTGATCTTCGTGCAGATGCTGCGAGTTGTAAATGGTGTGGGAAAGAGCTGCCGAAAGGGCGCCGTTCTTTTTGTAAAGACAGCTGTTCCCGAAATTACTCCCAAGCGACATTCACTAAAAGACATATGGCAAGCGTTCCTTACAGAATTGCCTGCCGTGACCGTTTCTATTGTCAAATCAGCGGTGCTGATTTAGCGCAATACAATCGCCACGGGATTCGTATTCCGGCAAGTAATGGCGAGCTGGCTATTCATCATCTGATTTTTGTTTCCCGCAAAGGTACCGATTATGAACAGAACCTACTTACTGTTTCAATCGATGTTCATAAAGCATATCATGCCGGAGAGACTGAGATTGTAAAACAGGTACACCGAATTCTTGAGCAGCGCAGGGCAATTCATAGTGAAAAAATGCAGTTTGAATGATTCTTTTTATTGTTTAGAAATGTCGATTTTTTTGTTATTTTTTCAAATGATAATTCTAAATTTCGAAAGATATTTTTCGAGTTGCATCATGAAAAAATAGCATTCAACATCGCTTTATAATATCTGTTTTAGGTTGATGAAAAAATAAATATAACTGCTGTTTTTTATTAGCTTTGTGTTTTTTTATTTCAGCTCTTTTTACAGAAATATTAGCTATCCAATTAGTTAGCTATTGACAAAAAAATGGGAATGTGAAAAAATACGGTCATAATAAAATACGACTTAAGCTTTGTTCGCCGGAACAGAGCTTGTAGAAAGTCAGCCAGACGAACCTTAGGCTTTATGGTTCGTCTGACTGACTTTTTTTGTTTGGGAGGTTTTAGGCATGATGAAGGAACAAGAAAAAATATTAACTAACTGGGAGACAGACGGAAACTTAGGACTTACCGAAGCGCAGGCTAAGGAAAGACTGCTGCAGTATGGAGCGAACACCATTAGCCAAGAGCAAAGCAAGCATTTTTTTACATATTTGCTTGCGGCACTGAAGGATATCACGATAATTATTTTGTTAATTGCGACTGTCTTGTCCAGTTATGTTGCTTTTACAGCCCATCCGGATGATTTTACTGAGCCCATCGTTATTTTCGGTATTGTTTTATTAAATATATTTTTGTCTGTCCATCAGCAGAAAAAAGCGGAAAAATCGATGGAGGAATTGAAGAGTTATAATCTTCCAAAAAGCAGAGTCATACGGGAGGGCAGGAACATTGAAGTAGAGAGTACAGACATTGTTCCCGGTGATATTCTGGATTTAACTTTGGGAGACCGGGTGCCTGCTGATGCTCAGTTGTTGGAAAGTGTTCAGTTGAGTGTGGAAGAATCATTTCTAACAGGGGAAAGTGAGCCTAGTGAGAAGGACGAGCACTATCAATCGACAGAAAAGGACAGTATTGGAGATCAGAAAAATCGACTGTTTTCCGGCTCTTTGATTGTTAACGGCCGAGGTAAAGCAGTTGTGACAGCGACTGGACGGCAATCAGAAATCGGCAAAATATCGAGCTTACTTTCTGAAGAAAAAGCTGTATTAGCACCTTTGCAGATAAAAATGCAAAAATTAGGCAAGATACTGGGATTGGTCGCTATTGGTTCGGGGCTATTAGCTATCTTGATTGGTCTTTTAAGAGGATACCCATTAGAAGTGACGATTATGACCGCTATATCAATGTCGGTAGCTGCCATTCCAGAGGTTTTACCTGTAGTTGTTACTATTTCTCTATCTTACGGTATCAGCAACATGGCAAAGCATAATACTGTTGTGCGAACACCGACGGCTGTAGAAACAATCGGAAATGTCTCAGTTATTTGTTCGGATAAAACAGGCACGATTACTGAAAACAAAATGACAGTTAAAAAGCTTTGGGCGTTTGGAGAAGCGTCTGCTGCTATCGAAAATACGCTGACGCAGAAACAGAAGGAACTATTAATTCTTTTCTATTTATCTAGTAATATCAGCGGAGATCCTGAAGCTGTGGGCAATCCAACCGAGCGTGCAATTGCCAAGCTAGTGGAAAAGCGTCTTGAACAAAAAGAGCTGGAGCGGCTGGCGGAGACCTATCAGCGTGTACATGAAATTCCCTTCGATTCAAAAAATAAACGAATGACTACCGTTTATAAAATAGCTCACCGCTATATTTCAATCACCAAAGGAGCAGTAGACCGACTGCCGTTGTCTAAAGAATCAGAGAAAGCCTCTAAAGATATTCAAGCCTATCATGATGAACTAGCCGGTCAGGCATACCGAGTGCTGGGGGTGGCATATAAAGAATTTGCCGTAGCTCCAAGTACCTTTACGCCGGAGTATCTAGAAAAAGATTTAACCTTTGCTGGTCTTGTAGGGATTATTGATCCGCCGAGAAAAGAAAGCTATCAGGCAGTAGCGGTTGCCAGAAAAGCTGGTATTCGAACAATCATGATTACAGGCGATCATTTGCTAACTGCTAAAAAAATTGCTGCAGATGTCGGTATTCTAACTGATGGTACCAAGGCAATGACTGGAGCTGAACTAGGAGGCTATACAGAACGGGAATTAGCTGAGATTATTCATGAGTATCGAGTATTTGCGAGAACCTCGCCGGAAGATAAGATTCGAATTGTCAAAGCGCTGCAAGGAAATAATGAAATTGTCGGAATGACTGGAGACGGTGTGAATGATGCGCCGGCACTAAAAGCCGCAGATGTAGGGATTGCAATGGGCAGCGGAACCGAAGTAGCCAAGGAAGCAGCAGATATGATTCTTCTGGATGACAACTTTGCTACGATTGTAGAAGCTGTTAAAGAAGGACGGCGGGTTTACAGCAATATTCGTAAATCGCTTTATGCGATGCTGGGCTGTAACATTTCAGCTTTAACCATTGTTCTGATTTCCATGCTGTTGGGCTGGGGTGCGCCGGTTACGGCGATTCAGCTACTGATCATCAAGGTAGTAGCGGATGGGATTCCCGGTTTTAGCTTGTGTGTGGAGCCTTCAGAAAAGAATAGTATGAAACAACAGCCGGTTTCTAAGGGCAGCAGTATTTTTGCTGATGGCTTATTGAAAAAAATTATTGATATTTCCATAGTTTTTACTATTTTGACGTTGCTATCTATTTATGCCGGCCGCTATCCTATTTTTGGAATATCTGATGACCATCTGACAGCTAATACCATGACCTTTTTGGTTTTGGGACTAACTACGATTATCCATATGTATAATTGTCGAAGCAAAAATTCAATTTTTACAATTGGCTTGTTGACGAATAAGCTGCTGCTTGGAACGACAGCAGCAGGGGCGTTACTGCTTATCCTATTAGTGGCACTTCCTCAGACAGCGAGTGTGCTACATTTTGCTCCATTGAGTTTTTATCAATGGCTGATTGTGCTGGGCTTATCCGTCATGCCTCTTGTGTACGTAGAGGTAAAGAAATTAGGGCGTAGTAGATATGAGCGAAGTCTAGAAACACTATAACTATTTGTCTTAAACTTCAGTATTCTGGTTTGAAGCTCTACTTATAAGCTATAGATTGGCTTCTGTATAGCTGATAAACAGCTGCTTTTACGCTGCAGCGACAGGAGATAGCTGACCAATTTTTGGGCGGAAGGAGGTTCTCAGAAGACGAAAGCTTTGTTATACTAGAGAGGTAAAAAATAAATAGTAAAGGAGAAAAAAATGAAAAAAAGGTTTGGTGTTATTGTTGCAGTATTGTCGTTATTTCTAATCACTGGCTGTGGGGGCAGCAAGGGTGCGAAAACGACGAAGGAAAGTAAAGAATCGGTTGAACAAACAGAAACAAAAGAGACAACAGAAGAAACGGAAGAGGATAAAAGAGAAAGTATCATCGATGAATCAAAATATGAGATAAAAGATGAAAGCGCAGAGACTATTTTGAAGGAAGCGGGCTATACTGTTAAAATTGGAACGCCTGCAACTGATGAATATACAGCAATTGTCTTAGAAAACTTAGAAGACAGAACTGTAATTACTGGAATAATAAACGTTTATGGGCAATTGTTGGATATCGAATATTCCAATCAGGAACAGGGTTTTAAAGATAGAAAAGTTTATTATAATGGCACGTATGAGCATTCATTTATGAGCATTAGCTCGGAAGATGATATGAACGCGATAGAGTCTTATGTGGATAAGGTTCGTTCATTAGGGATGACACTGCCGACCTTTGTAGAATTTGTTCAAAATTTTGGCATGGAAAACAATCCCGAAGCAGCTCCGAAAAGATTTGTTGGGGAAATTCCAGTCTTAAAAGATAAAGTTGGTTCTGCATTCCAAAAAAATAATTATGTGTTTTATACTATTCCTAATGATAAATACTTATTTTTGGACTTAACAAAACGAGAAGAAGGAATTCGACTGAAACTAACAGCGACAGAAAAAGGTCTTTATGAGATAAACTATACAAATTTAGACGAATCTGTAATTGATAACAGACTTTATTATAATGCGCAGCATGAAGGCAGTGATGAAGCCTTAGATGCGTATTTAGGAACATTAAAAGATTTAGGAATCACGGAAAGTGATTTGGAAGAGTTTATTATCGAGTATCGTAAACAAGTAATGGCTTTGAGAGCTGGCGGCACCGCACCAGCAGAAGATGCTACTACAGAAAGCAGTACGCCTAGTGCAGCAGAGCAAAATAATGACAGCACCACTGCAGATAATAGCGGAGTTGTCGCTGCGATAAAGAGAATAGATGCGAAGTATGACGAAATGATTACGAAAGCACAGGGCTATGTAGATAATCCAAGCACGTATAACGATACAGCAAGCTTGACCTTCCTAACAGACTATACCAAGCTGATGGCGGAATATGCAGAATTAGGAAAAGAGATCAATGACGCTGGCGGTACAATATCAGATGCGGACGGCATGACGATGTACACAAACATGTTGACAAAATCAGCAACCTTGGCTGAGCTATACGGGAAGCTAGGTACGCAATAAACGAATCAGCTAAACTAAAAATAAGTGGGAGGACGGCCAATTTTTTGGTCGTCCTCCCACTTATTTTTGCAGAAATGAACATCTGCAAGAAAATGATTAATTGCAGCGTGAGTAGGATAAACGGTGGGCGCAGTAGCACATAACCAGCATTGAACTGCGCCGAGTAACCGCAGGAGCACTCACTAGCACTTAACTGCGCCGAGTAATCACAGGAGCACGCGCCAAGCACTTAACTGCGCCGAGTAATCACAGGAGCACGCACAAAGCACTTAACTGCGCCGAGTAATCGCAGGAGCACTCACACAGCACTTAACTGCGACGAGTAATCGCAGGAGCACGCACAAAGCACTTAACTGCGACGAGTAATCGCAGGAGCAAAACCTTCGGAAACAAGCCGAAATTCACAAAAATTTGAAGAACACCTGGTAGGAATCAGTCAACATCGACTGACTCACATTCGTGTTTCCTGACATTTCCGTGAATTTCTTCTTATTGCTGAGAAACACAGTGAGGAACGAGCTGATGTTAAACAGTACCTACTTGGTTCTCGGGACTAAACACTTCTGTCCCATCCTCATAGCCAATGCTACAAAGTAAAATTATACGGATTAGTTTTTGTTGTACTGATATTGTCTCGAATCTTCTTTATAGATTCCACATTCTGATCATAGTTATGATGCATAACATTCGTATATAAAATATCCATGACGGTTAGATAGCTAATTCTGGATGCTAGTGATTCTGTTCGGAAGACGGTTTCCTCAGTGAGTACAATAATCGCTTTGTCTGCTAAGTTGACTAGTTCGGAGCCGCTGTTGCCAGTCAAGGCAATAATCTTTGCAGGCGTCTTTTTGACCTGTCTTGCCAAATTGATAGACTCTTTTGTCTGACCAGAGTGAGAAAAGATGAAGACGCAATCATCGCTGGTCAGCTTAGTAGCGAACCCTAGCTGCATGTGATAATCGAAGATATAGTTGCAGCGATACTTGGTTCTGATAAACTTATGGAAGCTGTCGAAAGCAACAATCGTAGAGCCTCCTAGACCGAAAAAATGCAGGGTCTTAGCAGAGTAAATCAAGGCAAGAGCCTCATTAAGCAGCTCCTCCGTAAGAAAATGAATGGAGTTGCTCAAGGAGTAGATATTTGCTTGTAAAACCTTTTTGGCAATATCAATGCTTGAGTCGTCGGGATGGATATCATCTGCACCAGTCATGTGATTAACATTTTGAAATCCTGGTTGATAATTTGAGTTGCGGGCAACGTCAATTTTGAAATCTTGAAATCCTCCATAACCGATTTTTTTAACGAACTGATAAATAGATGATTGAGATACACCAATCTCATTTGCCAGTTCTTCTAATGTTTTTCTAGACAAGACCTCGTCTTCATGAGTAAAGTGGTCGGCGATTTTTTGTTCTGTTTCGCTCAGCGCTCCCCCTTTAAGTCGTATTCGCTGGTCTAAATAGTGATTCTTCATGGTTTCCTCCATTCTAGACTCGCGCCGCTCTTCGAGTCGGTACATAATGAAACAAACGGATGCGACGATCCATAGGAGTGAGAAAGCAGTAAACGTAAATGAAAGATTGTTCCAGTCGTTGGAATAATAGGAACAGAAACTATCTGTTTATGTGAGTGTGCTTATTATTATTTGTCGGAGATTTAAATTACTACAAGTTTACTAAATTCAGGAAGGCTCTGTAAAGCCTTTACAGTTTTTTATGAAATATTTCAGTTAAAAGTAGAGAAGAATTTGGTTATGAGCAACATTTGGAATAGGCCAATTGCAATATAAAACGAAGAAAATGGCTGAAATTAAAAAAATAATTTTTATTTTTTGGGGATTTTAGAAAAAGAATTTTCATTGTTTTTTAGTGGAAAATGAGTGAATAGCTGATAAAGAAAATGCACTTAAATAATTCATAATGGAGAACTTGAAAAAGAGAAAAAAGGATTGAATTTTGTTGTTTTTCTACGAAATGTTAAATGCTACGAGAATAATATAACGTTAAAAAAAGAAAAATCAATTGCATAGTTAGTATTTTCTTTTAAATTAAAGGATAAATTAATGGTTGTCTAAAATAAAAAAACATTAACTTTGTTTTTATAAATTGAATAGAATTGTTTGGTTATTTGCTTTTTCGTAATGAGATGATTTGATAAATAAAAGAATGCAGCAATTTACTTCTGCCAATTTACTTTGTTCTGCAAAAAATAAATGATTGCGCTTACATGCATTGTTATTATTGGATTTGGGACTTATAATAAAAAATATTTTTTATTTATTGGAAACCTTTACATATTATTTTTTATCAAGTAAGATGTGGGTGTCGGAGGGAGAAAAAGTAAAACGTGTTGAGAGATTTAAATTTTAATAAAATAGACTATTTATAGTGAATTGGTTCATCAGATTCCTACATGTGAGGTGTTGTCCAGCTGGTGGAATGGACGGGAGCTGGTAACAGCTTTTTCACTACAGAAAGGAGGCAGATTAGCTCCTCTATAGGAGTTGTTTCAAAGCAACAGATTTAGATTCCGACAATCATTTCCATCAAGTATAAATACAACGAGTCCAGATACTTTCTCGAATAAAGGCTGCAGCTTCATTCAGATATGAACTTCATTGGACACATTCTAAAAAGAGCAGTTAAAGGAGAGCGAAGGTATGTCGAAATTCAAAATTGCAATTGTTAACTCCAGTAGTTTTGGTAAGGTGTTTCCAGAGCATATGGAACGTTTGGAAAAAATTGGTCCTGTTGCCCATTTCACTGTGGATGGTGAAATCAATGGGCGGGAATTAGCTGAAAAGCTTCAAGGCTATAATATTATTATTGCAAGTGTCACGCCGTTTTTTACTCAGGAGTTTTTTGACCATAAGGATGAACTTATTTTAATTTCACGGCACGGCATTGGCTACAATAACATTGATGTGGAAGCAGCCGAAAAGCATAATACGATTGTAACTATTATTCCAGCTCTTGTTGAACGTGATGCTGTTTCAGAGAACAATGTAACCAATTTGATGACAATTCTACGTCGAACAGTTGAAGCACACCAGAGCGTGAAGGAGGACGACTGGGAGGCCAGAGCTGATTTTGTTGGACGGACACTGTTTAACAAAACTGTGGGCGTTATCGGCGTGGGCAATACTGGCAGCGGTGTAGTAGAAATTGTCCGCAATGGTTTTCGCTGCGAGGTATTGGCTTATGATCCATATAAATCGGAGATGCATATTCAAAGCTTTGGTGCCCGAAAAATCGAGCTGGATGAACTGTTGGAATCCTCAGATGTCATTTGTCTGTGTGCAAACCTGACTGATGAAAACTATCATATGATTTCTGAAAAAGAAATTGCTAAGATGAAGGACAATGTGTATATCTCCAATAGTGCTCGGGGAGCTTTAGTGAGCGAAGAAGCAATTGTAAGCGGATTAAAATCAGGGAAGATTGCCGGCTTTGCGACAGATGTGCTGGAGGAAGAGCCAGGACGTAAGGATCATCCGTATCTTTCAATGAGCAATGTTGTGATGACCCCTCATACCTCTGCTTATACAATGGAATGCTTAGAGGAAATGGGTAAGAAATGTGTTCGTGATGTGGAAGATGTTGCTGCTGGCAAGCTGCCGGAAAGAGCCGTTCAGGCTTACAGCAGCTATATAGCATAGAGAAAACAGGGGGAAAGCTGTATGCTGGATGATTTGAAAGTGAAAATCGGACCGCAGTTCTACCAGTATCATGTAGGCGCAATTGACCGTGTATCGCTGCTGCTGGAGGAATACCAGGCTAAAAAAATACTGGTTGTACATGGATCTGTTTCGTGGGAAAAAGCCAAGCCAAAGCTGACATTCTTGAATGAGGAACGCTATTCATTTATTTTCCATCAATATACTGGAGAATGCAGCTACTATGGAGCAGATTTGATTGTAGCACTTAGTAAACAAGAGGAAGTTGATTTTATTATTGGTGTTGGCGGTGGAAAACTGACTGATTTAGTTGGCTACGCAGCACATGTTCTGAACGTGAATTTTGGGGTTATTCCTACATTGGCTAGTAACTGCGCACCGTGGACACCGCTTTCGGTGATGTATAAGGAAAGTGGAGAAGCAGAAGGAAAGACGGAGCATTTTTTAAGACAGGCTGCTTTTCTGGTAACTGATCCAAGTTTAATCATTGATGCACCAGTCGATTATTTTATTGCCGGTTTAGCTGATACGTTGGCCAAATGGTATGAATCTGATGCAATATTGCAGCAGAAAGACCTGATAAATGAACCATTTTTACAGCTGGCTGGCTTTACATCCAAGCTTTGTAAAGAGGCAATTACTAAGGATTCTGCTCAGGCAATCGAAGATATGAAAAGCGGCAAATTGTCTGACTGTTTTGTTCGGTTATCGGAAATTGTCTTCGCTGTTGCGGGAATGGTCGGCGGATTAGGGGATAAATATGCCCGAAATGCTGCAGCACATGCGATGCATGACGGGATGAGTAAGTATATTCCCGAAAGTCATCAGTATCTTCATGGTGAAAAAGTTGCTTATGGGATTTTTTATCAGCTGGCGCTTGAAGAGAAATGGGCAATGATTGATCAGCTGCTGCCGTTTTATCAGGAGCTGAAGCTGCCGATGTCGTTACATCAGATGGGCATTTATCCTGAGGATGAGGCAGTGATTGAGGATATTATTAAATTTATTGATTCGAAAGAAAAGGTTCATCTCATTCCAATAACGATTACTGAAGATACCTTGCGCACAGCAGTGTATCAGCTGGAAGAGTACATTAAAGGGAAGGGATAGAGGGAGGACATATGGAAACATTAAGTGTATTGCAGAGTTTGTTGATTGCATTATGGACAGCAGCTGTTATGTCAAGATGGCTGGGAGGAGGAGCAACCTTAACATTAAGGTTCTCTCCATTGATGACGGGTCTTATTGTCGGTCTGGTAATGGGGAATGTCGCTCAGGCGATGATTGTGACTGCTTCGCTTCAAATGATTTATATGGGCGTTTTTTCACCCGGTGGTTCGATGCCTGCAGAGCCTTCAATCGCTGCGGCGATTGCTGTTCCGGTTGCGTTAATGGGGAATCTTTCTCCCGAAGCGGCCATTGCAGTAGCGGTACCAGTAGGATTGCTAGGCAGCTATTTATATCAATTTAGATTTTTCATCAACACATTTTTAGGAAAATATACGGATAAAGCTGTCGATGACTTGAATCCTAAAGCGATTGCACGTTCAATCATTGTTTATCCGACAATTGCTTCATTCCTGTTGTTTGTACCGCTGGTATTCGTTTCGCTTTACTTCGGTGCTCCAGTTATTGCCGATGTTATTACCGCATTGGAAGGAACCGTAGTGATTCACGTTCTGGAGGTTGTGGGCGGCGGTTTAGCAGCTATCGGAATTGCAACGACTGTTTATGTTATTGGCCGGAAGGACTACATGGTATTTTTCTTCCTTGCCTACTTCATGAGTATCGTGTTGAAGTCATTAGAAGTGACAATGGTTACTTATGCCATCTTCGGTGTATTGATTGCCCTGATTTTTGTACAGTCTCAAAAAGGGAAAAACGTACAAGCGGCAGATGGCGGCGGAGGTACAGCAAGTGCTTCGTTTGATGACGACGATGATTATGATGATGGATTTTAATGGGGAGAAGGAGGGAATAAAATGACAGAGATGACAAAAAATACCAATCAGGCACCAGAGGAAATTACGAAAAAAGATGTAACGAAAGCGTATCTTAGATGGCATTTTGCCAATGAGATTCCCCATTCTTTTGAACGTTATCTGGCACCGTCTTTGCTTTATGCAATGATGCCGATTTTAAGAAAGCTATATAAAAATGATGATGCACTAAAGGCAGCATACAAACGTCAGCTGCTATTCTTCAATACTCAGCTTAGCTGGGGCGGTGGAGTAATTACTGGCCTGATGTCTTCGATGGAGCAGCAGAGAGCTCAGGAAGAGCACGATGGCGCAGAAGTGTTGATGCAGGATGATTTAATGTACAATACTAAGGCCGGTTTGATGGGGGCTTTAGCAGGAATCGGTGATGCGATTGACTCAGGAACCGTACAGTATATTTTCATTGCAATCGCTGTGCCGTGGGCAGAACAGGGGAGCGCGTTAGGCGCGTTGTTCCCATTCATCGCTTTTGCTTTGTATCAAGCGATCTTAGGTGTTTTCTTTGCCCGTCAGGCCTTCACGATGGGGCGCAATGCAACAGGGTTGATGCAGAGCTCAGGTGTTCAAAATGCGATTGAAACATTGTCAGTGCTTGGACTGTTTATGATGGGGATTCTGGCTGGAAACTATGTGAAGGTTGCTTCGACCCTGCAGTTTAAAATATCAGGGCGGGAATTCGTTATACAGGATATACTGGATCAAATTGTTCCCGGGATACTGCCATTAGCAGTTGTTATGGGCGTTTACTGGTTCTACACCAAGAAGGGTCTGAAGGTAACACAGGCACTGTTATGGCTGACCGGTATTTTGATTGTGCTGGCAGCAGTAGGAATCTTATAAACCAGAGAAGGAAGTGACTAGTAATGGGAGTAGTTAATTTAGCACGTGTAGATGAACGGCTGATACATGGACAGGTAATGATGACTTTGTCGCAAAAGAGCGGCGTCAATTCAATCTTCGTAGTAGATGAAGTAGTGGCTAAGGATAAGTTCATGCGTGATTTATACAAGAGCGCCGGCAGCCGAACGGGTCAGAAAACGATTGTGATTACACCGGAAAAGGCAAAATTCTACTGGGATGAATTTAATTTCAAGGAATACAACTGTATTTTGATTACTAAAACAGTCAGTGTCATTTACGATTTAGTTACACATGGTGTACCAATGAAGGAACTGAACATTGGGGGGATTGCGCAAAAAGATCCTGAGAAAGATATTCTGGTAACGAAATCTGTTTATTTAAATAAATCAGATGCGGAAAAGCTGAAGGAAATGAATGAGAAATATGGGGTAGAGAACATCTATTTTCAAGCAACACCGTCTGCACCTAAATCAACATTGAAAGATGTTTTGGGGCAGTTTGGTTTATAAAAGGGACAGGTAAAAAAGCTGGATGACGGCTGAAAGATCAGGAGGGATGGATACGATGGAACAAAATGAGACATTCAAAGACTGGCTTTTTCGCTACCAGCATATCTATCGTCTGCGCCGCACCGACAAGCAAAAGCAGCGGTTTCTTTCAGCACTGTTCAAAGATATCGCAGAGGTTAGACAAGATATTCAGGTCATTGAATACCAGAAAAATAAACGGTACATTTCCAGCAATTTATACGTTGGAAATATTGAAAAGGCCGATCGGATTATCTGTACGTATTACGACACGCCGCCGCAAAGTCTAGGCGCCTACTATCTGTTTGACCGCAGACAGCAGCGCAAGGCGACAACCAATTTTATTTTAATCAGTCTGTTCGCTGCGCTAATTGCGGGACTTTTGTTGACTATTGTCTATATGAAAAGCGCAAATGATACCTTTGATTTTCGGTCATTCAGTACACTCTTGGTAGTTGCCGGTTACGGTTTATACTTTTATCTATTGAGTAAGATTGCTAAAGGTCTATCCAACAGAAAAACACTGATTCGCAACAGTTCTTCTATTCTATCAATTTTGACTTTAATTACGGAAATCAGAGATCAGAAAACAGCATTTGCTTTTGTAGATGAAGGCTGCTTTGGCGACGTCGGCTTAGAGGTACTGCAGAGCTCCTGCAGAAAATCAGCGAAGATTTATTATTTGGATTGTGTCGGTGCTGAGGATGAGCTGCATTTTATAGGAAGCAGCATTCCCGAAGCCAGACTAAAGGATTTTATCGTTCAGCCGTCTTCGAATCAAGTTACACATATTTTTAGCGGGAAAACGGAGCATTCAGAACAAGGAGAACGTTATTATCTTGAGAAATCAGTGTTAAACAGCAAGACAATACAGCTAAATAACTTAAAAATAATTAGTAAGTTGTTTAAATAAGAGCAAGGAGGCTACTCAATGCTAGGAATTGTAATTGCAACCCATGGCCAGTTGAGCACTGGGTTAAAGGATGCAGCTGAAGTCATCATGGGGGCAGTTGATAATATTGCAACGGTTAGTTTGAATCCAGGGGATGATATTCAAGAGTTGGGTTTAAATATAAGACAGGCTGTTGACGGTGTGAATCAAGGAGCAGGTGTAATCATTTTAGTAGATTTAGTTAGTGCCAGTCCTTATAATCAGGCAGTATTAACTGCCAATTCTTTGAAGGAGCTGCAGGATTCGCTCTATATTATTGGTGGAGTGAATCTGCCAATGCTGCTTGAAGCAATCAACCACCAGCTGCTGGGCACTTCTGTAGAAGCAGCAGCTCAGGCAATCGCTGCGCAGGGAACTGAAAGCATCAATACATGGCATGTATCGATGGTTGCGACAGAAGAAGATGATGACGAGGATGATTTTTAGGGGCTGTGACATTCGTATGCCTCAATCCCTTAAACCGGGATAAACGGTGTTTCAGAAGTAACTTCTTCGCCTTAGTGCTTGAAGCTGAACACTTCTGTCACAACCTCTTAATAAAAATAGGGTAGATATAAATCTGCTCAAAAAAATAGTGAAGGATGATTCAGAATGAAGTGGGGATTCAGATGGTATGGTGAAAAAGGAGATTCCATCCCATTAAAGCATGTAAAGCAGATTCCAGGGATAAATGGAGTTGTGGGCACACTGTTGAACAAACTGCCCGGAGATGTGTGGGAAATTGAGGAAATTCAGGAATTAAAAGAATCAATTGAAAAAGAAAACCTAGAGTTATTGGGTATCGAAAGTGTCGCTATTCATGACTCGATTAAGGCTGGCGCGCCCGATAGAGATCAATATATCGACAATTATATTCAGACAATTAAAAACCTGTCTCATTGCGGCGTCCATCTGATTTGCTACAGCTTTAAACCGATTTTCGGCTGGGCTAAGACAACGTTGGCGCATGAAAATCCAGATGGCAGCTTTTCACTGCTGTATGATCAGGCAGTTGTTGACAATATGGAAGCAAGTGATATGTATAAACTGATTCACAGCCAATCTAAAGGCTTTCGTCTGCCGGGCTGGGAAGAAGAGCGGCTGAACAAGTTTAACAGTCTGGTTAAAATCTATGAAGGTGTCACAGAAGACGATTTATTTGAAAATCTGAAATATTTTCTGATGAAAGTAATTCCGATTTGTGAAGAAAATGATGTGAAGATGGCCATTCATCCGGATGATCCGCCTTGGGAAATTTTTGGTTTCCCGAGAATCACAAAAAATCTGGCAGATTTGCAGCGAATCATGGATATCATCGATTCACCTTACAATGGCATTACCTTCTGTACAGGTTCTTTAGGTGCGGATCCAGCCAATGATTTAGTAGAGATGATTGAGAAGGTCGGCAGCCGCATCAACTTTGTCCATTTCCGGAATGTCGGATTTTTAGGAGAAAAGAAATTTGTTGAAAGTGCTCATTTGAGTACAGAAGGTTCGCTGGATATGTATGCGATTATGAAGGCGCTGATAGATGCGGGCTTCGATGGCGTGATTCGTCCGGACCATGGACGGACTATCTGGGGCGAGCATGCAATGCCGGGTTACGGATTATACGATCGGGCGATTGGTATTTCTTATATGCAGGGACTACATGAGGCAATTACCAAAGCGAAGCTGAATTAGTTTTTTGGTGAATTTTAGCAGCAATTAGGTATATAAACAACAGTCCCTTAGGCGTTCCAAAAACCTAGGGGACTGAATCAATTAGAGCAGCAGAATATAAAGCATTGGACAAGCGCTGATTAAACTGCTGAACGTAAAGGAAGAGTGCGTATGCTGGCAAATATGAATCATGAAATCTACAAACAGATGGAAGCAGTCCGTTTGCTGCCGCTATATACAGCAACAGACTTAGCCTATCTGGACAAGCTGGAAGAGATTCTGGTTACCAATGAGGTTCGCTTTATTGAAGTAACTTTTCGCAGTAGTCTAGCTGCAGAAGCAATCAAAAAACTGGCAGACTCAGGTGAACTAATTGTGGGTGCCGGAACGGTTAGAACGTTGCAGGAAGCTGAGCTGGCAGCGGCAAACGGAGCGAAGTTTATCGTATCTCCAGCAGTCGTTCCCGAAGTCATTGAATTTTGTATCAAAGAAGACATTCCGGTATTCCCAGGTACAGCGACACCGGGAGATATTCAAAGAGCGTTAGATTACGGTATTAAGGTAGTCAAGTTTTTCCCAGCTGATATTTATGGCGGCGTGAAGGCAATTAAAGCTTTGAGCGGCCCGTTTTATGATGTGAAATTCCTGCCGACTGGCGGGATTGATCAAACGAATGTATTAGACTACATTGGTAATGACCATGTGATTGCTGTAGGCGGTTCCTTTATTATCTCAGAAGGGGCAATCAAAGAAGATAATGGAGAGACGGCAAATAAAGCACTAAAAGAGCTGGTAGCACAGCTTCGGGAATATAAAGAAGGGTAAGGAAATGAAGGGCTGAAGAAATCAGTTGTCTTTTTGAAAATAACTGATTTTTGAGGCAAATAGAAAATTAAGTAGGAAATTGTGACAGCTTTTGTATTGGCGGAAACTCATTGAGAGGATTCTGCCAATATTTTTTTGCTAGTAGTGGAATCATATGATTTTTATGATTGTAAGCGCCCGAACATCAAGGAAAGCAAAGAGTTAAGTTCTAACTTCACGAGCAAGCATTTCTTGCAAACAAGACGAGTCCGCTTTTCTGACTGTGGAGAAGGTGAATAGAGATAAAATAGCAGATACAGTAGATAATTGTACAATATTAGTAGATAATTATTTATAGCGAGTGTTAATTAAAAGGAGGTTCATATGAAAAAAAATGTAAAAGTGCTAACGATTGTTTATCTGCTATCTATCTGCTTGCTATTATCTGCTATTTATTTACCTGGTATTCTTTCTCCCCAAGCACAAACGCTTGATTTTAGAGGCTATGTGGAGGAAATACAGGTGGATGAGAAAAAACAACTGATTACAATCAATGCGTCCTATATCAATTCTGAGGCGAAAGCAGAGATTAAGGCATCTACAAAAATTTCATGTAAATACCTAGATGGTCGAGATTTCCCCATCACTAATTTAAAACAAGGAGACATGATTGATTTAGATTATAAAGGAGAATGGGGACTTAATGGAGCAGGTGTGATGCAGGCTGAGGCTAAATGGCTCACTGTGTGTCCAGTGAACTGATTGTCAATGAAAGCAGCTGTTTTTGAGTGAGAATCCGGTAATTAGTAAGAGAAGTCATCTTTATTTTGCCATTTTATTATGCTAAATAATCAAAAAGGTTAAAGAACTATTTTATGTTGGGGAAAAAATTAAAAGGAGTGTTAAATATGCTATTTGGCAAAAAGAATCCAGTGACTATTCTATCAGGAGGGTCGTGGATTTTTCCTAATGCAAAGGACAATGTAGAGCTTTCTGTCGTACGCGGGAAAAATAATATGATTGGTTTCGCTTTTAAATCTTCAGAGAAATTCTTCTATCTTCGTGAAATTATTATGGAGAATGTTGGAGCCGATAAAGGGAAAGCACAGATGGCTGGTTCAGCATTTGGAGCAGCAAAATCACTTTTAGGCGGCGGTGGTCTGGGTGATGCTATGATGTCTGCAAAAAGCGGTAAAAAACTAGGAAAGCAATTAGCTGGAGAGTCAACAGCTAAACTAAGATTATTTGACCTGGAAGATAATAATGAATTTCAGGTATTAATCGAATGCCCGTCAGAAGCACATACAATGCTGTCAAATTATATCGTTGCTGAATAAATAGTTCAGATAGGGATGCTTTATCATGGGGAAAGAGCAGCCGCTAGATATAATGATATGAATCGAGTAATTGAATGTATAAAAGAAGCAGACGGAGCGATAGACAGCCCGTTTGCTTCTTCTTTTTGTTGGTGTTTTTCTATTTAAAAAGATGCCAAAAATTTTTTTGATAATGACGAATCCATAAGGTGCTTACGAGCACTAACAGAGCTAGTACTGCTAGATTGACTGGCCAGAATGGCAAATACACAGCTGCAAATCCATAGATAAGTAAAATAATTACACTACCAAAAATAGAACCTAGCATAGTGGCTACTAGCCCAATATTTCCGGAACCTCTATTAAACAGTTGGGTAACACTTGTCCAGTCCAAAAGTAGAAATCGGTAATCTCTGGCGAAAAAACGCAGACAAAGCAGATAGCTTCCCAAAAGTGCCCCTGCCAAAATGGAAATAATAAAAATAGGCGGCAGATGAAAGACAAAGCCGGCAATTAAAGAAATCCCACCTGTTAATAGACTTTGTAGAATTAAACCAACTTGAAATTTTTGCTTCATATACTGACTCATTGAGATAGGTAATGATTGCAAAAAAGTAAAATTTTCTTGATCAAGAGAAATTAGATTGCTGATAAAAGAGGTTTGGTTCACCGTCATGCTGGCTAAAGCAATCCCAGCGACAAATACGACACCAATAAAATTGATGCTGATTGAGCTTAAATCCAGCGAGCCGCTGACTGCAAATGTGACAATGAATATCACAGGCATCAGTAAGGAATTTGATAAGACCTGCATGATTAGGTTCGGTTCTTTTAACAACTGCATGTTATAGCTGATGAACAACTGCTTCAGATTTTGATTTTCTTTATGCTTCCGCTGTCTATTACTGGTTGCTGAAGAAGCATCTGTCAGTTGTTCATATAGTTTAGGTAGAATGAACAAATAGATAGCCCCTAGCAAGGCCAGGAAAATAGCTAATAATCCGACAAAGCTGATAAGTCCAGCCGATGAAAATGGTGCAGAAATAATGTGAAAGACCGGCATCAGCACTGCAATTGGTGATCGGTCCATTTGTTCGCTGCCGGAATAAGAGCTTTGACCGTTCATCAGTAAAATACCAACAACTGCAATTGTCATTGAAATTCCCAGCAACAGACTGGTCACTACTTTTTTATTTTTTTTGAAAAATTTGGTTCTGGTTAAGCCGAAAACAATGAGGCTGCATAGAGCAAAAACGGTTGCTAGAATCAGGCAGAAAACGAGTAAAGCCAGCAGCAATGTTAACGGTAGAAAAATCCCTGCGCGGAAGCCAGTCAATAGAAACACAACAAACATTGGTAAAACAAAAGGAACTACGGTTAAGGTGACGACTAGAATTTTCGAAAGAAAAATAGTACTTTGCTGAAAAGGAAGCGGCAGATAGGCCGGCAAATCCTGGCTTTCAAAAAAGACATTATAAATAACAGAAATTCCCTGTGAAAAAGCCAGAATACTGAATAAGGCTACGTAATAAGTGAAAAAACCGGGCAGTTTACTTAAATCCAGCATAAACATCGTTGCGCCGTAGATAAAGAGGAATAAGACACCTGATAATAAATATTGATTGATGATGGATCGTGTCAGTTCTTTACCGCTTTTCCCTTTGCCGCGCAAACGATTCGTTACTTGCGGGTTTGCATAGCGTAAGTTTACCCGAGTCAACTCAAAGAGCTGCAATTTATTCATAGGAATCACCTTCGATATCTGCTAAAATTTGCGCATCAGCCTGGCGCCCAGCCATTTTCAAATAGATGGATTCTAGTGATTCATTAGGCGATTGTGCTAATAGATTTTCGACAGAGCCGTTATAGATTAGCTCTCCCTTTTTCAAAATCGCCAGCTCATCACATAATTGTTGTGCGGTATCCAAGGCATGTGTAGAAAAAATTACCGTTTTGCCTTTTTTCGCATGAGCTTTCATCATTTCTTTTAAGTCAAAGGCTGCCTGAGGGTCTAAGCCCTGTAGCGGCTCATCTAAAATCCAAATATCAGGATCAGCTAGCAAAGCACCAATAATAATGGTTTTTTGACGCATACCATGAGAAAAGCCGGCAATTGTTTCATTTTGATGATTTGTCATATCAAATAAGGCTGCTAGCTCACTTAAGCGCTCTTGCTTTTTCGCTTTTTCGATTTCATAGGCAGCGCTGATTAAATCCCAGTATTCTCCAGCAGTTAACTGAAGAAAAATATCCGGGGTATCTGGGACATAAGCAATTTTTTTCTTGATTGTCTGACGATTTGCTGCAAGCTCTAGCCCATCGACTGTAATTGTTCCGCTGGAGGGCTGAATGATACTGACCAGACTTTTTATAGTCGTTGATTTTCCAGCACCGTTGTGACCAAGAAAACCAAAAATTTCACCTGGCTTAATCGTTAAGCTTAAATCTTTTAATGCTTGTTTTGCTTCATAATTTTTACTGACATTTACCAATTCAATCATAAATTTCCCACCTTTTCTTTTTCCTGTTGTTTACTATTGTACTCCAGCTGATTTTACAAAAAAATACTTTTTGAAAATTTTCTTGATACTATCGGTAAAAATAGGGCATTGGATTTCTTGATATTGCCGTGACAATATTTTTTTACATAGAAGCCTATCAATCAAAGCTGGATTTTTGCTTTTCTTGATAGGCTTCTATTTGTTTTAACAATTAATTGTTATTGCTGACTTATTCATTTTGAAGAGCTGGTGGTTATAGGATAGGCAACCTCAATCTCAAATCCATTCTTAGCACCTTGTCTAAGCCCCGCATTACCGTTAGCATCAATCGTCACATCTGTTGACAAGCTGATTTTTGCCCGATTATTTTGAGACATATGCTGAATCTCATAAAAGAATACGCCTTGTTCATCCGCTTTTATCCAAGTTTCTCCGCCGTCATTGTTTTCTAGGTTTTCTACATAAACGTAGATGATTGTATTAGGATCAGTTGTGCCATTTAGTTGAAAGTTTCCGTCTGAGTCAGTAAAAACCTTTGTTCCAGAGGTGTAATCTTTCACGTTCATTGGGACACTCTTTTGCTGGATATTGCTTAGAACAGCTCCTGTCTCTTGGGTATCAGACCCACTGGTAGTATGTTTAGATTCCATATCGTCACAGCCTGTTAAAAAGGCAATGACCGCAAAAGGAAGCAATAGTATTTTTTTCATCGATAAGCTCCATTCTAGTTGATAAAATTTAAGCTGCTTATTCTTTATAGCCTGCGTAAAACTGTTTATAATAAACAAAAGTTCTTGTATTAATCAATTATAGCATGTTCTTACTTTGCTTTATGCAACAAGGTAGCGGCGTATTCAGCTGATTAGTGATTTCCTGCCGAAACATGCAGCAATAGCTGTGGCTATATCTATAAAATTTGTTTGACTTTGATTTTAGTGAACAGTAAATTGTAAGCAATAGAAAAATTTGAGGAGCAGCAATGATGGAAAGACAACTAACAAAACGAAATCTGTGGTCTTTTTCTTTAGGAACTGTCGGTAGAGATATGGCTGCGGCAGGCTTATTTACTAATTATTTATTGACCTATGTATTATTTACGAAGTCTCTGACGCCAATTCAATTTTCAGCCATCACAATCATCATGTTTTCCGCTCGTTTTTTTGATGCTGTCATTGATCCGATTTTGGGTAATCTTATTGATACGAGTACAAAGAAAAGTAAGTTCAAGCCGTTTATCCTTTGGGGTGCTCTGGGAACAGGGGTGATTGTCTCGTTTTCTTTTGCCAACACTCTGCAGGGCTGGCCGTATGTTGTCTTTTTCGGAATAATGTACGTTCTCTTTAGTATTTGTTTTTCGGTCAATGACATTGCTTATTGGGGAATGCTGCCGTCCTTAACAACTAGTCAGGATGGGCGTAACCGCTTAACATCGATGACCACCTTAATGGCGGGTATTGGTGCGTTTCTCTGCAGCTTTCTTGTACCGGTATTTACAGTTGGAGAACACGTTGTCGGTGGCAGCGCGGTAACTGGCTACGCCGTTATTGGTATTTTATTTTCAGTTATTATGCTGATTACACAAGGGATTACTTTGTTTGGTGTAAAGGAGGAAGTGGTTCCGATTCGCCCATCTCAAAAAACAAAATTTAGTATTAAAGAGATTGCCCGCATCATTCTTAAGAATGATCAGGCACTTTGGAGCGGAGTCATTCTTTTTATTTATATGATGGTTTCTACGTTTAGTACGACACTAGTGTCTACGTATCTGTATTTCAGTTTTGGTTACAATGGTCTTTTTCTTACCCTATTTAATATAGTGGGTCAATTTTCAGGTGCAGTAGTATTTATTATTTTTCCAATGCTGTCTCGTAAACTTGGACGGAAGCAGCTGATTAGAATGGCTGCCGCTCTTTCTGTTTCAGGGTACATTTTGTTGTTTCTATCAGGGATTCTTCTGTCTCCAGATTTGGGGATGATTAAGCTTGGAATCATGGCTGGAGCGAATATATTGCCGTCGATTGGCAATGGTGTATTCTACTTAGTTATTATGATTAATATTGCTAACTCAGTTGAATACAATGAATGGAAATATGGAACGCGGAATGAAGGCATCATTTTCTCAGTTCGTCCCTTTGTTACACAGCTGGGTATGGGCTTAGGACAGCTTCTTACTATGGCTGTATACTTAACAATTGGCATCCTAACTTCAACCAATCAAATTTCTGTGCTGGAGAATAAGGCTGCCCGTTCACAAATCTCATCTGTAGAGAAGACTGCTGGAATCCAAAGAATTATTGAGGCGGCTCCCGATATGAAAAGCACTCTTTTACTAGTGTTTTTAACTGTGATTCCAATGCTTGGGATCACTATTTGCTACTATCTGTTTAATAAAAAAGGACTGCTTTCAGAGGCAGAATTTGATCAGTTGAATCAAGAGCTGATTAAAAGGAGGGAGCCCCTTGGTTAAGTGGATAATTATTTTGGTATTATTGTTTACCGCTGGTGTCTGTCTGGCTGCATTCAAAATGTATCGAATGGCTTTTAATCGTTCTGGGAATAGAGAAGAAGCGTTTGAGACAGATCATAATCTAATTGCTGCGCCAGCAGCAGAGCTTCTAAATCCAGTAAAGGAAAAGAAAGTAGAATGGCAAGAGACTTCAATTGAAAAAAGTGTCCAGCTTCAAAGTGTTGATGGGTTGCGTTTACAGGGCTATGTCTATCCTCAGAAGGAATCGAAACGCTGGGTACTCCTAGTGCATGGCTTTGGTGGTAACCATAAGGAAATGTTTGATAAAGCGCCTTATTTTGCAGAGCTGGGTTACAATCTATTACTGCCGGATAACCGCGCGCATGGTGAAAGTGAAGGGCAGCTTATCGGCTTTGGCTGGCAGGATCGGCTGGATATTCTAGTATGGATAAACTATTTAATCGAGCAGGAAAGTGAATGTGAGATTATTCTTTATGGCATTTCAATGGGGGCAGCAGCTGTGATGATGACATTAGGAGAAGAGCTGCCTCGACAGGTAAAGGCAGCAATTGAGGATTGCGGCTATTCGTCGGTTGGGGAGGAGCTTAGCTATCAGTTGAAGCAGATTTTTCACCTTCCGAGTGAACCGCTGCTGAGTATAGTTTCGTTAATCAACAAGCTAAGGCAAGGCTGGTGGTTAAAAGAAGGCAGCTCGGTGAGACAGCTAAGTAAAAATACACGGCCCACCTTATTTATTCATGGCACAGCAGATACCTTCGTCCCCTTTGAAATGTTGGAAAAAAATGTTCAGGCACAAAAAGGTCTGAAAGATACGCTGGTGATTGACAAGGCGCAGCATGGAATGGCAGGGATTGTTGGAGGAGAGACGTATTGGCAGACAATCAGAGAATTTTTGATAGAGTATACTTCTCTTAGTTAATATTGAATGAGGAAATAAAGAAATTTTGTTTGCTGATGAAGAATAAAGCTGCTGTTGTCTCATCTATAAGCGGAATCATTTGAGTTGTTCTTCAATAGAGTCGTAAGCAGTAAAATTTACTTTTTTTTAAATACTACTTATGATAAATGGCATTACTAGTATGTATGGGAGGAAATGATTATGGTTAGAAAAATATACAACTGTGAAAACGGCTGTTCCGTTGAATCTACACTACAGCTCATTTCGGGTCGCTGGAAAAGCGTGCTGCTTTATCATTTGATTTTAGAAGGCGATTATCGCTATAGTGAGCTGCAACGGATGGTTCCGGGAATTACCCGAAGAATGCTGTCGCTTCAGCTAAAGGATTTGGAAAGTGATGGTCTGATTGAGCGGAATGTACTTCAGGAGAAACCGTTGATGGTTTCCTATCACATAACAACATTTGGCTTGACGCTTAAACCAGTAATCGAAATGCTTTATAACTGGGGAGAAAGCTTTAATCAGATGAACACCGGCAAGTTGGAGGAAGAATGCTTAATTCGTTATCAGGAAAGCACAGGCTAAGAAAAATGCCTGTGCTTTTGTTTATGCTGTGAGTGGTCTGTTTGGAAATAGAGGAGTAACTGTTCAAAATAATTTAGTAATAATCTCTGCTATTTATCGAAATGAAAATAATGCCGTTTAAAATTAAAAGAAAAATGACAGATGGTTATGGAATCAATTTTAAGTGTAGAATGTTGGATTCTCGAAATGAGGATTTTATCAAACGTTTGATGATTGTGTAACAAAAAAATACTTAGCGTACTTTCTCAGAGAATCTATAAAAATACCCTATTAGAAGACGGCAACAGGAATAAATTTCTTTGAAAAGTTAAATAAGAGCTACAAGAAAAATACGTGTTGAAGAAAAGCGGATATCTGTTCTGGAGCATAGGCCGGCTTTTAATAAATAATGTAAATGAGGATTAATGCGTGATATGATAGAGTTAAGGTCCTATCTATAGAGAGTTGGGTGTTTGAACAGCTTAGAGATAAATCAAGAAAAGGTTGATTGTATGGAAGTGATTTTGTTCTAAAAGAAAAAGACTAGCAGAATGTGTTGCTATTTTTAATTGAAATAGATATTATTTTTTGAGTTTAAATAGCACTGTTCAATTGTTTTCAAAAGTAATCATTTGATACAAGGCAAAAATTTTCTCTAAATAGATAGATTGACTGGAAATAAGAAAGGAGTATCTAATGGAAATAGAATTCTTCATCAAAGTGATGATGTGGGATTAAAGGATGAGTTGAGTATGATGAAAAGCGAATGAAGGAATAACTTTTATCCAATAGTGTAAAGCTTTAAATGAAGAGTTGTGTAAGGAAATATTATTCCTGCTAATGAATAAACTTTAAAAAATAAGTAGTGGATCAATCAAAGATAGTCGTTCCAGTTATTGCCAAGTTGCCTGGAGGATTTTTAAAGTAAACACTAAAAGGTTTCTTAAGGATAGAAGTGAATAGTTTTACTAGAAAAGAATGAGGAGTATAGGATGAAAAAGATACAAATTGGAATGCTAACATTATTAGGTTTGATGGTGCTGTCAGCTTGTGGCTCCTCGGATGCGGATAAGAAGTCAAGCAATACTGAACCAAGCCTCACAGAGGAAACAAAGCAGTCTTCTAGTGAAGAAGTGAAGACTGAAGCCCTTCAAGAAAATGCGCCGAAAATAACTCAAGATGAACTCAAAAATTTATGGATTAATGCTATAGCAGGAAACACCTATGATGACAATTATATTGGAAATATTACGTACAACATTACGCCTGAAATGAACGAAGATACTTTTAGTATGGTTAAGGAATTTACTAAAGCTGTTTACAATAGTGATTATGATAATGCGGTTTTAGAAGAACAGACAGCCATAGATGAGCTAAAGCAGCATCTGCAGGGTGATGGAGCTGATATTTATTTTGAAACACTAGAATCATTACGAAACACTCAAAAAGAGTGGGTGAAAGAACTCAGGTCGGTAGAAACAAAGGAACAAGCCCTTGCGTTAAAAGAAAAGATTGATAATAATACCCAACAGTATTCTTCTGACTCAATGCAGTTGGGGATGGCTATGAGGCTTATTGTTCAAGAGAATGATTTTGGGTTATCTACAGAGGAACAAACGGTCTTTCTGACAGATATTATAAGGATGGCTA
This sequence comes from Enterococcus sp. LJL128, assembly GCF_056924295.1. Taxonomy (NCBI): domain Bacteria; kingdom Bacillati; phylum Bacillota; class Bacilli; order Lactobacillales; family Enterococcaceae; genus Enterococcus; species Enterococcus sp. LJL128. The sequence continues at coordinate 39,615 of NZ_JBXPBP010000004.1, read as the reverse complement.
CGGAGAAATATGGCGATCCAACTGATGCAGAAAGTATGGAGTAAAGCATTGTAAAAAGAGGTGCTTCCTTTCGATAAGTTTGAGCGCACTTTCTACTATGGGCTAGTAACTGGGAGAGAGCCTGAGCGAGGATTACAATAATTCCATAGGTATAACACAATGCAGGGATTGTGCCATAAGTTTGCCTCAGTCCCTTAAAACCGAATAACGTGAAAATCGGCGTTTTTGATTGGAGGGAAGAAACATGATTGCGAATATTGATGAACTATATGAAGCTTTAAAGGAAGTTATGGATGATAAAAAATGGTGGAATACGGACAATTTATGGGAAATTATGATTGGCGCAATTCTTGTCCAAAATACTAACTGGCGCAATGTTGATTATTCACTCCAGAACATCCAGTCAGAAGTGGGCTTTTTACCTGAAAAGATTTTGCTGCTGGAGGATCAGGAGTTGGAGAAACTTATTCGCCCAAGTGGTTTTTATAAAAATAAATCGCAGACCATTAAACGGCTGCTAAAATGGTTGAAAGCATATGATTTTGATTTAGAAGCTGTTGCGGCTATTGATTCTTCGAAGCTGCGGAAGCTGCTGTTGGAAATAAAAGGAATTGGGTACGAAACAGCAGATGTTTTATTGGTTTATGTCTTTAAAAAATCAGCATTTATTGCGGATAAATATGCGCAGCGTCTTTTTCAGTGTCTTGGGATTGAAGAGCACTTAAATTATCAGAAGCTGCAGAATATGATTCCGTGGTCGGAAACATATACAAGTGAGGCAGCTCAGAACTTTCATGGCTGGATAGTAGATTACGGACAGCAATATTTAAAAAATAAAGAGCTTTGGAAAACCGGTCCGCTCAGCACGTTTACACTGAAAATTATTTGAGTAATTTTTTTAATTGGAGGTATAAAAAAATTCCCTAATTTACATTGAAAATAATGTTGCGTATGATATAGAGGTTCAAGTGATGAACAGAAAAATCGGCGAAGCTGCTATTTCTGGCAGCCGTAATATCTATACCAACAGAAGAGGAGAATTTATATGAATGCCAACAAGGAAGAATTGCGTAATCAAATTTTGTCTGTACATAAGCGCCGCTTTGCAACAAAAGCTTTTGATTCCAAAAAAAAGATTTCAGCGGAGGATTGGGCGGTTATTTTAGAAGCGGGACGTCTATCGCCAAGTTCATTTGGTTATGAGCCATGGAAATTCCTATTGATTGAAAATGAAGCAGTCAAAGATGGGTTAAATGAGATTGCCTGGGGAGCTCAAAACAGCTTAAAGGGAGCCAGCCATTTTCTAATTGTGTTAGCCAGAAAGAATCTAACCGGCAATAGTACACATGTGAAGCATATGGTAGAAGATGTGTTTGGCGTACCGTATTCTGAAACTGCCCCTCAAACAGTCTTTTTCAATCAGTTTCAAAAAAATGACTTTCAGCTGACAGATGAGCGGTCGTTGTTTGACTGGGCATCAAAGCAGACCTATATTGCTATGGCCAATATGATGACAACCGCTGCATTTCTTGATATTGACAGCTGCCCAATCGAAGGATTCAATAAAGAAGCTGTGGAACAGTATCTATCCAGTCAGAATATAGTTAATCTTGATACATTTGGCGTATCCTATATGGCTGGATTTGGCTATCGTGCACAAGATATTCCAGTAAAGAAAAGACAAGCCTTGTCTGATATTTATGAGGTTGTCGAATAAGTGATGTTCTCTTAAAATAACTTAAACTCCTGCATTCCAATAAATTGGGGCAGGAGTTATTTTAATTTTTCAACTTATTTTTACATTGAAGGTTTGCAACATAGCAATTTCTGCTTGTAATCTTGTTTAATTTGTTGTATATTCCACTTGTGGAATATAAAGCGTGAGGGTGATATACTATGTCGTTAAAACATGGACTATTGGGTTTATTAAATGCTGGAGCGATGACAGGCTATGAGTTGGATCGTTCATTTAAACGGTCGCTTTCTTTTGTGTGGAAGGCTCAGACGAGTCAGATTTACCGAGAGCTTACAGCAATGGAAGCAAAGGGCTGGCTGGAGAGTCAACGGGTGGTTCAAGAAGAAAAGCCAAATAAACGGCTATATTCAATAACTGATGCTGGAAGAGAAGAATTGAATCGCTGGCTCTCAGTTCCCAAACCAGATATTGAAAAGGCTTTCGATGTGCGAAATGGATTTTTGATGCGTGTACTTTTAGCGGGAGAAACAACAGATGAAGAAGCTCTGGCTATGTTAGTGGCATTTCGTGAAAAATGTCTGCAGGATCTTTCGTCATATGGAGCGATTTATCAATCCATCCAATCCAGCAATAAGACGGAAGAAACGGCCAAGAGGGAAAAATACTGGATGCTGTCGGCGAAGTTTGGCGAAGGTCAATACCATGCTGCGTTGGAATGGGTAGAGGAAGCGATTGACTTATTGAGGAGTGAAGAAAATGAAATATCCAGAAATTGATGATATTAAAAGTGCCTTGTTTATCCAGCCTCATCCTGATGATAATGAGATTGGTGCAGGGGGACTGATTGCCTATTTAAGAAAAAAAGAGATACCAGTTTATTCACTAACTGTTACAAAAGGAGATGGCGGAGGTGGTGATACTGCCCCAGAGATTATCAGCGGCATTAGAGCCAAAGAAGCACAGGAAGCGGCAAAAATACTGAATCAAACCTATTTAGGTAGTTTAGGCTATTCTAATGAACAGCCGGGAACGATAGATGAGATTGTACAGGATTTAGTCGAAGTTATCAGAAAATACCGTCCAGATGCTGTTTTTTCAGTTGACGGCAAGCTGAAGGATGAAATACATCCAGCTCATTTACGAGTAGGTGCTGCTGTAGATACAGCCTTTTTCAGAGCAGGGCAAAAGACCTATCCTTTTGGTCAGAAAAAAATGTATGACACTGCTTTTTCACCGCGAATATTAGGAAAATATTTTACAGAGGACGATAACACAATTTTGGATATTACAAACTATTATGCACTGAAGCTTAAGGCTATCAGCGCCCATCGTTCTCAAGTTAATGAGGAATTTCTGGCGATGCTGGAAGGCTATTATGAATTATTGGCAATGGGGACAGGTTATGAGAAAGCTGAACGCTTCAAGCTGCTTTTCAAAGAGCAGACACATGCCTTTGCTATTCCTAAAGCACTAAAAAAATATCTAGTTTAAAAGCTGTAAAAATAAACCTTTTGAAAGGAGAAATAGAAAAATGAAAGATGCGGTATATTGGGTTGAGAAGTTTAAACAAAAAGAAATCAGTTTATCGGAGTACTATAAAGAGTTGGATCAACAGGTTCAAAAACTGAACCCAGCAGTTAACGGATTGGTTGAATGGGATTTTGAAGCAATTAGTAAAGAGGTCAAAGACTTCTCTATAGATGAACAATTGCCTTTTTCCGGCATGCCTTTCCCCTTAAAAATGCTAGGACAAGAGAAAGCCGGCTGGAAAGCGACTTTCGGCTCACATTTATTTTCGGATGCTCGTTCAAAGCGTACATCAAATTATGTGAAAAAGTTAGAACAGCTTGGCTTTATTGCTGCCGGGCAAACCAATTCTCCAGAATTCGGCTTTAAAAACATTACAGATCCAGTACTCTATGGTCCAGCCAGAAATCCGTGGAATCTGGACTATTCTCCTGGAGGGTCCAGCGGTGGAGCAGCGGCAGTCGTTGCCAGCGGGCTTTTTCCAATTGCCGGAGCAAGCGATGGAGGCGGCTCGATTCGAATTCCAGCAGCCTTTACTGGTTTGATTGGTCTTAAGCCCACCAGAGGTGCGATGCCGACAGGGCCAAACGGTTGGCGGGGCTGGCAAGGAGCAGCCATTGACTTTGCACTGACTGTTTCTATGCGGGATACAGAAAAGCTTTTCTACGGTATGAGAGGAATTGAAAAAGCAGCGCCCTATCAGCCGCCACTTGCAGAATGGCAGTCTCATACAATCGATAGACCGCTGAAAATTGCTTATATAGCTGAATCTCCTGTGGGAACAGAAGTATCTAAGGATGCGCAGCAGGCGTTAAAACAAATGGTTAATGAGTTAAATCAGTTGGGGCACGATTTGACTGAAGTAGTCTATCCTGTTGATGGCGTCAGTCTAATCGAAAGCTACTACCTGATGAACGGGGCGGAAACCTCTGCAATGTTTGACGGCATGCAGCAGAAGCTTCAAAGAAAGCTCACAGCAGATGATGTGGAGCTGATAACCTGGGGACTTTATCAATATGGGGAACAGATACCTGTAAAAAAATACATTCATGCTCTTAATCTATGGGATCATGCAGCAGTTAAGATGGAGGAGTTATTTACTCAGTATGATTTGCTGCTGACGCCAACTACTGCCTATTCTGCGCCTGAAATTGATCAGGAGCTTCAAAGTGATGCTCAGCGTGAAGCATTGCGCCACGCAGAAGAACTAACTGAGGCTGAGTTGAAAGAATTGATCTGTGAGATGTTTGAAAAGAGTCTTGCGCTGTCACCGTATACTCAAATAGCAAATATGACCGGTCAGCCGGCAATTAGCCTGCCTACTTACGTAACTGAAAAGGGGCTGCCCCTCGGCATTCAATTTATTGCATCAAAGGGCCGGGAAGACCTGCTTCTTCATATGGGAAAACAACTGGAAAAAGAGCAGCTGTTTAAGCTGCCGAAGGTCTGGAAAAATACTTGAAATAAAAATGGAGGCCGAGACATAAATAAATTTCCAGATTTTTAGTATACCTAAATCCGAATAAACGGTGAGACAAAAACAACTTTTCCTATTTCCGAAGGTCTTGCTCCTGCGGTTACTCGTCGCAGTTAAGTGCTGTGTGAGTGCTCCTGCGGTTACTCGTCGCAGTTTAATGCTAGTGAGTGCTCCAGCGATTACTCGTCGCAGTTCAAAGCTGGTATGTCCTACTCACGCTTTTTCTATTTTAGCGGGGTAGTTTTGAAATCTTCCGGTATAGTGTATGCGATAGGGCTTTCACTGTTTAAGAGGGGCTCAGTCAACTGAATGGAAAAAGTCTCAGGAGTATGATACGGGTTAAAATAATACAGCTTATTTTTAGTATCGAATGCAGCACGATATTGCGTATAATCCATAGCTCCGTCATCTTTAATATTCACGCCTTTAGGAATGGTGACATTATCTAAAACGTGGAAAATAGCAGAGAGTGCACCATCTGTTGTTTCGGTATGGGAAATATTGTTTTTCAAATAAGCTGCGCGAACAAAGCGTTCAGGAGAAGTATAGCCGCCAGGCAGGCCATAAGTTCCAGAGCCTTGACCAAAAGGAGCTGCTGAAAAATTGCCAAATGTTTTTGGCAGATAATTTTCAGGCTGTAAAAACAGATAATTGTTTAAATTCTGCAGCTGCCACTCAAAACGGGGACTATTAGTCATGAGCCCCACTGGATTGTTTTTAATCGTCAATGCTTGATCATGAGTTTCGATAATAATTGATTCACCGGAAGCATCTGTTACGATAAAGTGTAGGGGTAAAATAACGTTTAGCAGTTGGTTTTTGGCATTGATAATCGCAACCTCAGCGATTCTTGTTCTAAGTTCAGTGATACTGCTGATATTGCCGAGGGCCCACATGATGAACTCATGGGGAGCCAAAGAGAGCTTACCAGGTCCAGCCGTTTCCACATAGGAAGCCTCGCCGGGAAAATATAATTCGGCAATTGCCAGCCCCTGCTCATTAACACCATCAGCAAATAGATAAGAATTCAGCTTTCTCCCTGTACCGACAAAGCCTAATGGAAATGTCAGATGTCCACCCAAATCTGTTGTGAAGAGATAGTTTCTCGGGATAACAACTGGGCGGCCGTCCAGTTCAAAGCCAAAATCCATTGTTCGGGCCAGGTATGTTGTCAGCTGGTTGGATAAAGTAATACTCGTACACATAGAAAAACCTCCTTTATGCTGAAAATTATACGTACTCTTATAAAAAATCTCAAAGAAAACAGTTAGCAAATAAGCGGAAACTGTACTGGAAAGGAAGTCGTGAGCCTGAAGCCGGTTCAGCTAAATAAAATAACGAAGAATAGTGGAGAGATTATTTGCTGATTTTTCACAGAAGCTGTATCCTATAGATGTTCAACATCTGTTGTCAAAAAGGCAGGGATTGTTTGGAGCTGCTCGCTGAGCAGGTGGTGTAATGTGTCTAGCGGCAGATGTTGAAAGCTAAAGTAAAGGGGACAGGGTTATATGGATAAAGAAGCGGAATTTCAGGTTCCTCAGGAAATTATTGAGCAGCTGGAGTTTAATAAAAAAACAGAAATTGATTTAGATGTGGATAACGGCAAAGTGATAATTCGAAAAAAGGAGAAGACTGCTGCCGGACAAACGATATCCTTACGAGGATTTATACTGCCAACATTATTGGCTACTCTTGTTTTTTTCCTGTTTTTCTATTTTAAAGAATACAAATATGTTCCCTTGGTAGGCCGTCTTTCTATCGGGGAGCTGGTAAGTACAGTAGGAGTGCTTACTGGAATCGCCACTCTGTTTTTTTCATTTATAGGAATAAAAAAAGGCCGAATTGTTTCACAGGCTAAAAATTTATATTGGCGAAATTTTCCTGCAATTGTGATTTCTTTTTCGATTATTCTATTTTTAGGCTCACTCTTTCTGTTTAAACTTCTAGGCTATATGTTTCCTGGGATTGCTTTTGATTTATTTACCTCTACACTGTTCTTCTTTTTAATTATGGCTATGGTGAATTACCTGATGATATATATAGTGATGGAGTTGTCGCCGATGCTTTTGACTAATATTTTAACCGTAGTGATTGTCGGCGGCGTTTTAGGCGCTATGCTGACAAATCGGGAAAAGCAGTGGTGGCAGCATAATTTTAGTTTTCTTGGAACGATGGAGGCGACTAGCAGATGGCAGTTTAATCTGACGCTGATTCTGTCTGCTGTTCTGATGATTGCATTAATCGACTATCTTTTTGTTAATCTAAAGCAAAGATACGGTGGTTTGCGGTTGTCGATTTTACGCTGGCTATTGATTCTTACAGCTCTTAATTTAGGTGGAGTAGGGGCTTTTCCATACAAAGAGCATTCGATTTCAGCAGTCATTCATAATCAGGTGGCTGCTAATCTGGTGTACCTGATTATTATCTTAATTATAGGGATGTACTGGCTGCTGCCCAAGGTTACCAAAGAATTTCAAATAACTTCTTATGTTATTATGGGATTTCTGGTTGCTACAGTTGTTCTTTTTCAGGTTGTTCATTATTTTTCATTAACAGCTTTTGAATTTGTGGCTTTTCTGATTGCATTTGTCTGGCTGTTGATGCTCTTCCAGTATCTGCAAAAGCTGGTGCTTGACAGTACACAAAGAGCTTATATTCCTGTGTATTTGAAAAATGACGAGAGGGAGCAGTGATGAGCAGCTTTGCTTATGTAAAAGAAAAGATAAATGGATAAATTATTTTATAAAGTGAGAAACACATGAAGAATTCGTGATGAATAACGGCTGAAAATTTTTGCTTGTGTTGATTATTAAAAGGCTGCAGCATATCGGTATATCGATGCTACAGCCTTTTATTTAATTTGCGAAGTGTCATTTTTAAGTGTTTGCTGGACGTTCATTACTGAATACCTTTTCCTTCTCTATAGTTTATGCATATGCTAATACCATTAAATTTATGTCCGGTGTGATACAGGTTTGAAGAGTGATTCGCTCACCGCCGCCGGTTCCAACTGTTAAGTCCCAATGGTTTGCGCCAGAAGCTAAGTCGTTTCCATAATCATCTACGGTCAGAATTGACTGGACAACATAGTCTGTCGAAGTCCCGGCACTATCTGTTACTGTGATAACACTGCCTGTGCTTAAGCTTAAAACAGAAGCAAATATTCCTGGATTGTGTCCAATAAAGTGAGTATTTTGACCATCTGCTCCTGATTGAACGGCTGCTCCGCCCCAAGTTGAAGCAGTGCCATAAGGGTTGCCGTCGATAATTGCCTGACCGCTGCCTGTTCCGCCATTTTGATAAGGAATTGAAACGCCAAGAAAATTCAGTGTATTGGCACTGTAAACTGGCGCTGGCGGTTGAGTAGGTTCTGCCGGCGGGGTAGATATGGTTGGGATTTCTTCTTCTGCAATGGGAGCTTGACTGATTTCTGCTGGCGGTGTTTCAGGGATAGGTTCGTCGAGTGGGATGGCGGGCTCTTCTGAGGGAGGAGATTCGGCTATGATAATCTCATCAGCCACAATGATGGTTCGGTCCTTAGCGATGTGATTGCTGCTGCTGTCAGTTACGCTATAGGTTAGTGTATACGAGCCTGCACTTGAAGTGTTTACTTTACCTTTTACGACCACCTTTTCCTTAAGGTCGCCATCAACATTGTCTGTTACTGAAAGCTCTGACAAAGGATCAAATGGAGTGCCATGTGGAATCGTAAGATTTTTAAAAGTTAAGTCGGGGGGGGTTCTATCAATAAAGGTGATGACAGCCATATGCTTCTCGTAATTGCCGTTTTTTGCCATTTGTTTATAAAAGACATAGCGTTTTTGTGGTTTATCCGCCTTCAACAGCTGGTCACGTTCATCTTCAAGCTTAATCGTTTCTGGAGCTAATCTGAGCAGTTCATAGAAGCTGACTTCTTTTCCTACCTCAGCCCGTTCGTATCGAAGTGTTAGGGGAGCATCTGTTGTTTTTCCAGTTTGTGTTTCGGAAGCTGCGGTTGATTTGATAGAGGGAGACAAAATTAATGATGCCAGCCAGAAAAGATAACCTGCTGAAAATAGCAGACTGGCTATCAATCCCAGCTTTGCAAAACCCAGCTTTTTCATAGTGGTTCTTCCTTTCTTTTGATGAACGTAGTTATCTGACTATTCTAATAAATACATAGATTTCCCTCCTTTATAAAAAATAGTTAAAACCCAATCTTTAGAGAGGATGATAAACTTTCCCTAGTAGAAGTTTATCATTTTCATAGTTCATAATATATTTCTGAAACATTCAAAAAAGTTTATTATTTTAAAAAAAACTAAAAAATATAACAAAAATATATTTTTGTTATATTTTTATTTATTTATTTTTCCGTAAGTATAACAAACTATTTGCCATTTTTTTGATATAAATGTTAAACCAAAAAAAGAGATATCTTTAAAAAGTTTTTGAAAAAGTCTTTTTTCAAAAAAACATCCAAAACTGCAAGAGTTTCGGATGTTTTCAAAAGATAAAGTTTTTTTCCTTATAAAGATATATAAACCGTTTTATAAAGCTCTTATTTTTACTCAGATAGTAGCTCGACTGCTTAAATCGTGTGAGAAAAATGATTTCTAACGAATTTAGCTATGCTTGTACTCTTGGGCTTTTCTTAACAGCCTGATGATTATTAGGTTGGAGCAAATTGACTGTTGTATAAATCTGCATAAAAGCTTTTCTGCGCCAGCAGCAGCTGATGATTGCCTTGTTCAATAATAGCACCATCCTTCATTACGAGGATTAAATCTGCATTTTTGATGGTAGATAAACGATGAGCAATGACAAAGCTGGTACGGTTTTCGGTTAGATGATCCATTGCTTGCTGTATCAATTTTTCTGTTCGTGTGTCAACACTGGACGTTGCCTCATCCAGAATAAGGATATCAGGATTAGCCAGAATGGCTCGTGCAATAGTCAAAAGCTGCTGCTGCCCTTGGGAAATCTCGCTTCCTTCCGAAGAGATAATTGTTTTGTAGCCATCAGGCAGCGTTCGGATGAAATGATCACATTGAGCAGCCTTAGCTGCTGTAATAATTTCCGGCATAGTCGCCTCTTGCTTGCCGTAAGCAATGTTTTCAGCGATTGATCCTTGGAATAGCCAAGTGTCCTGAAGAACCATCCCAAATTTTCTACGAATATCAGCGGCTGCGAATTGAGAGGTATCCATTTCGTCCACAGTGATTTGTCCGCCGCTTAATGGATAAAAACGCATTAATAGATTAATCATCGTTGTTTTTCCAGCTCCAGTCGGTCCCACAATAGCTACAGTCTGTTTTGGTTTTACAGTAAAATTGACATCCGTCATTAGCTGATTTTCCGATGTATAGCCGAAGGCAACCTTATGGAAAGCTACTTCTCCTTTTAGTGTTGCAGGAACAGGCAGCGGCTGAGTCGTTTCTACTTCTTCTACAGCGTCGAGTATTTCAAAAATCCGTTCCATAGCAGCTAGGGCACTTTGTAAAGTATTGATGATATACGAAGCTTGAGTAATCGGTTCAGAGACTTGATTAATATATTGCAGGTAGGCTTGAATCAAGCCAATGGAAAGCTGACCGCTGATGACTAAAAAGCCGCCAACAACTGCACTAATAACAAAGCCAATCTGATTAATGAAACGGATGAGCGGATTGATTGCAAAACTAACAAACTGGGCTCGCTTAAACGCTTCAAACTGCTGATTATTCAGCGCAGTCATTTCCTGCTCTACTTCTTCTTGACGGTTATACGCTTTGATAACTAAATTACCAGAGTAATATTCCTCCGCTTTAGCTCCGACATCTCCAAGAGCCTGCTGATTGGCTGCAAAATAGACTTGATTGTGCATGGCTAGTTTTTTTGTTATATAGCTGCTGAGCACGAGAATAATCAAAATGCCAATAGTCAGTAATGGACTGAGTATCAACATAGTGACAACACCAAATAAAATGCTGATGACAGCTGTGATTAACTGCATCAAACCGACCTGCAGCACCTCAGAGACTTTGTCCAGATCTAGAATGGTTCGGCTGAGAATATCACCGGTCTTATGCTGATCATAGAAACCGATCGGCAGCCTATTTAGTTTGGCAGTAACTTGTTTACGTAGTGTAAGAGTCAAGGTTTCGCTCACACTAGCCATTGTATACTCCTGAAGCAGAGAGAAGAGACTAATCATTCCCCAGCTGACAAATAACAGGATAATGGGCAGCTTGATATTAGTAAACATATTTTCTAGTGTAAAGCGGCTGGACTTGATTAAAAGAATCAAATTATCTAAGCCCCAGCCGACAATCAGAGGGGTGACTGCCATTAAGGCTGAAAAGCAGAAGGCTGAAAAAATGATTAAGATAAATTTTTTCTTTTGGATAATTAACAGCTGGAGTAAACGCCGACTGGTTTGTTTTAGTTCTTTTGGTGAATCGATAGTTTCTTTAGCTTGTTTTTGCGTCATGTCCATTCCCTCCTATTCCTTGTGATACAGCGAATTCCTGATAAGTTTTACAGCTGCTGAGAAGCTCGTCATGACTTCCGCGTCCGACAATCCGACCTTCATCCAGAACGATAATCTGATCAGCGTCTTTTATTGTAGCAATTCGCTGGGCCACAATAACTACAGCTGCATCTTTTAGAAAAGTTTTTAACGCAGACCGCAGTTTGGCATCTGTTTGATAGTCCAATGCGGAAAAGCTATCGTCAAAAAAATATAAATCTGCTGGTTTAATTAAGGCTCTGGCAATACTTAAACGTTGTTTCTGTCCCCCAGAGAAATTGCTCCCTTTTTGAGCAACAAATGACTGGTATTGATTAGGTAATCCTTCAATAAAGGCTTTCGCCTGTGCAACTTCAGCAGTCTGTTTGATTTGCTCTGGCGTAGCCTGTGGGTTTCCAAATAAAAAGTTATCCATGATTGTACCACTGAAAAGCAGTGCCTTTTGCGGAACATAACTGATTCTCTCTCTCAGCTCCTGTTGTGTTACGCTGCGGATATCTGTATCCAAAAATTCAACGGTGCCTTTCGTAACATCCTTAAATCGTAACAGCGCTTTGGCAATAGTGCTTTTTCCTGATCCAGTTCCGCCAACAATAGCTGTAACCTGCTCCCGATGAATATCAAAGCTAATATCCTTTAAGACAGGTTCTTCTGCCCCCGTATAGGCAAAATCTGCTTGCCTAAAACTTGCTACCAGTGTGGTTTTTGCTGGTTTAAATGTTTCTGAACCATCTTCGATTTCATTTTCTTTATACAGAATCTCTTCAATCCTATGCAGGGAAGTCAGGGCTTTTGGAATCATCACAATAACCATTGCGGCCATCGTCAGAAACCATAAACTTAAGGTTGTGTATTCTATAATCGCGGTAATGCTTCCGACCGGAATCTGTCCCTCACCACTTAAAAAACCGCCGAAAAATAGAATAGCTGTCATTGATAAGCCCATGGTCAGGTTAACCATTGGATTAAGAACGGCAAAAAGGCGATTGACCTTAATCATGACCTGAGAATAGGTAGTGAAAGCTTGATCTGTCCGCTTTTTCTCGTGCTCTGGTGTATCAAATGCTCTAATTACTTTCACACCAGTATACATTTCACGAAGAATACGCATCATTTTATCCACATTTCTCTGCATAATTGCGGCCAGCGGAATTGCTTTTTTTATGACAACGCCGGCAACAATCGAAAACAATAAAATAGCAAGGAGAGGAATCCAAATCATTCGAGGTGAAACAGCTCCAGTTAAGATAATAGAAGCTAGAACAATCAAAGGTGCCGGCAAAATCATTTGAAGTGTCATCATCAGTATCTGCTGAATATTATTGATGTCACTGGTGCTTCTTGCCAATAATGTCGGCGTACCAAATTCCTCAACATCTGTAATCGATAGCTCTTGAGTTTTTCTGAAAAGCTTTTCTCGTAAAAAATGACCAAATTTACCGGCCAGATGAGCAGAATAATAACTGGTTAGGATGGAAAGAATCCCTGTCAGCAATGCAGTTAAAAGCATCCATCCGCCATATTGAAGGATGGCTTGTTTATTTTGTACCAGTATTCCGTCATCGATAATACTTGCTACAAAATGGGGAACCAGAAGTGTTCCAAAAGACTGCAGCGTCATTAAAATAACCACTCCGAAAATCATGCTGGAATAGTTCTTAGAAAACAGCTTGAATTGTTTCATTATTTTTCCTCCTAAAATCGACATACCATGTTAGAATAAACTGTAACGTAACGTTACAGTCAACCCTTTGGAGATGATTTTTTGAAAAAATATTTATCAGTTAGCGAAATGGCTGAATATGCTGGAGTAAGCCGACGAACATTGATTTACTATGATCAGATAGATTTATTTAAACCGAAAAAAACAGGTGATAATGGCTACCGTTATTATAGCTTTGATCAGTACGCAGAACTGGATGTTATTCTCATTTTGAAGGCACTCAATATGTCATTAGAAGACATAGCTGCTTTTCTGAAGCAGAGAAATCCTGAATATACGTTAAAAGAACTAGGCGTTCAACGGGAAAAGGTGAGAGAACGAATCACGAATCTTAAGCAGATTGAAGGAGTACTGGATGAGTATATTCACCGCTATGAAAAAATTCGATCAGTGGATTTTGAGGTGCTGACTTATGATTATCGGGAGAAGGAATATTATGTTGTCTCTGATATGATTGACCACACAGATGAACCATCGGCGTTTCAGGTCTATTCTCATTTTTATTCCCTGATTCAGTCCAGAGATATTTTTAGCGGATACCCCATAGGTTTTTTGACTGAAGGAAGTGACTTTGAGCAACGGGATATTCACTCCTCTCCTTATCGGGCTTTAATCAGAATTCCCGAAGAAAGGCGGAAAGTATATCCAAATAATCTGGTTATTGAAAAGCCGGCTGGCTACTATGTTTCGGGTTTTGTCAGAGATGATATTCATCATCTGGTAAATTTTTCTGAACGCTTCAAAAAATACTTAAATGAACAGAATCTAGTTATCAATGGAGATATTTGGGAATTGATGTGGCAGGATGAGGTAGCAACAGCTAGCAAGGAGCAGCAGATTTTTGAGGTTATGCTGCCGGTTAAAAGCATGAATTGAGCAATAGGATAGTGCTAACTGGAGATAAAGGGCTGTTTTTATTATGACAAAAATATACTGACAAAAGAAGGATTCTTTCTTACAAATTTTATTAAAATATGTTTAAAAAAGTAAATAGTTTTTGAATAGATTGAGTAGGTAGTAAATCAGTTTCGGGAGCTTTCTAAGAGTTCTCCATGTAGTAGGAGGACCAAGAGTTTGAGATATAACTAAATGTCCAAACTTGGACTTCTCTAACATCCGAATAAACAGTGGGACAGAAGCAACATACTGCAATTCGTTCCGATAGCATCAACTTCTAAGCGCTAAAAGCACTAAGAGTTGAAGTTTTCGGAAATCAGCCGAATTTTTCAAAGTTTAGCACTTCTGTCCCATCCTCATTCCTCCTGTTGTATTTTTCATAAAACCTGCTATTATTTCGATTGATTTTAGCTTATTATAGTAGAAAAGGAGCAACTAAAAAGGGAGTAATGGCGTATGAAGAATATTCAACTAATAAGTAGAAAGAAATATAATTATCCATTGGTGTATGAGTGGATGGAACCAGGAGTTTATCGCTTTTTAGGAGAAGATGATTTAGTAGACAAGGGTAGTTTTGTATTGTCAATGTCGTTTGAGCTGGAAGAAGAATTAGGAGAAGCAGAAGACCATCAATACCCCTTAGAGGATATTCTGGATAAATATGGTGCATTTGTTTCCGAAGTAATTGAGGACAACAATAATACTTCAGTGATGAAGCTAGAGCTGTCAACAGGGGACGACCTGGCAAATATTCAAAAGCTAAAAGCTTTGGCCGGACGTCATGTTTATAATAAAGAGCGCACAGAGAATGGACAAGTCTTTATTGATTTAATGATTGACTGAAGTTGTGAAAATTATCTTATGGTAATAAATTATTGAGGTATAAAAAACGATTTTGCGGATAGAACATAAGGGATAGCGTATAATACCGCTCAAGAGGTATTTGTATGGTTTTAAAGTGACTGTCAAAGTTTTCATTGTTTTAGCAGCAGTTTTAATCAATAATAGAAGAATAGAACGAGGAGTTTTTAGGAGGAAATAAAATGAAAAAAGTGATAATGGGGTTAAGCTTGTGTTTGCTAATGGGGCTGACAGCCTGCTCAAATGGAGGTAAAAAAAATACTACAGATGAAACAACCACATCCAGTAGTATAAGTAAGGAACAGAGTGAGAAATACGAAGCAGCAATAGATGATGGAAAACAAGCAATTGTTGATAAAGAAATCAGCAAAGCAGTAGCTTCTTTTCAATTGGCATTAGAATATAAGACTGATGATAGAGAGGCCAATCAGCTCATATCACAGGCCGAGCTGTATCAAGAGGCGCTTTCCTTAACAGAAGACAAAGAGTACGCTCAGGCACTCAAAAAGCTGACAAAACTAAAAGAAACACGAGGTGGTTCAACCGCTTTGAAGCAATATGGAACTAATCTAACTGATAAAATCAGTAAAGAAGTAAAAGCTGAACGGGAAGAAACGAAGAAACGGAAAGCTACCGAGGAAAGTAAGCAGGCAGAAAAAGAAAAGAACTCTACTGAAGAAAGCAAAGAAGCAGAGAAAAAAGAAGAAACAGATCCTTCGAAAGAAGCAGCTCCTGCAGCTAATTCATTATGGAATGCACAAAAGAGCAGTGCTCTAGGCGCATTCATGATAAGCTGGGGTCAAACAATGGGACAGGCGTATATAGAATATTCCCCATCTTCTGAACTGGACTACTATGGAGTTAAATTCCCTAGTACGTTTGCGGCTGGGAATATTGCTGTAAACGGCGCTCCAGCCAGTGTACAGTGGTCTACTGACGGTTCTGCAAGCAATGTTTACAATGTTGTGGCTATTTACTCAGATGTTCATACTACAAGTGCTATGGAAAGACATTTATACCTGTTTGCCATCTATAATGGTCAGCCGGTTGCTCTGGTGACTATGCAAAATCAAGGGAATAACGAAAACCTAATTTATTTCACACCAACACAAAATGCCGACCTAAGTAATGGATTTGCGCAAATTATCGGCGGCTAGTTAAATAAGCTGTTATGAAAAAACTCATTTTTTAAATGAGTTTTTTCTTTATGTTTAGGTGATTAAATGACTGGGATTGAAAATAAATTCCAATCATTCTGATAGTGAACCTGTCTGTTTTTTAGGTAAGGGATGAGATTAAATTAATAACGGCTGCTTCTAAAATATAAATAAAAGCAGGCAGTAAAAAAAATAAATTTTTTGTTGACAAAAATAAAAGAGAGGTGTATTATAAAAATATAAATAAACCGACAGACGGTCTATGGAGAACAGCAAATTATTCTTTTGCATCACCTCAGCATATGTTGAGGTGAAAAATATCTCAAAAAACGACAGGCAGTCGGTCTTATGAATAGGAGGAAAAATGATGAATCATACACAAACAATTAACACAGTCGCTGAAAGAAGCCAAGTTGATCTGCAAACCAGTGAAGCTGTAATTAAAAGCTACGAACGGTATTGCGGAAGCAATATTACACGAACATCAAGTAAAAATATGAAGGCGATTATCAGCTTTATTGCAGAGGATTCTTCGGTTGATATGTGGCAGGCAGAATCTGTAATGACGGAACTATTTGCGCTGCTGAAAGAACAAGCCAAGAAAAAAATTTCATTTTTAAAATAAAAACAATGAGTTACAGTAACGAACAAAAAAAACAAAAGATAAGGGGAAAAAGAAAATGATGAGAACAAAAGTAATGGTAGGAATACTTGGAGCAATCACATGTTTAGGGTTAGTGTCTCAAGCAGCAGAAAAAGAACTAAACAAAGAAGAGATTAAAAGTTATATAGTAAATAACTTCAAAGAACACGATGAGCGTGATGCATTGATTGACTTTGATAATGATGAAAAGGAAGAACATACATTTTTAGAATGGTTAGGCTTTTAAAGAGCAGCCAAGCAGACACCCTTGAACGACTCTTCAAGGGTGTCTGTTGGTTCCTAACTAGGATAGACACGTTTTTTTAATCCAAGTAGCGTGACATTAGCTCCATATGGTGCATGACAGCAGCCTTGCGCATGACTCCCATTCCGGGAAATTTATTTTCCGCAGCGGCCTTCAGTAATAGCTGCAAGCCCGCAGTTACCTGAGAACCGCATAAGATCGTCAGCCAGCGGGTCACTTCCTCCATTAGCTCGAAGAATTTTTCTTTTTGAGAAGGAGCCTCTTCGCTGGAAAGAAAATGGTGGATACGCAGGATATTCTGCTCAAAATAGACAAGATGGAGGCTTAAAATTTTTGAGGGATAGCTATGCTCGTAGTAAATTCGGCTGTCGATAGAGAAATCGCTGAACCCCAAAAATCCTTTTTTATGAAATGTAAGATGAGTTGTTGAAAATAGCTCATCTGGGCATTCCTGATAAAAAACCGTTTTTGGAAGTCGAGTAAAGCCATCCTGAGATAGGATCTTTTCTCCTTGAACTTTATTCAGAAGACGGAATTCTTCAGGAACAACAACTTTATATCGCCCCTCTTGCCAGTCGCTACTCATAACAGGCTGGGCTTCATGAACAATTAACAGAGGAGGGACTACTTCAATGGTTTCTATCGGCTGTTCAATAATTAATGCTTTTTCGCTCGAAGCAGCTTGAAGCTGCCGCAGCCCTTCCTCTGTGAGGAAATCACCGCTCAGCGGATTTTGAATAAGGTAGAATAGATAATTCTTTTGTTGAGCTAGAGCAATAAATTTTTTCAGTGCGTTGGAATTCTTCACTGGTTCGATAATCGGCAGAATTTTTCGGGATAATAAATCATTTTCCAAAAGAGCGGTCAAAGCCAGTAAATCAAACTGCTTTCCTCTAAAATAGGGATAGTACATCAGCTCTCCTCCAATAAACGCTTTTCCAACTCAAAGTAAGCCGCTCTAGTTGCTTCCAGCTCTTCCTTCAATGCCTCGACCGCCTGTTCATTGACATCTTCGATGAATCGGTCGTAAAAATTGATACCGCCGCCAAATAAATCATATTCAGGCTGCCTTTTTTTTAGCTCTTTATAAAGCTGGTCTGTGGAAAAAACACGTAATCCCCGAGCGGTTTGTTTTGCTTTTCCTACTTCTCTGGCTTGGGCACCAATCAGGCGAAAAATCAATGCTTGTTCATTAACCATCAGTTCTTGACGCTGAGGCTTTTTTTCAATTGTAAAGTAGCCGGGCAATGTCTGAGAATCTGGTGAAAGATATTGATGGTAGACCATTAGGCCGATATGAGCGGGAATCTCTTCTTTTACTTTTTCAGCCAGTGCTTCAGGAAGAACAAAATAGTTATAGTTTCCTACAAAGGAAAGCTTAGCATTGGAACGAAAGTCGGCTTTACTAACCTTTAGCTCATAACAACGCCATTCAAACTTGTTGTCAGCCAGCAAACGGCAGCTCAATGTATCGACAATACCCTGATCCTCCGGCATAGTAACCTCTTCGACAACAATATCGCCATTTTCCCGGCAATAATAATAAAGCACCTCTTCCATCTGCAGCGTTAGGGATGTTTTCATGAGCAGCTCCTTTAAAACTTTTTTATCTACTATAAAACATATGTTCGCAAAAAGAAAGAGCTTTTAATCTTTTTTAAACAAGAAGAAATAAAAAAAAGTTGCTGAAAAAGCCTTAAAAAAACAAAAGCAGAAAATTCTTTTTTTGTTTTTTTCTATAAGTTCATTTAAGGTAGTAGGGTAGCGCTAATTGATTTACTATTATTTTGTAAAAAATAAAAAACATATTATAAGAAACGGAACTGTTGGTTGCCTAATGTAGCTAATCTGAAATATTCTTGTAATATTTCTATGTTTGAAATGAAATATGAATGTGTTAGAATCAATTCGTCATAAGGAAAAATTAAGATTTTAATATAGAGGAAATTGTGGAATAAATCAGTCGGAGGAATTAAGAGTGAAGAAACGTATATTTGCATCATTATTAGTATGTTCATTAGCACTTACTGTAGCAGTTGCTCCAAGTACAGCGTCAGCAGAGAATATTGATCAGAAGATTGAACAAAAAGATAAAGAGATTTCAGATTTAAAGGCTCAACAGTCAGATCTAGCATCTCAAGTTTCTTCTTTGGAAGCTGATATTGCAGATATTATTAACAAAAGCTCAGAACTATTAGAAGAGCAGACAACACTGCAAAGCAAATCAGATCAGTTGAAAAAGGATATTGAAACATTAAACCAGCGTATTGAAAAACGTGAAGCAGCAATCAAAAATCAAGCACGTGATGTACAGGTGAATGGTCAAAGTACAACATTTATTGATGCCGTATTGAATGCAGAATCAATCTCTGATGCGATTGGCCGTGTTCACGCTTTTACAACAATTGTTAGTGCAAATAATGACTTAATCAACCAGCAAAAAGCAGATAAGCAAGCTGTAGTAGATAAAGAAGCTGAAAATGAACAGAAACTGCAAGAGCTTGAAGTAAGCAAAGCAGAGCTGGATACAAAAAGAGCAGACTTTGCTACAAAACAATCAAGTCTGAACGTTTTAAGAACCTCTTTAGAGTTGGAACAAGCAACAGCTGAAGGAACAAAAGCTGATTTACAACAACAAAAATCAGCGGCAGAAGCTGAACAAGCTCGTATTGCAGCAGCTCAAAAAGAAGCAGCTGAAAAAGCAAAAGCTGAAAAAACAGCCGCAGCAACTGCTGAAAGCTCTGCAGCAAGTAGCGCCGCAAGCTCAGAAACAGCACAAAGTAGTACAGATTCTTCAGAAACAGCGCCAAGTAGTGAAATACCAAATACAGGTGGTTCTACTAATACAGGTAATGAATCAAACAATGCAGGCGGAAATACTGGCAATACAGGCGGAGGCATTGTTGAGTCAGGAGATGCAACCTTCATGGCTCTTAATGCTAAACGTAAAGAGAATGGCTTGAATCCCGTTAGCTGGGATGCTGGTTTGGCAGGAACTGCTTCAGCTCGTGCATCATTAATTAGTGCAACTGGTGGAATTCCTTCTGATCATTGGTCTCGTGGAGATGAAGTGATTGCAATGGGATTTGCTCCTGGGGCTGAAGTTATTAATGCTTGGTACGATGAGAAAAATATGGTGAGTGCTTCTGGTTTTGGTCACCGTGATTGGGAAATGAACCCAGGCATGACAAGAGTTGGTTTTGGCTATAGCGGTGGAGTAATCGTTGGTCATTCCGGCTGATAATAATTTTACAATTTTAAACAGACCTTTCATGAAAATAAAAGGTCTGTTTTTTTGGCAATTATTTAATAAAGTAGGATAGTATTGGTTTTCAATAGTATTAGCTGAGAATCAATGAAATAAACGGGCTATAATTAGTTACGGAACTGGTAATATTACTAGAATCAAAATACTAATCAATCATTCAAGGAAATGCTAATAAAAGGATTTCCGATATTGATTAGGGCTGATTCCCAGTTTTGTTTTAAATTGGCGATTGAAATTTGACTGAATAGGTATTTCTAAAATAAAAAACCGCCAACAATTTTTTTGAGTCTTTAGAAAAAGGGACAGCCAACGGATGAAATGAAATCGACTAAAACTCTAAATCATTCGCTTTGTTGTCCTTTTCAAAAAAGAACTTGGAACAAAAACCAGAGATTCTCTGTTTTTTTATTCCAAGTTCTGCACTCTTATTCATTTTTTGTCTCACCAACACAACTTGATGTCGAACGATTAATCCTGTATTCGCTGGTCTTTTTTACTTCAAATAGTCATCTTTAGTAAATTCTGTATGTTCATACTTCCCTTTTTCCCCATAAAACCGGTTATAGCGTTGTTTGAACTTACGGAAAAGATAGGTAACAGTGACTTTTATCAAACAATACAGAGGGATTCCGAAAATAACCCCTACCAGTCCAAGCAGCTCACCCATAACTAACAAAACAAGTAAAATTGTAATAGGATGGATTTTTAATTTGTCCCCCATCACTCTAGGAATAACTAAATCACCGTGAATCAGCTGAATGACAAACCAGACGATAACAAACTTGACAACCATAAAGGTAGAGTCCTGAAAGGCAATGATTAGTCCAGGAACAAAGGCAATAAAAGGACCAATATATGGAATAATACAGAGGATACCAGCGGCTAAAGCCAAAACACTGGAAAACTGCAGGCCAATTAAAAGAAAGGACGGCCAGTACATAACTCCTAAAACGATCGACGCAATAATCTGTCCTTTTAAATAGTCGCCAATTTGAATATTAACAATCTGACTGTATTCATCAAAGTCAGCACGAAAGGCAGGAGGAATCATCCGTTTAATCGAAGCATAAAATTTCTCTTTATCCTTCAATAGGAAGAACGCGATAATTGGTCCGGTAAACATAGTTAGAAAAGTTGCAGAGACGGCAGAAAAGACGCTTCCCAGCCCTTGTGCTCCTTTTTCGATATAATCCCCGGCAACGTTACTTATCTTGCTCCAGAGATTCTCTAAGGACTCTGTAGCTTGACTAAATTCATCAGCAAACGGTGTCTTAGCAATTAATGATTCGGTTGTTTTTTGGAAATCATTCAAAATGGAAGGGAATTGTTCGATTAAGTCCTCTGTCTGCTTCTGAACAATCGGAAAAACCTGTAGTCCGCCTAAAAACAGCAGCAGCAGAATCAAAATATATAAACCGGCAATTGCCCATACTCGGGGAATTTTTTTCTCGAGCAGCCGCACAAGGGGATTTAATAAGTAATAAATGATAACAGAAAAAATACCCGGTGCCAATACTGAAATAAAAATAACCCAAAGCGGTTTAAAAATAAAGGAAACTGTGTGAAATAAAAAGATTGTTATTGCCAGCAAACAAAGTGCTGCCAAAGTAAAAATTAGACTTTTCCCACCTAAAAATCGTATCCAGCGATTTTTTTCTTTGTCCATTTTATCACTCCTACTTTAACTCAATGTTATTTTTATTATAGACTATTGTCGAAAGGCTGTAAAAATTTTACTATGTATTGTAGTTTGTGAAGTGAAAAAACCGCTGATTTCTGATGGAAAACCGTTAGCATTTAAAGACAGGAGAAGCCTTCGAGCAAGTTGCAAAGTATGAATGGCTGAAACAGTGCATCTCATAGATTTAAGCCGTTAAAATCAGCTATTCTTTTTACAGTCAGTTAAAGGTATAGTTAAATCTGGAATAAAAGGAGAAATAATTAAGGAGGAAAAGGTTGTATGAGGTTTAAAAAGGTGATAAAAAGCATCGTGCTGCTGCCGCTGCTTATTTTTCTGGCAACATTTATTTATGGACTGCTGAGTTTTGATGTTTCAGGGATGGATGAAGGACTTCCTTATGGCCTAATTTATTCTTTTGTAATTATGGGATATGTTTATCTAGCCTATCTTTTAGCATTTGTTCTGAATGGGATTGTTGCTGTTGTATTTCTGATAAAATTCAGCAGAAAATCTGTCAGACTGCAGTTTCTGATTAGTGGGTATTTAGCAGCTTTACTCCTGCTGGTAGCTGTCTGGTGAACAGCTAATGACCTCACAGACTGTCTCAGCGGTAATTCCAATTCAGCATCCTTATAAAGGGGGCAGCGACTTAGATGAAAGAGAGCAAAATGTTGAAGAATATTACAAGGTCTTGATTAAGGCGATTGATTTTTCTGCTATGGTAGATGGGTATTACGAAATAATTATCGGTAATAGTCACAGAGGACAGCAGATGTTGGTCAAAAATCATAAAGTAGTCGAGGTTATTGAGTCACAGGGCGGTAGCATGCTGAAAAGACCAGTGGACAATCTTGGCAGTTATACCTCCTCAGAATATATGCAGTGGTAAAAAAGAACCGTGAGTAAATAAGGAGCAGGGTAAAGTGATAGAAGAAGGAATTTCAATGGAAAAACTAGAATATCTAAAGGTTGTTGACTACTACTTGGAAAAGCTACAAAATATGATTCGAGAGAATGAGAGTCAAAAAATTGCAGCAATTATCTATGAGGATGCCTTTGCAGATATTGCCTGGACTCCATATTTTTTGGAGAAAGTCTATTGTTTGATTCAGATTGAGCATCGACAAATGTCGCAAAATCTGATTGATGCGTTTAAAAGTATCTATGGAAAGAAGCTGGAGTTTGCTAATATAGAACCCTTAAGCATCAAGCAAATGATGATGGTATTGAACTTGTTGGAGCGGTATCTGGCTTCAAATGAAGAAGACTATCACCTGTTTTTCTTAAAAAGCAGCGAGCGGGCGGAAAAAAGCCGTAGATGGCTGGAAGCCACGCTATTTAATCACAGTAGAGTAGAACTATTTGAGACGGAGCTATTTCAAACGCTAGATGAATATATGGATTATTTAGATAGCGGTTATAAACAGTTGCTAGAGCTGCTGAAGCGTGATCCAAACATCTCTAAATATAGAGATGATGGTACGATACTGGCTTGGATTTTTAACGTTTTATCCATAGTGAACCATGCAGGCTTTGTTTTAGATCGTTTAGATGCTCAGCGGATTTATGCAGTATTGAAGCTAAATGAAATAAATAAGGATACGCCCTCTACTAAACAAGATTTGCCGCAAATGTTAAAAAAAGCTCAAAAGCGGAGTATTTTGAAGTGGTGGAGGCGGCGAAAAAGAAAACCGCAGCTGTAAAGTGAATAGTTGATGTATAGCTGCTTGAAGACCGAGACAGATGGGTTAGGTATTGTGGGAACCACCCCTGTCCCGCTGCTGCTTATTAGGATGATATTAGTGAAAGAAAAGGTTAGGGAGGAGTTATGTCCGCACTCCTTTTAGCTTTCCTTAATTTTTTGGTAGAAGGTTGGCTTTTTTGAATCTACTGACTTATGATAGAAAATGAGTAGTAATCATAAAATGTAGTGAAAGTGAGGAAGAGCTGTGATTAAAAATATTGTCTTTGATGTAGGAAATGTTCTGGTTTGCTACAAGCCAAAGGAATTCATCCGTAAGTTTACAGATGATACAAGCCATCAGAATCTGCTGCTGAATGCCATTTTTCATTCTCCTGAATGGATAAAATATGATCGGGGTACTATTACGAAAGCAGCATTAAAAGAGGCGGCCTGTCTAAAACTGCCTGCGATATTGCAGACTACTGCTGTGGAAATGATTGAAGACTGGTACAAGGAAATTAAGCCGATTGCTGAAATGGAGCAGGTACTTTTGAAGTTGAAGGAAAAAGGCTATCAGCTATACATTCTTTCTAACACTTCTCTGGCATTTTATCAGTTCAAGGATAAGATACCTGGTCTGGATTATTTTGACGGTATATTCTTATCAGCGGAATGGCATATGATTAAACCGGAGGCTGAAATCTATAAAACCTTCTGCAGCCATTTTCAATTGGTACCGGCTCATTGCTTCTTTATCGACGACATGCCTTTAAATATAGAAGCGGCTATGAATATGGGGATGAATGGGACGGTTTTTAGAGGAAAAGTAGCGGACTTACTTAGTGATTTTAAAGTAGCTGGGATTGATATTTTTAAAGAAAATTAGTTGTAAGATAGCTTTTGTGTATTAAATTATGAGTAGTGGAAATAGGTAAAAAAGATAGCGGTGTCCAAGTGTTTGCATTTGTTGTATACTATATTTGCTTAATTTTAGTATTTATAGAAATCTTATGAGCATTTTTGTGGGTAATAAACACAAAAATTGTCAACAATAGTGTTAAAATAAAGTGCTAAAATAATATGAAAAGAGAACTCAATAAGAAAAATAGAAATTGAAGAAATTAAACGAAAGCAGTGACGTCTAAAATGTTTGTCGGTGTTTTATGAGGAGTGGACATTTAACTATGGGGAAAATTGTGACTAAGTTCAGTAACTTGATTCTGCTTATACTATTGGCTGGGAGCTACTGGATGTGGATAATGGGAATAGTAAACGAGAAAGTCCTGTTTGTATATAGTAATGCAGCATACATCTGTCTAGCCGGTTTGCTACTTATTCTAGTAATTAACTTTAAAGAAATGACAAAGCCGGATTGGCTGCTTTTGGCTTTAGCTATTATTGTCTTTCTATTTTATTTATTGGTGTCTGTTCTTTTCAATATTGATAATCAACCGCTAGTCATCCCAATTATTTGCTTATTTTTACTGGGATTTAAGAAAATAATTTTTGATGCGATTGATTTTACTTTATTAATAGGAATTTCTTTTGTTTCATTAGTAGTTATTCTTTATAAGGTTTATGTGACGGTTAGCACTGGAATACCCAACTGGATTAATTCTAATACAATTGGCGCCGCAATCACTTTTTCAACTATCACAATTGTGATTTTTCTAAAATCATTAAATATAGGCAAGATGAAATATTTCCTACAAATTCCAATTTATGCGAGTAGTTTGCTGGCTATCTGGGCGCTACGGTCTGATACTTCATTTTTAGTTTTAGGGATATTTGGACTGCTGGATAATTTCTTCTCTAAAAAGTTTATTCAAACACTAAAAATAAATGTCTTTGCCGGTATTTTCGCTTTCTTATCACTAATCGCACCGATGTTCTTCTATCTTATTGCCCAATCTAAATCGACAATTCTATTTTCTGGAAGAGAAGCTATCTGGAACGAGTTCTTTCGTGACTGGCTGAGTAAACCTCGCCATATTCTGATAGGGATGGAAACCTTTAAAAGTACAAATTATGTACGGCCACAAGCCGTTCATAATGGATTTCTGTTTATTTTGGGAAATTATGGTTTATTAGGGTATTTGTTGTTGTTTGGTCTGTTTACACTAATTATCTACAAATTCTGGAACCCAAGAATTCTTCATTCGAAAAGAGATATTTCATTTTTATTAGCATTTTTTTGTGTATTTATTCATTCTACTATGGAGCAGACTTTTACATCATATCAATGGATGCCAATTGTTTATCTATTTATTGGATTAACGATTAGTGATCGGCAGACCACAGAAAAGAATGGGCCGCACAGCACAGCTGAAATGAAAAATTCGATAGAGATAGGAACAAGATCCAGCAGGCATCGGCGATAAGTGCAGCCTCTGTTTTCTTTCTAATGTTTCCTTAATTTAGAAGGAAAATATTAGTTCCGTTAAGAAGAGAAAGGCTATCCTAGTGGAGGTGAAGCTTTCTCTTTTTTAATATGTAATTGTAGTAAAAGATAGAACAAACTAGTCTATAAAAAACTGAGTAAGAGCACTATCTAATAAGAAACCTTTAGCTGTCATCGACTAGTCTCGAATGACAACTAAAGGTTTTTTTGCACAATGGACAGGCTTCTTTCCGAAAAGGAGCTGTTGAACGGCCTCTCTGCCAATTTCGGATTGACGAAAATCAATACTCGAAAATCCAGAGAGCCGGCTATAAGGTAAATTACTTTCACCCACTACGACAAAATCGCTCCCATGCTCATAACCGATTTGCTTCGCACCTGCGATGATACCAGCAGCAACCTCGTCTCCATTGGAAAAAATGGCGTCTGGTTTTTCGACAGCTGAAAAGAGTGTTTTGCTTAATTCAAAGCCATCTTCGTATGTTCGAATATGAGGAAAGTAGTTCACCCCTTCAGAGAAAGAACCAAAGTATTTTTTGAAAGTTTCGGCTTTTTTTAACGAACTGACGCTTTCCTGAATGGAACGGTTGACAATAAATCTGACACTTTTTCGTCCTTCAGAAGCAAGATGCCTGAACACTTCTTCATAGGCATACTGACGATCTGGAAATATTGCAGAGACAACAGCTGAGTTGCTTTTTTCAGTTAAAACAACCGGACCAGCAGAGGCGAGCTGGTCGATGGTTTTATCATTACGGGATTGATAAGTAACAATCAGCCCGTCAATAACTTTTTTTTGTAGAAGAGAATAGTAATGGCTTTCTGCATCCTTTTCAAAAAAGGTCGGCAGCAGCAACACCTGATAGCCATATTTCTTTGTTTCTAAAAGGATGCTGCTAATCAGCTCATCATAACAGGAATTGTTGTTGTAAGGAATCAGAATGCCAATTGTATTACTGGTTCCTTTGCTAAGATTAACAGCATTTTTATTCGCAATATAATTTGTCTCTGCAATGATTTGATTGATTCGTTGTCTCGTTTCTGAAGAGACATGGGGGTGTTGATTGAGCACGCGGGATACCGTGGGAACGGATACCTTTGCCATTCGGGTAATATCTCTAATATTGGTCACAGCTAATCATCTCCTCTAGCTCAGTATACTGAAAAATTAAAAAAGCGGCTGTCTTTTTTTGCTTGACGTGGAACGCGTTCCAGCGTGTACACTTGAATTATCATAAAATAGGAGGAACAACAATGGCAGTGAAATTGATTGCAGTAGATATGGATGGTACATTTTTAAATAATCAGAAGGAATATGACCGAAAACGGTTTGCTAAAGCTTTCCAAAAGATGGAGGAAAAAGGCATTCGCTTTGTAGTTGCCAGCGGCAATCAGTATTTTCAATTAAGATCCTTTTTTCCGGAGTACGATGAAAGAATTAGTTTTGTTTCTGAGAATGGAGCAAATATTATTTTAGGGAGAAGCTCTTTTTATCACGGACAGATGGAACCCGGGCTTGTCCAGCAGGTTCTTCAAGTGATTGAAAAGCTGGAGCCTAAGAATTTAATTCTTTGCGGTAAAAACAGTGCATATGTATCAGAAGATATCTCACCGGAAACGTTGGCGCTTTCTAAAATTTATTATCCAGAAATTCAAAAAGTAGCTGATTTTAACGAGATTGAAGATACTCTTTTCAAAATTGCACTGAGCTTTGAGACGGAAGCAGTCACAGAAACATTGGCAGCACTGGAAAAGGTATTAGCAGGGCGGCTGGTTCCGGTTTCCAGCGGACATGGAGATATTGATTTAATTATTCCGGGGATTCACAAAGCGAATGGTATTAAACTGCTGCAAAAGGAGTGGGGGATTGCAGATGAGGAGGTAGCAGCGTTCGGCGACAGCGGTAATGACTATGAAATGATAGTCCATGCTCACCATAGCTTTGCTATGGAAAATGGCAGCCCTGTCATCAGAGAAGCTGCGAAAACGATAATAGGCAATAATAATACAGATACGGTTCTGGCAACGATTGAGAAGCTGATAGACCTAGAATAGTTAAGGAAGAAAAGTAAAAGAGCAAAAGCTTGGGTATTTAAAGAGATTAAAGAGTCGAAAATTATGTTAGAAAAAGTTTCTTTGTTCCCCTTTTATTCGTATATGATTTTTGATATGATAGCGGTCAAGTAGTACTGACAGTAGTTGCTAAAAAATGAAATAGGGGGATAATTATGGAAGCTATCAGAATTATTGAAATCAGTGACCGAAAGATGGTCTCGTCGGGAATCGGCATGTTTGGTGAGGAAAAATTTGAGCATTTTGAGCAATGGTTTTCGACAATACCTCGGGATATTTTTCCGAAAGATTTTCTATTTTGGGACAATACAACTAAGGAAAAAGAAGGATTCCATTGGCTATACATTTATGAAGATGGGCTGAGCGTTCCGGCTGAGTTTGAAATCATCGACTTTACAGGGGGCCTGTATGCTGTCTCAACGGGGATTGACCAGCAAACAGATATGGAAGCAATGACCATGGAAGTAGATAAGTTCTTGGCTGAACATGGATTTCAACGGGATCTGTCAAGATTTCAATTAGGAAACAGCTTTACCGCCCCAGCTGCGAAAGAAATTCTGGGTTATGATCAGATGGATTACTACACACCGATAAAAAAAGCTTAGGAGTCGGAAGTATAGCTGCTAACGATAAATAAAGAAGCGGTGACATTAGCACATCACCCGCCTCTAAAGCTGAATAAACAATATGTTAAAAGCTGACTCTTCGGAATTAAAGCGGATTTTCTCAAAAATATAGAATGAGATGAGAATGAATAGTTAGACCAACGGCCAACTGGAGAAATCTGGTTGGTCGCTTTATGTTGTCGGTCATATTAGATTCAGATGATTTCTTACACAGTTTCTTTTTCAACCTGTGCGCCCAGACTTTTCAAATACTCTTTGTGCCACTTGTTGGAAACCTGCCGCGTTCCCGGCTCAAAAAAGATTTCTTCAGTTCCGGCATCCTTGGCTTTTTTATAGTACCATTTCTTCCAACGGAGAAATGCCAGATTTGCTTCCAATAGTTTGATTTTTGTTTCCAACAGCTCTTCCTGCTCAACAATAAATTCGTAGCGTTCCGGCAGGGTTTCTGCACCTTGTACACACCAATTCATAAATTTTGCAATTTCTTTAACGGGAATAGCCGATTTTTTCAAACACTCAATCACTTCAATATAGCCTAAATCATCTTGGGTAAATATCCGCCGGCCTGATGGGGATTTTTTTACAAAAGGCAGCAGCCCCTCCTTATCGTAATAGCGTAAAGTATCCGTTGAGATACCATATATTTTTGAAATTTCTCCGATAGAATACATTCTATTTCCTCCTTCAGATTTGATTATTTAGCAGTAATAAAAAAAGCTGAATCAGTTCTCTTGACTTGGAGTAAGCTCCAACTTGTATACTAAGTATACTTTAACAAAGAAAGCAGGAATTGACTATGAATAAACCATTAGTTGTCATCACTGGGGCAAGCTCTGGATTTGGATCAGAAATTGCAAAGCTGTTTAATCAGGAAGATTATCCTATGCTGCTGTTAGGCAGACGGAAAGAAAAAATAATGAAGCTGCCGCTAAACTTTGAGAAGGTTATAGTAGATAGTGTAGATGTAACTGATGGAGAAGCCTTCAAAAACAGCATAAAAGAAGCAGAAGCTGTTTATGGACCCACGGATCTTTTAATCAATAATGCAGGTGTTATGCTGTTGGGAAATGTTCAAAATCAAGAGCCAAATGAATGGAAAACCATGATGGATACCAACGTGCTAGGTGTACTAAATGGCATGCAGGCGGTATTAACAAATATGAAAGACCGAAAACACGGAACGATTATCAACATGTCTTCTTTAGCTGGTCGTAAAACCTTTGTGAATCATGCGGCGTATGTAGCATCAAAGTTTGGGGTGCATGGCTTAAGTGAAACAGTTCGGGAAGAGGTTTCCAGCTATAATGTCCGCGTCTCTTTAGTTGCACCAGGAGCTGCCGAGACAGAACTACTGACACATGTGACTGACCAGCAGGCTCTTTCTGATTATGAAGCCTGGAAAGATACAATGGGCGGTGTTACTATGAACCCTGTGCATGTGGCTGAGGCGGTTAAGTTTATCTATGATATGCCTCAGGAAGTCAATATTCGCGAAATCGATATTGCTGCAACACGGCAGGACGGATAGTACAAACCAATCTAAAATCAGTTGATTTATAAATGAAAAGCAGGATAGAACACTCTCTTTGTGTTATTCTGCTTTTTTAATCTGAATACACGTTGAGATAAAATTTGCTTTTTCGAAAAATTAGCTATTGTGTTTCAAATACAGGGTAATATTCTAACTAGTAACCGATAAAAGAACCAAGATGAAACAACTGCTAGTGATGGAAATCCAAAGTAGAAACATTTCTCATACTTAAGCATAATGCGGTGTTAAAAATAAACAAAATGAGAATAGACTAACAACAGACAAAAAAGTTTTTCACTTGAAAGTGCAAGGGTTGGTATAACAAGGATGTAAGCGTTACAATATGGTTGAGTCCGTATTTACGGAGTAACTGCTGCTGAAAGAAGGGAAACCGATGAAGTCCACTGTAGAAGCTGCGCCTTATATGGCTGCTGTTTATGAACGACTAAAACCGCACATTATCCATACACCGCTAATGCCCAGCAATACGATGAATCAAATGATTGACGGAGAAATATTTTTAAAGCTGGAGAATCTTCAACGGACAGGCGCATTTAAATTTCGAGGCGCTTACAATAAGCTGCAGCAGCTTTCAGAGCTTGAAAAGAACAAAGGTGTTATTGCCTGCTCAGCTGGAAATCATGCGCAGGGAGTAGCACTGGCTGCTTCTCTGTTGGGAATAAATGCCCGTATCTATATGCCGATGACAGCACCGCGGACAAAGATTGAAGCAACAAAAGCATATGGCGCGGAAGTAGTATTGGCTGGAGAAACCTTTGATGAAACGAAGCAGCTGACAATCATGGAGGCTGAGCAGTCGGGAGAATTGTTTATTTCACCTTTCGATGACCAAGAGATTATTTATGGTCAGGGTACAATCGGACTTGAAATCTTAGCAGATTTGCCTGACGTAGATACTATTATTGTTCCAATCGGCGGGGGTGGACTCATTGCAGGAATAGCTCTGGCAGTCAAGGAAATACGTCCGGAAATTCAAATTATTGGTGTACAGAGCTATCAGGTGCATGGTATGATTCGATCCATTTGGGGCCACAAGCGAATTCCTAACCGCACGTCTCGAACGCTGGCTGACGGCTGCGATGTTGCCTTAGCAGGTGAGCTTACGTATGAAATAGTCAAGAACCGCATTGATGAAACTGTTTTGGTTGAGGAGCAGGAAATAGCAGAAGCGGTTTTCTTTTTAGCATTAAAAGAAAAGGTAATCGCCGAAGGAGCAGGTGCATTAAGTACAGCCGTTGTTTTAAGCGGGAAGATTGATCATCTATTGAAAGGGAAGAAAACAGCAGTGGTTGTTTCCGGAGGAAACATCGATTTCTCTGTTTTAAAGGAAGTTTTATAAGCATATAAGAAACTATGTCGGAATCAGGTAAGCGATTATTTTTTAGCCGTTTACTGATTGCGGCATAGTTTTTGTTTTAAGAAGAAAAGCAGATTTTTTGTGATTGGACGGTAGAACTGCGGCCTGAGTTGGGTATAATTAAATTCTCTGATTGATTTCAGCGAGTCTTTTGAAACCAAGATATATCAGCCTTACGGCTAAGGATAAGACAAAAATTTCCATTTCAATCAGAAAAAGATACTATTTTATTTAAAGCGCTTTCGCGTTATCTTAAGAGCAGAGGAGGAGAGCGTATGAGGGAAGAAAAAATCATCCGGTATTTATTAGCTGATACAAGACGTCAGTCTGTCGAAAAGCTTGCCAAAATGATTGATGTATCGCCTCGAACGATTTCCACGGATATCAAAAAGATTAATTCAACTGCGGCCAGCTATGGGTTCAAGGTTTCTATGGTAAGAGGTCAAGGGTATGCTTTAGAAATTTCAGATAAACAGCGTTTTGATCAGTACCTCACTGAACTGTCTGACAGCCCGCAGCTAAACTTAGCAGATCCAGAAGTCCGTAAAGTTACCATCACGCTTTTATTATTGTTTGCTGAGGAGTACTTAACTATTGGTCAAATATCGGAAACACTGGCGGTTAGCGGCTCTACTGTAAAAAATGACTTAATTTTTGTCAGGGAGCAGCTTGAAGAACAAGAATTGACGCTTTATGCCAAACCTTATTACGGTTATAAGATTGTCGGCTCGGAAGAGAAGCGGCGGGAGCTAATTATCCGGCTGCTGCGAAACGATATTTCCAAACCACAAACGACTCCTGAATATGCAGCATTTCTGGAACTATTTGATGAGCAAAAGCTTAGAAAGTGTGTGACCGACAGTGTTAAGCAGTTGGGGATAAAAATGAATGATCTGGTATTGGATAATTTGATTCTTCATATCATACTTCTTAGTTTTCGTATTCAGCAGAATAATTTGTTAAAAGAATCGCAGGGAATCTTTAAGAATAAGAGCAGTTACGCAAAGCTAACAGAAAGAATTGCTGAATATTTAGAAACCCATGAAGATATCCGGCTGCCTGAAAATGAAAAAATCTATTTAAGCCGTCAGCTATATGGAAAGATGCTGGCAGTTAATGAGTTTTCTCAATATGATGAACTTCATGGCTATATTGATCAGGCGCTAGCGGAAATAGACCAAAAATATCGGACACATTTCTATCAGGATAAAGAGCTAAAAGAAGCACTGGCTCTTCATGTGGCGCCGCTGCTTCAGCGGTTATATGTTGGGCATCAGCTGGAAAATCCAATCATTGAGGATGTTTATACCCGCTATGCGAATGTATTTACGATTGCTTACGACTTTATCCAGCTAATCAGCAACAATGTAGAGGTAACCATTACAAAAGATGAGATGGGCTATCTGGCTATTTATTTCGCTGCTAGTTTGGAAAAAAAATCTCAGGAAGAAATAAAGCGTTATAAAAGATTAGCTGTAATTTGCGCAACTGGCGGCGGCGCTTCTTATTTATTAAAAACCAAACTGGAGCAAATTTTTGTAAACGCTGAAGTACAAACTTTTTCGATTATTGAAGCTGAAGCAATCGATGAAACCTATGACTTAATTATTTCCACAGTACCGATTGAACTTAAGGTTGATCGAATACCGGTTATTTATACACAGGCATTGCTAACTGAGAAGGAAATAAAAAAAATTCAAAATGACTTGCTTTTGATTCAGGAGGATCAAACCATTGATACAGATTTTGATCAACATTTGCTGGGGTTATTCACAGAAAAGAATTTTACCATTTCCAATGAAAGGGATTATTTGAGATTACTGGAGGAAAGAGCGGATAGATTGGAAGAAAATGGAGAAGCAGACAGTGGATATAGAACGCTGGTATTACGCCGTGAACATTTGGTGGATACGATTTATCATAATGGGATTGCAGGACCTCATCCGATGGAAGCGAAAGCGATTCATGAATGCATTGACGTAATTATTGTACGACCGGCAGCAGCGTTTAAGAATAAGCAGATTCGACTAATATTTCTCATTAATATCGGCAATGGTCATTTGTTTATACACAAAGAAATCAGCAGATTGATGATTCGAATGATTGATGACCAGGCATTTGAAAAAAGACTGGACAGTATTAGAAATTACGAGGACTTTTCTCACTATTTAAGAGAAATGCTTAAGAGAGGATAATGGATTATGACGGAACAGGAAAAAAGTATTTTTCAAATTATTTCAGCTTCTGGAGATAGCCGAGGGGCAGCATTTGAGGCATTGCGCTTGGCAAGAAAGGGCAAGTTTAAGGAAGCCGATGAAAAAATGAAAGAGGCAAAAGAAAAAAGCATTACTGCTCATGAAGAACAAACGGCTCTAATTACAAAAGAAATTAATGGAGAAAAGACAGAAACCACACTGTTAATGGTTCATGCACAGGATCATTTAATGAACAGTCTACTGGCAAGAGATTTGATTGAAGAAATGATTGAAATGTTAAGAGATCAAACGAACGGAGCAGAGTAAAAATTAAAGCAGTAAACTGCTTGGAAATAAGAAAGGAAGAAAAGAATGAAGACACTATTGGTTTGCGCAGGTGGTTTTTCAACCACAATGATGATGGAAGCAATGAAGAAAGTAGTCAAGGAATCAGCAAAGCTGGAGGTAGAGGACTACCCGATGGAAGCGATTGGAGTAGATAAGCTGGACCGCTATATCAATGATTATGATGTTATTTTGGTAGGCCCTCAGCTAAGTCACAAATATGACTACATCAAGGGTGAGGCAGAAAAAATCAATAAGCCGTCTGTTTTACTGACTTCTGATATCTATGGCTCAATGGATGGTGCAACCGTAATGAAGCAGGCAATTTTAGCCTATCGTAAAAATCAGTAAAAATAATAAAAACAATATAAATCCTGTAAAAACTTTTGTGTATGAAAAAAAGATTATTATAAGAAGAAAATCAAGTTGAAAACTAGTTTCTTTATAAGATTTGTATTAGTTGGAGGGGAAAAAAATGGAACAAACGAAAGTCTCGACCTTTGATAAGATTGAGGGATTTATCCGCAAAACATTGGTTCCTGTCGCAAATAAAGTGGATAATAATGCGTATTTAACAGCTATAAAAAAAGGAATGGTCGTTTTGACGCCAGCTCTGCTGCTTGGTTCGATTGCAGCAATATTTCCATCAATTCCGGAGTTTATCAAAGTAACAGCTGTACAAAATTGGTTTGATCAGTATGGGTATATCTTTGGTCTATTATCTAAAGTTTCTTTAGGATTAGTGGGACTATATGCGGTTTTAGCGATTGCTTATTTTCTAAGTGAGCAGTGGAAGCTCTATACGATTGGCTCAATGATTCTCGCAGGAATTGGATTTCTGCTTGTTGCCATGGATGTGGATGAGAATGGAAACATCGTCGCTACCCATCTCGATTCCAAAGGGCTTTTTGCCGGGATTTTTATTGCTATTATTTGTGTGAAGATTTACCAGTTTTTTACAAAGCATAAGCTTGTTATCAAGATGCCGGAGGGTGTACCAGATTTTGTTTCCAGTTCCTTTGAGCTAATTACACCAACTGCCGCAATCGGCGTTTTGTTCATTACAATCCGTGCGATTACAGACTCACTGACTGGCGGTACACTACTGCCTCAAGTGATTATGGAAATGCTGGCACCGGCAATTGGCGGACTTGATTCGCTGTGGGTGATTTATCTGATTTTAGTTTTGCGGCTGGTATTCTGGTTTTTCGGAATTCATTCGGCTGTTCTATCGCCGATTTTATCGCCAATTGCTGTTCAGTATCTATCCGAAAATATTGCTGCCCACGAAGCAGGCCAGCCTTTGACGCATGTGATTACCGGAGGCACCTTATCTGCTTTTGCTAATTTTACTGGCTCAGGTGTAACAATCGGTCTGGTTATTGCTATGTTAGTCAGCCGTTCCCAACGCTACAAAAAAGTTGGTGCTGTGGCATTATTACCTTCGCTTTTTGGGATTAATGAGCCTGTGCTGTTTGGTGTTCCAATTATTTTGAATCCCGTACTGATGATTCCATTTATTTTTGGCGGTGCTTTTGTAGGAATGATTCCAATGATTTGTATGAAATTAGGTTTGTTAAATTATCCGATTTTTGATCCGCCTTATGTACCAGTTTTTATGGAGGGCTTTTTGACTGGATTTGACTGGCGTGCCATTATCATTCAGTTAGTTCAGATTGGACTATCTTTTGCGCTCTACCTGCCATTCTTCAAAGTTCTTGAGCGTCAGGAGCTGGAGCAGGAAAAACAAAAAACAGAGGAACATCGTGTAATCAGTGAAGAAGATGAAGCACTTCTGGCCGATTTAGACTTTTAATAAACGAAAGAAGAGGTTGTGACAAAAGTGTTCAGCTCCGAGAACCAAGGAGGTACTGTTTAACATCAGCTTGTCCCTCACTGTGTTTCACAGCAATAAGAAGAATAATCCGAAAATTGTCAAGAAACACTACGAGGGAACCGAGTGGCTGTTGATTGATACCTACCTGGAGCTTCTCATATTTTTGAGCTTATTCGGCTTATTTCCGAGAAAGCTGCTTTTGCGTCTACGGTTCTCACTCTGTTGCGATCCTCGAAGCATACAAAGACTGGAATACCGTTTATTCGGTTTTAGGGATGTCAAAAGTCTGGGATTTTGTTTATGTCCCAGACTCTTTGATTATTTTCAAGGAGGTTGAAAATGAAACATCGATTAACAGCTGTCAAGGCTACTATGGAAGCTCAAAATATAGATGTACTGCTTATCAGCGACAAAATTAACCGGCGGTATTTGAGTGGTTTCACCGGTTCTAATGGTTTGCTGGCAGTTGGGTTGACTCAAGATTATCTACTGATTGACGGACGCTACACAGAGCAGGCCCAGCAACAGACAAAAGATATCCGTATTATTACGACAACTGAACAAAATAACCAGTGGCAGCATTTAGCAAAAATTGTTGGAGCAGGTACCTTAGGCTTTGAGGGAGGCTCAATCTCTTATCAGATGTTTAGTGCCCTTAGGAAATTAGCAGATGATCAAGGTGGACATTTAATAGAGACGCAGAATCTAATTGAAGAACTGCGGATGTTTAAAAGCGATACAGAAATTACGGCATTAAGAAAAGCTGCGGGGCTGGCTGATCAAACCTTCAGTTATATCATCTCTATCATAAAATCAGGCATGTCAGAACTAGATGCCGCCAATGAAATTGACTACTACAGCAAGCGTATCGGCAGTGAAGGTCCGGCCTTCGAAACGATTGTTGCGTCCGGAATAAGAACGGCTCTGCCCCATGCCCACGCATCTAAAAAGATTATTCAGGAAAACGAACTAATTATGATTGACTTTGGTTGTATATCTGGGGGCTACTATTCGGATATGACACGAACCTTTGCACTTGGTAAAGTGGATGACGGCATAAAAAGGACGTATGATCAGGTGCTTCAGGCGCAAAGACAGGCGATTGAAGCAGTTAAAACAGGCAGAACTCTGGCAGAAATTGATGCTGCTGCCCGCAGTGCATTATCCACTGGCGGATTGGCTGAGTATTTTTCTCATGGACTAGGGCATGGAATCGGCTTATCTTGCCATGAATATCCTGCCGTAAATCAATTAAATCAGCTTACTATTCAGCCGCGAATGAGCTTTACGGTAGAACCAGGTGTATATATTCCTAGTAGTTTTGGCATTCGGATTGAAGACGATATTTTTGTCACTGCAGATGGAGAAGTAGAGCTGTTGACTAAAACAAATAAAGAATGGATGACGATTGAATGAAACTAAAAGAACGTTTACTTCGTTTATCAAATTTAGACGGGATTGCAGGACGTGAAGATAAGGTTGGCGATTACTTAGCACAGACGATTTCCCAACCAGTGCTAAAAGATGATTTTAAAAATCACTATTTTGGCAACCTGAGCACAAGGAAAAAAAGAATTGCTGTGTACAGCCATCTTGATGAGGTTGGCTTCTTCATCCGGGACATTGATTTAGACGGCTTTGTTTATTTTCAGCCAGTTGGCGGCTGGTGGGGGCATGTAATCTTAGGTCAGACTGTCCGAATCACTGCTCGAAAGAACGGACAGACTTATTTAGGGATTGTAGGCACCTTGCCGGAAGGCTCAGTCATGAATGACAAGGTTGTACCAATCGACAAAATGTACATCGATTTGGGTGTTTCTAGTAAAGAAGAAGTGCAGGAGCTTGGTATCCAGATTGGTGATATGATTACTCCTGATACGGCAGCAAGAGAAAGTGTGAACGGTGAGTACGTAATTGGAAAGGCTTTGGACAATCGTGTGGGCTGTAGTGTAATGGCTGGTGTACTGGATTATTTCGCTGATCAAGTGCTGGACTATGTGGAAATTATTGGTGTTGCCACAGCTCAGGAAGAGGCTGGAACAAGAGGGTCGAAAGTTGCGGCTGCTAAGGTTCAAGGAGATATCAATATTATTATCGATGTTGCCAATGGTAAAGACACCCCCAATGCTGCAGCTAGAAAGACACGTATTTTGGGGCAGGGACCAGGTATTTGTCTCTATGATAAAACAGCGCTGGCCAATATGGAACTGGCAGATGCTTTACAGGAAACCGCTGAAAAAGCAGGAATCCCGTATCAATTTGATCAGTTTACCGGCGGCGGAACGGACGCCGGCTCGATTCAGCTGTATAAAGGCAAACCAACAATTGTGTTAAGCGTACCAGTTCGCTATTGTCACTCATGGTATTCAATAGTCAATCTCGGCGATTGTCGACAGGCAATAGAGCTGATTTGCCGATATATTGAAAACACAGATAAAGCAGGAGGAAAAGCAATTGACTGATTTTGATCAAATTGTTTCAAGAATCGGTACGTATTCAACGCAATGGGATTATGTTCAAGATCGTTTTGGTGAAAAAGGTCTACTGCCGTTTTCTATTTCAGATATGGACTTTAAGATTCCTAAAGGGACACAGGAGGTTCTGACAGATGCTGTGAAACGTGGTGTATTTGGTTATACCCGCTGGAATCATTCTGATTTTAAGGGAGCGATTGCTAGTTGGTTTAGCCGGCATTTTCAAACAATAGTTGCAGAAGACTGGATTGTCTACAGCCCAAGTGTGATTTACAGCTTATCGGTATTTTTACAGCTGCTTTCAGAACCAGGTGGAAAGGTTGTCACGCTTACACCTTGCTATGATGCATTTTTTAAAACAGTAGCAGAAAATAAACAAGCCTTAATTTCTGTAAGTTTAAAAAAAGAAACAGGCTTCCAAATTAATTTTGAGGAGCTGGCTGAGGTATTTGAGAAAGAAAGACCAGAAATATTTTTACTGTGCAACCCTCATAATCCTACTGGACGAGCATTTAATCAAGAGGAGTTAACTACGTTGATTGAGCTGTGTAATCAGTATCAGGTGGGAATTATCAGCGATGAGATTCATATGGATATTCGCCGAAAAGGCGTTTTCCATCATCCAATCGTGACGTTTGCGGATAAGCTAAAAGTCCCTGTGGTTTTACTATCTTCTGCTTCTAAAACCTTTAATAGTCCGGGAATGGGCTGCTCTTATGCCATTGTACCAGACAGGACTCTCCGTGAAAGCTTTTTAACTGTGCTTAAAAATAAGGATGGTCTTTCTTCAGTACCCTATCTGGGCATGCTGGCACTGCAGGACTGTTACAATTATCAGCAGAAATGGCTGGCAGAGCTTAACAGCTACCTGGATGACACATTTCTGATGTTGACAGACAGGCTGGCAGAGCATCCCTACATTTCTGCATACATTCCTGAAGCTTCTTATTTAGCTTGGCTAGACCTTAGCCGTTTACCAGTTAGTATGGATGAGCTTCAAAAAATTCTCATCCATCAGGAAAAGGTAGCTATTATGCGGGGCGATACCTATGGGAAGGAAGGCAAAAAATATTTGCGTTTCAATCTTGGTGCTCCTCGTGATAAAATTAGCGATGGTCTTGAGCGTCTGCTTCGGGCAGTTCAAAAAAGCAGTATAAATCATTAAATAGATATGAAAAAGAGGTCGAGACAAAAGGGCACTGACCCCCAAGAATGAGAATATAAAAAAGAGGCACCTCCGTTGAATTTATTTTATATAATAAATTTAGCGGAGGTGCTTTTGATGAAGAAAAAAATGGCGTATTCTCTTGAAGTCAAAGAGAAAGTAATTGAATTGAAAATTGAAGGAAAGACAACAAAAGAGATACTAGAGCTGACAGGGGTTAA
>NZ_JBXPBP010000003.1:0-291762 GCF_056924295.1 Enterococcus sp. LJL128 | reverse complement strand
TTAACCCCTGTCAGCTCTAGTATCTCTTTTGTTGTCTTTCCTTCAATTTTCAATTCAATTACTTTCTCTTTGACTTCAAGAGAATACGCCATTTTTTTCTTCATCAAAAGCACCTCCGCTAAATTTATTATATAAAATAAATTCAACGGAGGTGCCTCTTTTTTATATTCTCATTCTTGGGGGTCAGTGCCTTTTACCTAAGTTTTCAAGAGTTCGCTTTATTTTTCATATATTCATTCTTAAGCAAACCATACTCATAAGTATCCTGCCAAATAGGTTTTCCTAGTTCGTCCATGTTGAAAAACACATTCTGCTTCAATTCACCTTCTCTACGCATGCCTACCCGCTCCAGCAGCTGCCATGAAGGAGTATTTAGAGGATTACAGAGTGCAATTATCCGACGCACTCCCCACTCCTGAAATCCATAGTCAAAGATTGCATTTACCGCTTCAGTTGCATAGCCTTGTCCCCAATACTCATTATTGAAAACATAACCAATCATCCAAGTATCAAACTCACCTTTAGAAAAATAGAGATTTCCGATCAACGTTCCATCATTCAGACAAACAGCCCAAAAGCTTTTATCCTGCGCACGCCGCAGCGCTTCCTTATCCGACTGCTCTTTTGTAAAAGGGGGATAAGGTTCGAAATGAACCACCTCTTCTTTAGATAAATAGTTAAATAAGGATGGACCATCATTTTCGGTGAATCTTCTTATATTTAACCGCTCTGTAATTAATTCTTTCATGCTCTTTTCTCCTTTATACATTTAGCTTACTCATAGTTTACCAGTCTAGGCATTAAAAAAGTAGACTTCATTAATTTTTGACTCAATCGGCAGTATATTTTCATGTATCGTTATCATATTACTATTTTTGTAGATAAAAACAGTGGACGAAAGTAATTTACATTACCTTATCCACTGTTTTCAATTATAATCAAACTGCTAATGTTTTTATTTTTTTACAAGTCGCATTTCGATTGCCTCCACTTGTCTGGCTTCTCCAACCGTTCCCGCTGTCTGACCATCTTTCACCCAAGGCAACCACCCTTTGCTCTGTACATGAGCTCTGTATTCAATGCGATGTGTGTTGGCAATTGCTCCTGTTAACTTCACTTGAAAAGCTTCCAACCGTCGTGATTCACCAACGGTTCCCGCTGTCTGACCATTTGAAACCCAAGGTAGCCAGCCTTTGCTTTGAACGTGGGATCGA
This sequence comes from Enterococcus sp. LJL128, assembly GCF_056924295.1. Lineage (NCBI taxonomy): Bacteria > Bacillati > Bacillota > Bacilli > Lactobacillales > Enterococcaceae > Enterococcus > Enterococcus sp. LJL128. The sequence goes on along the minus strand of NZ_JBXPBP010000003.1, from coordinate 290,548 downwards.
TACTGAATCCCTCCTGAATAGCCACTCAGTTTGATTTGCAAAGCCTCAGCTTGTCTGCTCTGTTTTGTTGTTCCAGAAGTAGTACCGTTAGCCACAAAGTTCATCCAGCCAAAGTTTTTAGTATGTGTCTGATAATTGACTCCAGTATATATTGTTCCATCAGAATTCTTGTCATGCGCCCATGCGACAACATTACTTTTAGCTTTTCCATTCATTCGAACAGCATAATCATAACTAGAATAGCCACCAGCATGTATTGCGACAATTTGTTTATTACTATTATACATTGGACTTCCACTAGAGCCAGCCCATGCATCGAACTGATGAAGAATTTGTTCATTATTAGAACCAACGATACTACTGGTTTGAGTATACATTTTACCGTCCTTCTTATCTCCGTGATAACCTGTTAATGTCAAAGAGGATGGAATTGTGCTTGTTAATCCAAAATATCCAGTATTATTTCCAATCGCTTTATTCAACCTAATTACTGCATAATCATTTGTTGCACCATAAGAAGTACTTGAAATCGTTACTACTCTAGATTGGGCACTGCCAAAAGGTTCACTATTAGCATTTTTCCCAGGATATACAGTAATTGACTTAGGCCATCCTCTATCCTTACTGTAAACTACGTGAGCATTGGTTAGCACAGCATCTTTACCAATCATACTTCCTGTCCCGCTTGAGGGCAAACCAACATTGTAGTGACAAACTACCTTAACAACAGCTGAATATGGAAATACTGTTGTGTTGCTAACTGGACGGCGTTCATCTGGTCCCCAAATTTTCTTTGGTTCTATTTCACTAAACGAAAAATCTGGAATATCAACTATCTTATCCTCAGCTACTTCTGGAAAAGTATAACTAACTCCTTCATCAGTCATACCGTCAGCATAAACAGCCCCATCACTACCAATCACTCCTAAAAACACTAATCCAACAAAAAAAACAAACTTTAAACATTTTACCACAACTTAACACTCCTTTCCTTTTAATGAATTATAGCATACATATTATCGTTATTAAATATGATTTTAGATAAATACAACCTTTCTTTTTTGCCACTTCTAATTTGTCAGTCAGTTGGAAATAGCATGAATTACTAACTAATCTAGTGAACAAAAAAAGCCGGAGCTACTTTTACGTAACTCTGGCTTTGTTATTAATTATACAGTTGTTTTTCCTACAATATCATTCGCTTTTACAGCTTGTCCTGCTTTAGCTAAATCATAGGATTTTACTACGTCCTGATTCGTAAATACCACAATCAAGTCAGATTTCTTATTCGCTCTTTCAAGAGCAGATAAATCAATTGTTGCAATTTTATCGCCTTGTTTCACAGTCTGTCCTTCTGAAACATGAAGTGTAAATGGTTCACCCTTCAATTCAACAGTATCCAATCCCATATGAAGCAATACTTCAATTCCTGAATCAGTCAGAATTCCCATAGCATGTTTTGTTGGGAAAATATTAGTAATTTTACCCGCAACAGGTGTAAACACTTCTCCAGAAGTTGGAACAACTGCATAGCCATCACCCATCATTTTTGCTGAGAACACATCATCTTGTACTTCAGAAATCGGAACAGTTTTTCCATCAGCTACTGCATAAAGCTCTGTTACGCCGCCGGAAACTTTAGGAGCTTCCGGTTTTGGCTCAGGCTTTTTTGCCGTATCACCTGTTGGTGCACCGCTGATGCCGCCAGAGTTATGAAGCTTCGTCATTTCATCTGCAACAAACTGAACTTCTGTACCAACAATTACTTGGATGTTCTTATCATCAATTACCTTAACTCCTGGAACGCCTGTTGCTTTAATTTTTCCTTGATCAACACTACCTGTATCCTTAACAGTTAAACGTAAACGAGTTGTACAATTATCAATTGAAGTCACATTCCCTTGAGCGCCTAATCCTTCGTAGATTCTGCGAGCCAATGAAGCAAACTTATTGTCACCATCTGCTACATCTGGAGTTTCTTCTCCATCGCCTTCTTCACGACCTGGTGTCATTAAATTGAATTTTTTAATTGCAAAACGGAAGCCGAAATAGTAAACTGCTGCAAGGAAAATCCCTTCAACAACTAACATAAGCGGGCTGTTAGCAACTGGGTTTTTCAAGCTTAGGAAATAGTCAACAAAACCGGCACTAAATGCGAAACCTGCTGTCCATTGGAAGAACGCAGCCACTGCTAGTGACAGACCAGTGAATACAGCATGAAGCACGTATAACGGCCATGCAACAAACATAAATGAGAATTCCAATGGTTCAGTTACACCAGTAAAGAATGAAGCAAAAGCAGCTGCCATCATTAATGAAGCTGTTGCTTTTTTCTTTTCTGGGCGAGCACTTTGATAAATTGCCAAAGCACCAGCAGGTAATCCAAACATCATTACTGGGAAGAATCCAGCTTGATACATTCCTGTTTTACCAACAATCGCCAAACCTTCTTCAATTGCCTTTTGACCACCTAAGAAATTACCAATATCATTGATTCCTGCAACATCAAACCAGAATACTGAGTTTAACGCATGGTGCAGCCCAGTTGGAATCAATAAACGGTTGAAGAATCCATATAAACCAGCTCCCATAAATCCTAAGCCGGAAATTGCTTCACCAAACGCTACTAATCCATCAAAGATAACTGGCCAGATAAAGTATAGTCCCGCTGAAATAACAACCATTGAAGCAGCTGCCATAATTGGAACTAGACGTTTTCCGCTAAAGAATGATAAGGCCATTGGCAGCTTAACATTAGAAAAACGATTGTACATAGCAGCCGCCACTAAACCAGCAATAATACCAATTAAAACGTTATTTTGAATTTTTGAAAATGCTGCGGCTACTTCACTAACATCGTCCAAACCTTGAATCATTTGAACTGATGCAGGAGCTAATAATTTTTCAGGAATCAGATAAGCAACTAATCCGGCTAAAGCAGCTGAACCATCCTTATCTTTAGACATTCCTAAAGCTAAACCTACAGCGAACAATAGCGCTAGGTGACCAAGAATCGCATCACCAGCATTAAACATAAAGATTGTAAATACATTGACATTAGGATCGCCATTTCCAACCCAGTTTGCAATCCCCATAAGAATCGCAGCAGCAGGAAGTACCGCAACTGGAAGCATTAAAGAGCGACCCATTCTTTGCATGTATTCTTTCATAATACATAACTCCTTCTCTATTTGTTTTTAATCATGCGCAGCCGTTCAATATGAATTGCTAAATAGCCCAGCTCTTCATTCGGCACTTGATAGTGGAAGTTTTTCATCAGTAACACTTGAATCTTCTTGGCGATTTCATAGCTTTCCGCATATTTTTTACGAACAACATCCAAAATATCGTCGTCCAATACAGCGTAATGATTTTGTTCGAAGCGGTGAATAAACAAACGGAGGTGATTCGCCAGACGGGAATAACTCAAACTCATCTGTTCATCATAAATATTGATATCCAGCTCCTGCTCAATTAAACGTATAATTTCAGAAACAATCGTGACCTCACGAATACTTTTACTGTTGTCCGTGCGTCCGCTGCGAGCACTGTGGATATGAATAGCAATATAACCAGCTTCATCATAGCTAAAAGGCAAACCCAGTGTTTGAGTCAGATAATCAACTGCCCATTGAGCAATTGCAAACTCGTCACCGTACAATATTTCGATTTCATTCAATAGCTTATTCCGAACAATAATATTATTCTGAATATTTTCAGCTGCAAAAGCAATGTGGTCACTTAAACCAACATTAATATGTGCATTAAGCTTTTCGCCAAGAGTATTTTCAGCATACTTGATGATTTCTTCCGTAGCAAAAAAATATTTTTCATCGATTTGGGATAACAGGACTTGAAGCTTTTTCAGTCCTTCCGGCTCCATCACAAAAATCCGTTCAACCTGCTGCTGAGGCAGCACATCATTTTTCTTTTTGTTGAAGCCGACCCCTTTACCGACAGCGACTTTTTCTTGTCCTTCGTCAAGCACAAGAACTGCATTTTGATTTAGTACTTTTTTGATTTTCATAAACATTACCTCTTCTGCAGAGTTGGCAGTTTCATTTCCATGAACGCAACAAAAAAAGCATAGAACAACTCCATAATTGTATGACATTAACTGTCATAACCACATGAAATTCTTCCATGCCTAGTATTATCTAGTCACATGAAAACGTTATTCAACTTGTTAACACTCAATAGTTTACAAATTTCTTAAGATTTTGTCAATCTTTTTTTCTCAAGAATTTTTTTTTTTCTGATTGTGCCAGTATAAATCAGTCAAATTGAAAGACTCTTTACATCTGGTGGACAGGCGCTACTGCTTCTTTATTGAAAGAGATTCTCATTTACAAAACAGAAAAAAGAAGGTATTATAAACGATAGTTAATGATAAAGGAGTCGAGAGACAATGAGCGAAGAACAGAAACGGTCTGCTGAAGAAATCGAAGAGATTAAAGAAGAGATTTTGACTGCTCTTGAAACAGTTATTGACCCTGAATTAGGTATTGATATCGTAAATTTAGGTTTGATTTATGAAATAGAATTTGAAGAAAACGGCGACACCATCATCAAAATGACTTTAACCACTATGGGCTGTCCTCTTGCAGATATTCTAACAGAGCAGATTCATCAAGCAGTGGCTGATATTCCAGAAGTTAACAATGTAGAAGTGAAGCTTGTATGGTATCCAGCTTGGACAACAGATAAGATGTCACGCTACGCTCGGATTGCATTAGGGATTCGCTAAAAATTTAAAGCACGTATCAGCTTTTTCTGCTGATGCGTGCTTTTTTATATCACAAATGATTATTTTTACTAATCAGCAATGCAGCTTTGTCGTAATTTCCATCAACAATCGCTTCGTATAATTCATTATGCAGAATGGTATTATCCTGATAGTCCTTAAGTTTCAACATCTGACTACTCAAAAATAATTTTAAATCGGGCAACAGCTCGTTGTACCATTTAATAAGAAATGGATTTTTTGAAAGTGAAACTATCTTCATATGAAAATTTAAATCGCTTGTTATATAGTCAGAAAACTGTCCCTCCTGCAGCAGACGATTTCTTTCGAACAATGCTTCTTTCAACTGAATCAGCTCTGCCACATCACATTCTTGTTTCGCAAGCTGTTCAACTGCCTGTTTTTCAAGCATTTCGCGAGCCGTCAAGAGCTGCTCTACTGAAGGACTTTGACTAAATGGCTCATTATTTATAAAGGTTCCAGCTCCCTGTCGAACATCTAAAACATTTGAGAATGACAATATTTTAACTGCTTCTCTCAATGTAGAACGACCAATTTCAAGCTCTTTTGCTAAATCAGTTTCTTTAGGAAGCTTTTGCCCGGCAGTTAGCTGATTTTCTTCTATATAGTTGATAAGAGCAGTGATTGTTTGGTTAACCAGTCCTCTACTATTCATGAGCAGTTACCCTTTGCTTTCCATCCTTCAGACCAGTCAGCAGCAGTAGGATTGTTCCAACAGCAACAAACCAGAACAAAAAGGAATAGCTGCCGGATTGATCCACTAGTAACCCGATAATTGAGGGAATAACACCGCCGATGATATACCCAAACGCCTGCACTAAACTTGTCCAAATACTCGCTTCAACTGCATTACTACTAGACTGAAGCGGCAGCAGCATCGCTATTGGAAATAGCCCGCCTAGGCTTATAGCCGTTAAGATAGTACCAATCGTCATAAGGAATTCTCCATTACAAAACAGGAACAATAAAACCGCTCCGAACATGAATAGGCAACAGCCTGTCAGCCATTGTCCGAGACGTCCGAATCGATCCATCATCGTTGGAATGATGAAACTAAACGTCATTTGAACAGCAGTGAAAAGAGTCAGCTGTAGTGCTGAAGCAGTTGGTGTTAATCCTTTGTGGAGCAAGAAGTCTGGAATCCAAGTGGTAATGCTGTAAAAGATGCCTGATTGAATGCCAAAGAAAAGAATCATTTGCCACAGTTTGGGATTTTTTAAATGCGTGCGAACCGTCTCGGATTGGTCTTTCTCCTTCAAGCTGTGTTCCTGCTGTGCTGGAACAAAAAATAACCAAAGTAAGGCGGTAATCACCGCAAAGATTCCCCATACCGCTAGCGAATACTGCCAGCTTCCGTCAAAAAAATTGGTTATCAGTATCATAAAGCTGGATGCACAAACCGCCCCAAGACCCATTCCTAAAGAATAGAACCCAATAAGCAAACCTGATTTATTGGGAAATTCTTCCTTAATAAATCCTGATAACAAAGGACCTATTATGGCAATAGCAAAACCAATTAAAAACGTGGTCAAAATAAGCAGATAGTAATTAGCCGCAAAAGCCCTCCCGCTAATACTAAAACCCAATAGAATTAAGAAGATAAAAACGCCATATTTTCTACCTAACTTTTGTTGAATACTACTTACAAAAAAGGCCAGTACACCCATACAAACAACTGGAATACTTGTAAGCAAACTCGCCTCTAAATTTGTTAATTCCAGTGAATTCTTGATTTGAGCCAGAATCGGCGGAACACTGGCAATCCCCAATCGTAGATTAAATGATACTAGAAAAATCAAAAGAATGTACTTTATTTGTTTATTCATTTATTTCCTCCTACATAAAGGTCTGATGTATTTTAATACATCATATCATTTCTACATTATATTACCCAGTATTTTTATAAAATATCACTGATTTTCAGCTTTTGTTAGAGGAAAATAACTTCCAATTCTGCAATCCTTATCCACACGGTCAGCAAATGCATTCTAAGAACAATTGTCTAAGGAAAGTAACAGCTGCCCATCCAACTATGTAGCACTCACCTCAGCCAGTATTTCTTACCCACCATCTGTATTAGACAAGTAAATCGCTTTTTAAGTGTTCTGGAAAAATAACCGTAAACTGCTTCTTGCCATCTGCGAAGCAAATAACTACCTCTACAGAATCAGATAAATTAACCAATTCGAAATTGATTAAAGCATCGCCATCTCTGGTACCTGCATCAAGAGGTGTTTCAAATACTAACCCTTCCTCGTCAAAGATAAAGCCGGTAGCTTTCAGTTCTTCTCCAGCTTGAACAGCCGAAATAGATAACAGATACTCACTTAGTTTACAGGGCTCCTTGCTCGTGTTTAACCATTCCATTTCAATGCTTACTAGAGGTCTCTTATCTCCTGTCGTCAACATAGCACCTATATAATCAATTTCAAATGGTCCTTCCTGAAAAAGCTCTGAGTTATCATAGATTTGATTAAACTCTCTTTCTCTAGCTAATTCTCCATTCCTCTTTGTCTGATCAATATATCCTTTTAATTTATCAAATATTCCCATGTTTATTTTCTCCTTTTAACAATTTTTTTCTATTATAAATAACAACCAGCCGTTCTTTGTCATCTGCTTTTTTACGGTAAAACCCTTTGTGCTTAAATATTCTTTAAAATGAGCTGATACACCTAATTCTTTTAGAAAATAGCGCTGCTTTGATTCTTCACAGGAGAGTAACACTGTCCCTTCTGGCGTGAGAATCCGAGCGATTTCTATAAAAGCCGTGTCCAGATTTTCCCAATGAAAATGTGTTTGAAAAGCGGTAATCAAATCAAAGGTCTGCTCATTAAATGTCGTCCGTTCAATTGATTCCTGTTTAAAACAAAGTCCTTTTTCTACTTTTTCATTTGCCAGACGAACAGCTGTTTCAGAAATGTCTATCCCCGTTATATCAGCGGCTGGATAATAGTTTTTCAGTAATTTACTGGATGCTCCATTTCCCATCCCAACATCAAGTATTCTTTTGGGCTGTTCGTTAATCCCATGTTTGACAGCCCATTTAACCATTGGTATATACGTTCCGTTCCAGATCCGCATCATTCTTTTGCCGATAAATCCGGAAGGATTTTTTGACTGAGCAAGTAAATATCTATAGAGAAATACCAAGATAAACATACAAAAAATAATCGTCAACACCAGTTTCAAGTTTCCACCTCTCCTTTTTTAATTTCTTAAAATAACCATATCATAAATGTTTGCCAATGACTATTTGTTCCTTTCTTTCAAACGAAAAAGCATCAGACCCATTCCTCGTCTGATGCTTCAAAATTGATATTTGCATTCTTTTCTTGATCCAAGAACTTTATTCCTAATAAAAACCCTAAGCTTCTCGTTTTTTGAAAACAGCTTTCAGAAGAAGAATTCCTGATACTATCGTAATTACTGCCTTCAATAGTTGAATCTTATCAATTTTCTGACCTTTACTCTTGTTCATTGTCATCCCTCCGAAATTTTCTATACCTTTATTTTATCGTCAGCATACAGGGAATTCCAATAATACAACTTAATTCTATAAAAAATTAAGATTTTATATAAAACTAGTTTCTCTCATACTACTTAACCGACTAAACTGCCAACCGTCACACAATGCTCCTGATTGCTCCAGACCTCTATCGCATGACCTGCAAAATAATCAGGACTACATTCGATATATAGCGTCAAATCATACTTAGTTAAATCCTCACTCATTTCGAAACCTACCCCATTAAAATACAAGCTCTCTTCAAAAACCTGTTTAGTTATTGGCAGCTGCACCTCTTGTCCATCGATTTTATAACAACCTGCTTTTCCTTCTACCTCTTCTGCAGCACAGGTCCAGTCCTCTGCAAGAGCTAGAATTCCTTCTTCAAGCATTAAACCGCAAAACTCTGTTTTACTCTTCTCAATCCACTGAATTTCCTTAGTTAAAAGCTTAATCAATTGATCCTTTTCTTGAACATTCAGGTCTTCTTTAGCCTTTTTAAGAGAAACATTAATATATGCATCTTTTCCCCACAAATTAGCTTGAAAGGTATAATAATTTACCAGCTGCTTTTCTGCCTGCCAATCATTAATTGAAGCAATCATTTTTAATCTCCTATTTTCTTTCTTCTTGGATAACTTACTTTTTTCTTATTATTTCCAAAAAAATCCTACAATCAGTTTTTAAATCTGGGAGAAGTATTTACAAAGATAAGCAGAAATGCCAGCGGAATCAGTATCAACACAAATGAATAGTCACTCGTTGCTGGAAATAAAATCGACAATATTAAAACTAAATCGATATATAATAAAAAAGTTCCGACTGCTTTTCCTAAAGCTGGACCATTAGTCTCTTTTCGCTTTTCCGGTTCTATTGTATTGTAGCCGGCAATAAGCATCAGCCATTTCCCACGAATAAGTTGAATACTGATTACAATCGTAGTAATCAACAACAAATACTGGATTATTTCATCACTAAATTGCATTTCTTCACCTTCTGATTTATTTTTTACTTACTTATTTCTACTAACTTCATTGACCATCAGGATTGATTATTTAAAAGATTTATTTTTTCTTTTTCTGAAGTTCATCATAAGCAGCACCAATTGCCAAGCCCAAGCAAAGTCCTAAGGCCAGCTGATTCAGCAACAATCCAAATAACAGTCCAAATGACAAACCTAGCGCAAGTCCATTTTCAGATTTCTCTTTTTGACTCATCCTCAACCTCCAAATCATAAAAAATACTTTTAATTTTCAAGACTACAGGAAAAGGGCTGTCACATTTATCAAACTGACAATGCTACATCCCTAATCATCAAATACACAGCTCGCTTTCCTTGCCCTACTGTTAAGAAGTTCCTTTAAAATCCACTTAGTCTTCACAATCCAAAGAAATCAAATCTTCATAGGTTTCTCTGCGGATGACTAATTTTGCTTCACCGTTTTCAACAAAAACAACCGCTGGTCTAGGATTACGATTATAGTTACTGGCCATTGAGTAACCATACGCACCTGTACTGGTCATAGCAAATAAATCCCCAGCGACTACTTCTGGTAAATCAATTTCCTTTATTAGGACATCTCCCGATTCACAATATTTCCCAACGACAGCTACTTTACTTGTCGTTTCTCTGCTGACTCGGTTTGCCAACATCCCGGTATATTCAGCTTCATAAAGAGCAGGACGAATATTATCCCCCATCCCGCCGTCCACTGCGACGTAATGACGAACATCTGGGATTACTTTTTGAGCACCAACCTTATACAACGTAGTGCCCGCTTCTGCCGCCAGACTCCGTCCTGGTTCCAGCCACAGTTCAGGTAATGGATAGTCAAGCCGTGCACACTGTCCTTTAACGCTTTCTACGATTGCTTTTACAAACTGCTCAGGTTTAAGCGGTTCATCCGCTTCAGTATACTGAATACCAAAACCGCCACCCATGTTCAAAATCTCAGCAGTATAGCCAAAATCTTCTTTCCACTCATGTAGAATTGTCAGCATCTTTTCCACGGCCACTAAAAAGCCGTCAGAAGAAAAAATTTGTGAGCCAATATGACAATGAATGCCTTTCACTAGTAAACCGTCTATCTCTAATGCACGCTGCATAGCTTGTTCGGCCTGTCCACTGTTGACATCAAACCCGAATTTAGAATCAACCTGCCCTGTCAAAATGTAGTCATGTGTCTCTGCGTTCACACCTGGTGTAATCCGCAGCATCACTGCCTGCTGGACTCCTTTTGCAGCGGTTAGTTCCTTCAGCAGTTCCAGTTCATAAAAATTATCAACAATGATAGTACCCACCTTGCTGTCCAACGCAAATTCCAATTCTTCTTTCAATTTATTATTTCCATGAAACTCTATATTTTCAGGAGACATGCCGCCTTTAACGGCTGTATATAATTCACCGCCGGATACTACATCGCATCCAAGATTTTCTTCTTCCAGCAGCTTATACATTGCCAGACAGGCAAACGCCTTACTTGCATAAATAACCTTATTTTTTATTCCCAATTCATCAAGTGTCTTCTTAAAGCCTCTGGCTTTCTCTCTGATATGAGCAACATCATAGATAAATAATGGTGTCCCGTATGTTTCGGCTAACTCAGTTGTGTCACATCCGCCAATGACTAAATGTTGATTTTCGTTAAACTCTGCTGTGCCAAATAATAGCGACATTTCTTCACCTTCTTCATTTTAGTTATTACCGATAATAGCACAAAAATGATAAACTTCCTATTTATTTTTCATTTTTTTTTAAGCTGGTTTTTCTAGCCTACTTTCTGCTTTTATTATTTTCTCTTCTTGTAGATACCACTCAAATCCATTGCTGCTCATATGACTATCCAAGACCTGTCCGAAAGCTATAGAAGAAGCACATTTCCCAGAAATTTTGGCAGTGAGCTAAGATAAAATGGGCATTGTGATTCTTATATGGGTACACTTTTTAAAACTAAATTAACAGTGTTTCAAAAGTCCTTCATTTCTCGAGAACCATTAGTCTCATAGAGACAAAGCTGACTTCACTCTGATTTCAGACAAATTCTAAGTTTTCCGATTCCTTATAGTAATCTTTAATCCATCACTTTATTGACAAAAAAGCTGTCCAACCTTGAAAATTCAACGTTGAACAGCTTTACATTCAAAATATTTATATCAAAATAATAAAATTTTAAAAAACACCAGTCAGAAGCAAGGCGTGTGTGAGTTCCTGTTTTCTAACTTCTCTAGGTAAAAATACTCGAATTTCATCTTCGTTAAAACCAACTTGCATTCTATAATCATCAATGATGATTGGTCGGCGGAGTAAGCTGGTATTTTCCTGAATCAAATCCAGCAACTCGCTGATGCTCAGTTCGTCCAAATTTACTGAAAGCTTTTGATAAACCATTGACCGTTGTGAAATAAGTTCACTAGTTCCGGTCTCTGTGTACCGCAACATGTTTAAAAGCTCATCTCTTGTTAATGGTACTTTGAAAAAGTTTTTTTCCACATAGGGAATATCATGGTCTTCCAACCATTTCTTTGCTTTACGACAAGATGTGCAGCTTGGGGAAGTGTACACTGTAATCATAACTATCTCTCCTCATATATATGTTTTTACTATTAAATTCTATTATTTAAATTTATTTTTTGCAAATATTTTGCTTTTCACGTCATTATGCGAAATATTTAATCAATTTTTTTGTTTAGATTGATTATTAAATAAAATTTTATTTTGAAAATTGATTTTTTTGACAACAATAGAGGATTAATTGCTTAATATTACAGATTCTGATTTACACTTCTTTTATCAATTTATTCAAAATTTTAAGCTTTCCAGCCTTTTCCTTTATTTCTTCCTGAGCAATGGTTAGAATGGCTGCCGGTATTCTGAATGGTGAACAAGAAACATATGAAATTGGCAGCTTTCTCAGGAAACGAATAGACTGCGGATCTCCTCCAGCTTCACCACAAACACCTATCTGTGCAGCTCCTTTACTTGCTGTAATACCATCAACCGCCTGCTGAATTAACTGACCAACTCCTTTTTCATCCAAATGCTGGAATGGGTCACTTGGTAAAAGCTTCAAATTAAGATACTCATTAAGAAATTTCGCGGAGTCATCCCGAGAAAAGCCATAAGTCAGCTGCGTCAAATCGTTAGTACCAAAGCTGAAAAAGTCAGAACTTTGACTAATCTCTGCCGCTGTCAGACAAGCCCGCGGCGTCTCAATCATCGTTCCAATCTTATAAGAAATCCGATGACCATAAAGCTCAAAAATCGCTTCTATTGTTTCTTCCAGTTGTTTTCGTAGTAAGCTCATTTCTTTATCCGTACTAACTAAAGGAATCATGATTTCCGGCACCACAGAGAAACCGCTCGACTGACTGACTTCAATAGCCGCTTCGATAATTGCAGCAGTCTGCATTTGATAAATTTGAGGAATACTCACTGCAAGCCGACAGCCCCTATGCCCTAACATAGGATTTTGTTCCGCTAATTCTGATATACGCTTGCGAATCTGGGCTGGGGTTCGATTGGTCGCTATCGCAAGATCCTCTATTTCCCGTTCTGCTTTTGGCAAAAATTCATGCAGCGGCGGATCAAGCAGTCGTACGGTACATGGACGTTCCTCCATCAATTGAAAAATTTCTTTAAAATCATTTTTCTGATACTTTTTCAACTGTTCCAACGGTTTACGGAGTCCTTTCTGATCCACTGCAAGTATCATTTTACGAACTTCACTGATTCGCTCTTCACCAAAGAACATATGCTCTGTTCTGGCAAGCCCAATTCCTTTTGCCCCAAGCTTAAGGGCAATCTGAATGTCTTCGGGCGTTTCCGCATTCCCATAAACTTCTAGTGTACTAAGCTCTTGTGCCCAATCCAGCACTTTATTTAATAGCTCCTGCTCCTCTCCTTCTTTCTTAGGGATACTCCCCTGATACAGCAAACCGGATGTTCCATCCACTGAAATAACATCTCCTGTTCCAAAGGTCACGTCACCACAGCTCGCCTGTTCTAAAAATTCATCTACCTGCAACTCTTCACAGCCTGCTACACAGCAAACCCCCATCCCTCTGGCGACAACTGCGGCATGGGAGGTCATTCCACCTCTTGAAGTAACAATCCCTTCACTGACAACCATTCCTTCAATATCTTCTGGAGAAGTTTCCTGTCGAACTAAAATCACTTTTTCCCCTCTGTCACTGGCCGCTTTTGCCGCTTCAGCAGTGAAGTAAACCTGACCACTAGCTGCTCCCGGGCTTGCCGGAAGTCCTTTGACAAAGGGTACAGCAGCCTTTAGCGCCTCTTCTTCAAAGACTGGGTGAAGCAATTGAGTAATCATAGTTGGCGTAATTCGCTGTAGTCCTGCTTCTTTAGAAATAACTCCTTCTTCAACTAAATTTATACAGATTTTAAAAGAAGCCTTTGCTGTTCGCTTACCATTTCTGGTTTGAAGAATATATAACTTTTTATTTTCTATGGTAAATTCGATGTCCTGCATATCCTGATAATGTTGCTCCAGCTGCTCACTTATCTCACAAACTTCTGCGTAAATCTCCGGCATAGACTTTTTCAAAGCAGCAATCGGCTGCGGTGTCCTAATACCGGCTACAACATCTTCTCCCTGAGCATTTATAAGAAATTCACCGAAAATACCTTTTTCACCAGTTGAAGGATTTCTAGTAAAAGCAACACCCGTTCCACTGTCCAAACCAGAATTTCCAAAAACCATTTCCTGGATATTTACTGCTGTTCCCAAATCATCAGAAATATCATGAAGCCGCCTATAGGTTTTCGCTCTCTTATTATTCCACGAGCGAAACACAGCTTCGACAGAGTGGAACAGCTGCTCCATCGGATTTTGAGGAAAATGTTTGTGAAGGGTTTCCATATAAATTCCTTTGTAGACATCAACTAGATACTGCCAGTCTTCAGCCGTCATTTCTGTATCAATCGTATAGCCCTTTTGACTTTTATAAAAACTAAGCTGATCTTCAAACTTATTCTTGTCAATTCCCCAGACCACATCTCCGAACATTTGCAAAAGACGACGATAACAATCATAGGCGAACCGGCTGTTTCCTGTTTTTTCAGCCAGCCCAACTACCGTTTCATCATTTAAACCAAGATTCAAAATTGTATCCATCATCCCCGGCATAGAAAACTTTGAGCCGCTTCGAACAGAAATGAGCAAGGGATCCTCTGCATCTCCCAGTACTTTCATGGTCTGTTGCTCCAGTGATTGAATGTGCTGTCTAATCTCATTGATTAATTTTTCATTTAATCCGCTGCTCTCTTTTAAATAGTCCTTACAAGCTTCTGTTGTTATGTTAAACCCATTTGGTACAGGTAAATGAAGAGCTGTCATTTCAGCCAGATTTGCTCCTTTGCCGCCTAACAAATCCGACCATTCTTTTGCACCTTCTGAAAAATCATAGATATACGTCATTCTTTTTCCTCCGATAATTAGTATGTCATATTTGAATTAATTCGAATTATATAGTGTATCACATTTAGTGTCAACCTCTATTTTTACACATTATATTTTAACTTGCTTTTATATGTGACCATATATATAATTAATAGTATGTCATATTAAAAAGGTGGTTTGAAGGAATGAAATTAACTTCCAGACAACTGGAAATCATTAAAATCGTCAAGGAAAATCAGCCTATCAGCGGCGAAGAAATAGCTAAAGCTTTAGGGTTTAGCCGGGCTACATTACGCAGCGACCTCTCTATTTTAACCATGACTGGTCTACTTGATGCACGGCCAAAGGTTGGTTATTTTTACACAGGCCAGAAAGTCGAGCCGCTTCTATATGAAAAATTGTATAAGAGCAAGGTCAAAGATATTATGATTCCCCCACTGCTAATCTCTCAATCAACAACTATTTATGATGCAGTAACCAACTTGTTCATGTATGATGTGGGCTCGCTCTATGTAAAAAATGAACAAGAAGAGTTGATTGGGGTTTTATCACGAAAGGATTTGCTTAGAGCGGCTATCAGCAATCCCCATACTGAAAAAACACCGGTGGCTGTTATCATGACTCGAATGCCGAATATCATTACAGTCACTGGGGAGCACACGATTTTAGATGCTGGAGATCTGATTCTACTGCACAGTGTGGATACCCTGCCGGTAGTGTCTGAAACAGAACCTCTAAAGGTCATCGGAAAGCTGACAAAAACAAAATTAATGGAATACTTTATTCTGGCAGGAAAAGATATCGAAAATGAAAACTATTAGGAGTGTTAAAAAATCATGAAAAAAAGCAATGTGAAAATCTATTTAATCTCAGACTCAGTAGGTGAAACAGCACAGAAAATTATCTCAGCCGTCTCCGCTCAATACCCTGATATTGATATGAGCGATATTCAGCGTTTTTCTTTTATCACTGATGCAGAGCTGCTGCAGCCTATTTTAAAAGATGCTTTGCATGACAAAGCAGTTGTTGTTACTACTCTAGTTAACAAAGAATTAGTTGAGCTGGTTCGAAGCTTTGCCAGACGGACAGGTTTACTGTACGTTGACTACATGAGCCCTCTTAGTGAAATTATCGAATCAACTTTTGGCATCGCTCCCTTGCAGGAGCCTGGTGCTCTTCACAAGCTTAACGAGCAGTATTTCAACCGGGTAGCTGCTATTGAGTTTGCGGTCCGTTATGATGACTGCAAAGACCCGCGTGGTTTTCTGGATGCTGACTATGTCCTTCTAGGGGTTTCAAGAACGTCGAAAACACCTCTAAGTATGTATATGGCTAATAAAAACCATAAAGTTGCTAACCTTCCTCTTATTCCGGAAGTTCCCCTTCCAGAAGAACTGAATCAGATTGACCCAAGTAAAATTATTGGTTTAACAACATCGATGGACAGCCTTAGAGAAATACGGAAGTCACGTCTTCATTCTCTTGGTTTGAAAGAGGATTCAGCATATACTGACTGCGACAGAATTAAAGCAGAGCTGGCTTATGCAAATGATGTATTTGAAAAATATGGATCCTTAGTCATTAATGTGGAGAAAAAATCAATCGAAGAAACTGCTTCGATTATTGAAAGTGTCAACGAAGCGTAAGTTTTTGAGGAGGAAGCGATTTGACTGAACAATCAAGAGATGAACTTATAGCAGAAATTGTTAATTTAGAAGCCATTTTAAACCTGCCCAAGGGAACGGAGCATTTCGTAAGCGACCTTCATGGAGAATTTGAAGCATTCGATCATATTTTGCGTAATGGCTCCGGTAGTATCAAAGAAAAGGTGAGAATGATTTTTGCCAAAGAGCTTTCAGATGACGAAATCGCTTCCTTATGCTTTTTAATCTATTATCCAGAAGAAAAGCTAATCCGCCTAAAGCAAAAACAGCTTCTGACCTTTGATTTTTCAAAAAGAACCATTCAGCAGCTGCTGGATCTTGTCCGTTTTTGTTCTTGTAAATATACACGTTCCAAGGTCAGAAAAGCATTGCCGAAAAACTATGCCTATATCCTGGAGGAACTCATTTATCCCTATGATCAGAATGCCGATAAACAAGACTATTATGAACAAATTATCGACAAAATAATTTCTCTGCGCGAAGCGGAGGTGTTTATTACTTCTTTATGTTATCTCATTCAGCGTCTGGTTATCGATCATCTTCATGTTATCGGTGACATCTATGATCGTGGTCCAGAACCAGATAAAATCATGGATAAGCTGATAGCTTACCATTCTGTTGATATTCAATTCGGTAATCACGACATTATTTGGCTAGGTGCATTTTGCGGGTCTAAAGCCTGCTTGGCAAATGTGCTAAGAATCTGTGCCCGTTACGGCAATCTGGATTTGATTGAAGAATCATATGGCATCAATTTGACTGGACTTCGGAAATTCAGCCGCAAATACTATAAAGATAATCTGCAGTTTCAACCAAAAAAAAATCCTTACCGGCATTTGACTGAAGAAGAGAAAATCGACAGCATGTTGATTCAGCAAGCCATAACAATTATTCAGCAAAAACTAGAAGGTCAAATTATTCTGCGGCGGCCGGATTTTGCTATGACTGACCGCTTGCTTTTGGATAAAATTGATGGAAATTCTCTTATTTTGGATAGTACAGCCTATTCCTTGGTTAACAGCTGCTTTCAAACAGTCGATCCCCATTCTCCCTTCTCTCTCTCTGAAGAAGAGGATGCATTGATTTCAGAGCTTATGTCACAATTTCAGCACTCTGAGCGGCTGGCTAAGCATATGTCCTTTCTGATGAAAAAGGGCTCTCTTTATCATGTTTATAACCAGAACCTCCTGATTCACGGCTGTATTCCGTTAAATACTGATGGCAGTTTTCAAAAGGTTAGCTTCAAAGGGCAGTCTTATTCCGGAAAAAAATTATTAGATTATTTTGATCACGCTATCACTGCGGCTTTTACGAATCGCTTCAGGCAGGTAGAAGAACTTACAGATATTATTTGGTACTTATGGTGCGGCGAAGGCTCCTCTCTTTTTGGCAAGAAAGCGATGAAAACTTTTGAACGCTACTTCTGTAGTGAAAGTGAACTGCACGTTGAAGAAAAAAATGCCTACTATTATTTACGGGAACAAAAAGAAACCTGTATGAAGCTGCTGGAAGAATTTGACATCAATCCGGTAATCGGCTGCATTATAAACGGTCATACGCCGGTTAAGCTTAAGAAAGGTGAAACACCAATTAAAGCTGAAGGAAAAATGCTGGTAATAGATGGCGGTTTCTCAAAATCTTATCAAAAAGTCACAGGGATTGGCGGCTATACACTAATCTACAATTCCTACGGCATGCATTTAGCAGCACATAAGCCTTTTACAGAGAAAAACTCTGCTATTGCCAATAATGACGACATCGTATCTAGTAGACAAATTATCGATCGAAGAAACAACCGTATTAAAGTATTAGATACGTCTATCGGTGCTCGATTAAAATTGGAAGCCTATCAGCTACAGCAATACCTGTCAAAAATGGCAGATACTACCCTAATTCAAAAACAAGAATAATTAAAGACTTCTACGCCGAACAATTTTGATAGAACAAAAACTGAATGAAATCATAGAGCTTGAAACGAAAAGACAGAGATTTGCAGCGACCCCTAAAAGTTGGACCTGAAAATCTAACTTTTGAGGATCGGTATAGATTCTTTGATTTTGTTTCAAGTTCTTTTTATACTGCGAAAAAATAAGTCCTTGAATCCTATAAATACGGGAACGAAAATAATAAAAATTGCACAAACCATAGGCAGCATGCTTGATTCCCTTGCTTTCATTTATTATTCTGACTGTCAAACCATCGGAGAAAGAATATTGAAAAGTATTAATGATTCCTTGTTGGCATTTGAACGCTCAAATAAGTGCTGGTATTTTTTTCTTTACGATTTTGAATTTCCACTGACACAATATTACAGAGCAAAAAGGAGCTGACAACTGCATCAGCTCCTGTGTTTGCTATATTTTTGTAAATTGACGGTTCTTCAGCTCATAAACTGTATCACATGCATTCGCCACGTCCTGTTCATGTGTCACAATGATGATACATTTATGCTCTTCATGAGCCACTTTTTGAAACAGTTTCACAATATCTTCAGAGGTCTTTTCATCTAAATTCCCAGTTGGTTCATCAGCGACAATTAATTCATGGTTACAACAAAGAGCTCTAACGATTGCCACACGCTGCTGCTGCCCGCCGGAAAGCTGTGTCACACTTTTTTTGGCTAAAGCTTCATCAATTCCTACTACTTGCAGCTGCTCCAAAGCATATGCTTTTTTATCCGGCTTTTTTAAGCCTGAAATGGCCATTGCTGTCAGTACATTGTCAAGCGCTGACATGTAAGGAAGTAGATTATATGCCTGAAAAATAATTGAGACATCATTTTTTCGGTAATTTCTTAAACCAATATTTTTTAAAGACTCGCCATTATATTGAATGGTTCCGGCTTTAGGCACATCTAATCCGGAAATTAAGGATAGAAAAGTCGTTTTACCTGAACCGCTAGCCCCTAATATGGCATACATATTTCCTTTATGAAATTCCAAATCTACATCTTTGTATAGATAGTCTTCTTCTTGCTTATACCAATAGCCAACATTTTTTGTTTCAAGCATATTTGATTTCCTCCTATGTTGTTAAAATTTTTCTAGGCTGCAGACGAATGATTCCTATGGATGAGAGCAAGATTGAACCAAAGCTGATTAATATACCTAATCCTGCCAGCATTGCAATCTGGTCAGCAGTCACTTTGATATCCATATTTTCAATTTCAGCTGCTGCGTCCTGAGAGCTCGCACCCATACTTGCGAAGTTTCCAGGGCCTCCTCCTCTATTCCCCTGCTGTCCGCCGGGACCGCCTTCTGTCATTCCATTGTTTGCTGTCGTCTGGCTGCTTTCTGTTTGTTGCTGAATCAGCTGCTCGCCAACCACATTGCCGACAACATTTCCGCTGAAGGATGCAATAGCCAAAGCAACAAGCATACAGACAATAATCTCTGAAAAGAATTGGAGAATTACTTTCACTCTTACTTCTCCCATAGACAAAAGCACACCAATTTCATACCGTCTTTCACGAATAGTCATCATCACAATCAAAGTTAGGATAATAACACCTGCAACCGCTACGAGAATCACAATATTCTTAGCAAAGCTAGCTACATTGTTCAAAGGCTGAAGCATCTGCTGGTACATTAGGTCATTTGTTTGAATACTGAATGTATCTGTATCAATCAGTGCTTCTGATGCCTCAACAAATTGGTCCATTTTTTCCGGATCAGTTAACGTGTAAACAGCTGAATCGATTGTTCCTTCTGAGTCGTCTCCTTTTAAGGCATTTGCAAACGTATATGAACCATAAATCGTATTAGCTGGATTTAGGAAATTGAACATCATGCCCATGCTACTGCTGCTTTCAGTGGTTTCATAAATTCCTTTAACCGTCACTTCGTATGTTGTTTCTTCATCCTCCGGACTAGTGATTGTGAAAGTATCCCCTACACTTAATTCATTCGCATCAGCTAACGTCTGCTCAATTACTACGTTATTTGTTCCTTCGTCTTCACTAGTAACCGCTTGACCATCGACAATTACTGCACTGCCTTCTGAAAAGCTGGAATACATGGAAAGATCTTTTACTCCTGTAACTTGAAAATCGCTTTGCATCATCTGAGCGCCGCCATTTTCACCGCCGCCCATCATTCCTGCTCCACCTGGTCCGCCACCCATCATTCCTGCTTGTGCCGTATCAGAACTGGAAGAACTAGCTGTATCTGTCTCCTCTGTTTCATCTTCTGTTGAAATAGGTGTAATTCCATCTCCGGCACCTGCTGAAGAAGAAGAAATAAACGAATAGGTTTTAACATTATCCAACGCTGCTATTTTTTCAGCATCTTCCAGATTGACTGGTGTTACACTGAAGCTTCCAGGATCCGGCTTTTCTTCGCCTTCCTCTGTTTCAGAGCGTTTCATTCCATTTTCACGATTCGTTGTCAAAGTAACTGTAGCTCCTACGCTTTTCTTTGCATTCTCAGTAGCTGTCAAGGCAGCGCTGCGGATTGTTAATCCTGCCAAGACAAATATTAAAATTGCTGAGAACACCGCACTCAACAACAAGGTTCTCCCTTTCTTCGCTTTCATACTTAGTAATGCCCGTCTTATAAAATCCATATAATAGCCTCCTAGCCAAATAATCATATCGGAACAATCATTACTTTAGTCCAGTCAGCTTAAACAGAACTTAAAAAGACTAGGCAGCCTTTGGATAATTTTATTGATACTGCTCATTTAACCTTTCTCTTCAATGAACGCCATATTCGTCTTGCAAAAGAAACATAAAAATGATTAAATGGAACTGTCTCAAATTATTTTAGAGAGGATAACTATAATTTGGAAAAGAAGAAAATGACCCTCTATGGAATGATTTTCTTTATTTGTCTGTTTTTAATTGTTACGTTCTTTTTTTCTACGAATACAGTCAATTATGCTGTAGAACAACAAACAGCTGAAACCCCTGAACCTGAATTAGCTATTAAAACAGGTCTAGAGTCTCCCCTCGTTGAACCGGAAAAGGATTCTGCTCAGGAAACAATTGAACTAATTGAGACTGAACAGCTGGATACTTATTTCGAACAGATTCAGACGATGATTGATAAAGCAGCGGCGGATTTCAACGGAGAACTGGCTGTCACCTATGTTGACACGACTACTGGAAAACAGCTGTCAGTTAATGGAAAAAAAGAATTTTATACGGCAAGCACTATCAAAGTCCCTTTGGCAATAATGGTCGCTGACCGGGTAAGCGAAGGCGTTTTCCAATGGGATGATCAAGTGGTCTATTCCGAAGAAAACGACTACGAAGAAGGTACTGGTAAATTGTTGAACGATATCCAGCCTTCCTATTCCCTTCAAACTTTACAGGAATACAACATTACCTATTCAGATAATATCGCTAAAAATATGCTTTATGGTCTTTTTGGCGGTGATAAACAGGCTAAACGCCAGCTTTACCGATACTTCTTCCAACGTGAGGCGAATGTTGAAGATACTCAATTTACTTCTCAGGATGGCGCAAAAATCCTTTTGAAGCTTTATCGGGAAAAAGCAGACAATAAAGAATATCAAAAAATTTATGATTATATGAAAAATACTGTTTTCCATGAGCGCATGGAGACATCTCTTACTAAAGGCAAAGTAGCTCACAAGATAGGATCCTATGACAGCTTTATTCATGATATAGGTATTCTTGAGACCTCTCATCCTTTCGTTCTGTCTATTTTTACAAACGGCAAAGATGGCTCAGAAGCAATTTCAGCGCTTACCGATCAACTTTGGAAAATGCAATCAGAACAATATCCAGCTACACAGGCAACTCCTCAACAATTAATTGATAAAACCGGCGCGTGAAATCACGCACCGGTTTTATTTGTATAGATACAGCAAAGCTACAATGATAATGATTATCATTACAGATTAGAAATAATACAGAGTTAAATATCAAAAACATTGATTTTAAGCCAAATGATAATCACTATCGTTCTCAATTAGCTATTTTCATTATCAATTAGACTTTTATTGTGCTATGCTATAGATGAAGGAGGGATTTGTCATGAAACTATCAAAAGAAAAACAAGCTTTAGTAGCTACTGTACTCTGCTTAACCTTGATGGCTACTGGTTTTATTCTTGAAAAAACGGCTATTTCATTTTATCCGCTGATATTTATTCTTGCCATTTTTATTGGAGGATTCAAACAAACAAAAGAAGGTCTCATCGATACCATTGAAAATAAACATTTAAATGTCGACTTGTTAATGGCTCTTGCCGCAATTGGCGCCTGTATTATCGGAAACTGGTTTGAAGGAGCTATGCTCACCTTCATCTTCTGTCTTAGTGGTGCATTAGAGGAATACGCGACAAATAAAAGCAAAAAAGAAATATCCAATTTAATTAATATGCAGCCTGAAACTGCTTTAAAAATCAACAATGATGGAAAAACAGCTGAAACGCCAGTAGCTGAGCTAGCCATCGACGACTTAGTGCTTGTACCAAAAGGCTCCAGTATTCCTATTGACGGCTTTTTAATTAGCGGGGAAAGTACAGTTGATGAAGCTGCTATTAGCGGTGAGTCTGTCCCAGTAGATAAATCAGTTGGAGACGAGCTTTTTGGCGGAACGATTAATTCAGGGGAAGCCTTTACGATGAAGGTAGCGAAAAAAAGCGAAGATACACTTTTTGCTAAAATCATTCGTCTAGTAGACGAAGCTCAAAATACGCCCTCACAAACTGCCAGCTTTATTGATAAAATTGAAAATATTTATGTAAAAGCAGTACTAATCATTGTCCCTTTGATGATTCTAATCCCTTTCCTATTTCTTGGCTGGAGTTGGAATGAAAGCTTTTATAGAGGAATGGTTCTTTTGGTTGTCGCTTCGCCCTGTGCCTTAGTTGCTTCTGCTACACCAGCA
Organism: Enterococcus sp. LJL128; assembly: GCF_056924295.1. Taxonomy (NCBI): domain Bacteria; kingdom Bacillati; phylum Bacillota; class Bacilli; order Lactobacillales; family Enterococcaceae; genus Enterococcus; species Enterococcus sp. LJL128. The sequence goes on along the minus strand of NZ_JBXPBP010000003.1, from coordinate 267,333 downwards.
ACATTGGCGGCTATTTCCAACGGGGCAAAAAATGGCGTATTATTCAAAGGGGGAATTTACCTTGAAAATCTTGCTGATTTAAAAGCAATCGCCTTTGATAAAACAGGAACATTAACCAGAGGAATTCCTGCAGTTACAGATGCTGTTTTTCTAACAAAAGACAGCGATGCGCTGGACATTCTCTTAGCAATGGAGCAACGATCCAGCCATCCCTTAGCTCAGGCAATCGTCCGTTTCTATAGTGAGCATCAGATTCAAAATGATTATGGGCAGCTCGACGTCCAAAATGTTGTTGGTTCCGGAATGGAAACTACAGTCAATGGAACAACCTGGCGTATCGGAAAAGCAGCATTTGGTACAGATACGTCTTCTGATAATCCTTTACATCAGCAAACTGAACAGCTGTATTCAGAAGGGAAAACAGTAATTTATCTTTTTAAAGAAAATACAGTTGTTGCTTATTTCGGCTTATTGGATTTACCAAAGCCAGAAGCTGCTGATGTACTTGCCTATTTCAAAGAACAGGGCGTGCATACAACGATGATTACCGGCGACCATTTACAAACAGCCCAGGCAGTTGCTCGTGAATTAGCTATTGATGAAATCCACGCCGGCTGTCTGCCAGAAGATAAAACAACATTAATCAAAGAGCAAAAAGCGGCTTACGGTGTCAATGCTATGGTTGGAGACGGCATCAATGATGCCCCAGCATTAGCCAATGCTGCAATTGGTGTAGCAATGGGCGAAGGAACAGATGTGGCGATGGATGTAGCCGATATGGTGTTAATGAAAAATGATTTGAGTAAGCTGCAGATGAGCCATCTGTTATCAAAAAAACTGAAGAAAATTGTTGTTCAAAATATGATTTTCTCAGTTGCTGTCATTATGCTGCTGATTTTTTCTAATTTGTTTCAAGTGATATCTTTACCTCTCGGGGTAATTGGTCATGAAGGAAGTACTATTTTAGTTATTCTTAATGGCTTAAGAATGCTAAAAACTATTCCGACGACACCAGCAAAACCAGCTGCGGGAAATTCCAGACGTCAGCTTGCACATTATGAAGGATGAGCAATCAGCACAGAAGCTTTACTTTTATTAATAAAAACCGTGATAAAAAAATATAATCGAACTAATTAGTTACTAAAGGTATGAAGGTATGCTGGATACAAAAAAACTGTCGATGAAACAATCTCATAAGTTAATTTTTCACTTAAACTTATGGAATTGCTGCAAATCGGCAGTCTTTTATTATTTTAAAGATATTTTTCTAGACAGTCAGCAATTCGCTGAGAGGCAAAACCGTCTCCATAGGGATTACTGGCATGACTCATTTTTTCATAAGCTGCTTTATCTTCTAACAACAGCTTGAAATTTTTATAGATGCTTTCTTCACTGGTTCCCACCAGCTTCAAAGTACCGGCCTCAATTCCTTCCGGCCGTTCTGTTGTATCCCGCATAACAAGCACTGGCTTCCCTAATGAAGGCGCTTCTTCCTGAATTCCGCCGCTGTCTGTTAGCACCAAGTAGCTTCTCGCAAGAAAATTATGAAAATCAATAACCTCCAGCGGTTCAATCAAACGAATCCGGTCATCTCCAGCCAAATATTTATTTGCTGTCTCCCGAACCTTGGGATTCAAATGAATAGGATAAATTGCTTTAACATCCTCATGCTCATCAATGATTCTGCGAATAGCCCGAAACATATGTGCCATAGGCTCTCCAAGGTTTTCTCTGCGATGGGCAGTAATCAATATCAGTTTGCTTTTTCCAACCCAATCCAACTGTTCATGCTGATAGGAAGCTTTCACTGTTGTCTTTAGCGCATCAATTGCGGTATTTCCCGTAATGAAAATACTGCTTTCTGCTTTCCCTTCCTTTAGTAAATGGTCAGCAGCTGTTTGAGTAGGTGCAAAATTAAACGTGCTGATTAATCCCACTGCCTGACGATTAAATTCTTCTGGAAATGGTGAATAGATGTTGTAGGTTCTAAGTCCTGCTTCCACATGTCCGACTGGAATGTGAAGATAAAAGCAAGCTAGGCCAGTGGCGAAAGTTGTAGTAGTATCTCCGTGAACCAGAACAATATCCGGCTGTTCTGCTTCCAAAACAGTTTTGATACCTGTAAGAATTGCAGACGTTACATCGAATAATGTCTGATTCGCCTTCATAATTGATAAATCAAAATCCGGTGTGACACCGAATACATGAAGCACTTGGTCCAGCATTTCCCGATGCTGTCCAGTTACACACACCTTAACAGAAAAGTCCGGATGTTTTTTTAGCTCATTGACCAAGGGACACATCTTAATGGCTTCCGGACGTGTACCAAATACTAATAATATTTTCTTCACTTCATCCACCCCTCCTACTTCTAAAAAAACAGTTTAATCATCTAAAAAATATTGCCTGTCGATTGCCAGAAACTGCTCATTTTACAAGTTAGACTTAAACGTCGTATTGAAGCTCTTTAATAGCAGCTGACAATAAATCTGTTGATGTTTTCATTTCTCCTTCTTCATAACTGACAATTGAAATGATTAATTCTGCATGAATGTCTGTCAGCACTTCAGTAGTTTTCATTTTCTTTTGGAATCCTTCCTTGATAAGCAGGCGAATCGTTTTTAACTGAGCGGCTTCTTCAAAATTCAATATCCCCCAAGTTGGCACACTGTGATCAATGATATATTTGAAATTTTCCCGGCCAAAATTCTGTTTGATTTCATCAGATATCAAACCAATCATTTCTTTTATCTGATCATTTGTAATCATCGATTTCATACTATCCCAATAGCGAATACGAATAACCATGAGGCTAAGCATAGCTGGTGCGTTCTTCGATGCTTTGGACAGCACACAAAAGTCTTCGTCAAACATATTCAGTGTGCGCAGATTTGTTTCCTGATCCAATGCATTTAACCGAGCGTTATTTCTGCGCAGCTGGACGTTTTCTGCCACTTGCTCTCTGATTCGAATTGTCACTCCATAGACTAGCAAGCAAAGAATCGGCGGAACGATTAGCCAGTAAATAAAGCCTAGGGTAAAGCCGTCTTTATACATACTGACATAAAACACATAAACTAGCTGACCAAAGAAAAACAATAGATTGAAAATCAAACCTGTGATGATATTCGTAAAGTAAGTAATTATCACTAAAATCAGTGAAATCATCAAGCAGATCAAATTAAAGAAAAAGTTATTCGGTCCGACTGCCATAAAAATGGCGGTTAACAATACAACTGTAACAAACCCCAGCAAACTGGCATCCATAAGAATTCCCTGTTTGTTGCTTTTATTCATCTAAGCCGCCCCCCTTCTTGAATCCGTCATCGTAATACCGTTTGATAATGAAATACAAGGTCAATCCAACAGTTACTACAGCCAAGATAAAGACGATTCCGTAAAGCAATGCATCCTTACGACCAATAATCCTTGAAATAACTGACTGCTCTTCTTCTGAAGATGCTTCTTTCTTGAAGCGATAATCATATCGCCGATAGTTGGAATCGACAACAATCGCATCTCCTTGATAAATAGAGGTATTAGCCTGTGACTTCAATTGAGTAGAGGCTAAATAGACATTCTCTGAATCTGTTCCTGTCAGGACTAGTGAAACTGCATCCTTATTATATGGAGAAAATAACAACTGAGCAGTTCCTATTGTTTTCCCATAATCAGATTCCACACTTAGCTTTTCGTTAGACGTAATCGTGCTAAAATCCTCGACATATTGGAAATAAAGCTGATTATTCATTTTTTTGATTAACGAATTATCTGAGGGCGTTCCTAAAATAATCAGATTATGTGCTTCAAGCTCTTTTTTAGATGGTTCTTCATTATAGAATGTAATATCACCAGTGTTACTCTGAACATAATTTCCTAACAAATTTAAGAGATTAGTCAATGTTTTAAAATAGTTAGCATCCAGTTTTTTAGGAGTAACAATCGCTAAATCAGCGTATGTCTGATTTTGAATCAACACATTGGGATAATTAGAAAAAAGAACATCCTTTGATTCTTCTGTCTTTATAAAAACATTTGAATTATTTTCAATCAAAGCCCAAGGCGTCGCACTATTTCTTAATACCTCCGGATTGTCAACATTCAAATCAAAGGCTACTTTGATAACAAATGCATCCGATACTTCCAAATTATCGGGAAAATTCAGCTGAAGACGGTCGCCGTTTGCTTTTGCTGCACTTAGCTTTTGACTGCCGATTGGCAAATCATTGACATATACGGTTGCTAATGAATTTTCAAAATCCAGATTGTCTGAATATTTCATATGAATATCGAGTGAGCTTCCGTTTACATTATTGCGGTCTACAGGTAAATCAACAAAGTAGACCTGCTCTTGGTGGTAGCTGCCTGTTAGCTTATCTCCACTTGACGTTAACGGAATATTGCCGTCAAATTCCAGTGAGGAGGTGAATGTTTTCGTATTCTCATCTACAATTTTTTCAGATTTTTCAGTTTGAGTCATCAGCTCCTGATTTGCAATATAACGTCCGGCATTCATCAACTGCGTTGTATCCTGTGACGTAACAATTAAAACGTGTTTTTCTTCACTGTTAAAAAAGCGAAGGACGGCCTTGTCAGCTGTATCGTCTTTTTTGATGTCCTTCTTATATTCTTCCGGCAGCTGATCGTATAGACCAATTATCAGCTGATATGGCAGCTGAAGAGCCTTTTCATCAGCCAAAGAACGAATCGGCAGATAGTTTTCACTCGTTGTGATAATCCGTGAAATCCCTGTGAGCGCATAGCTGGCTGCAGTTAACTCTTCCGCTTTTGCAGCTTTCGGCACAATAACTGCACTTTGTTGGTTAGCAATAGTATCAGCTCCTACAAAATGATTATAAAAAGAGTGAATTGTATTTTCCGGCAGAATTAAGTCATATTGAAAATTAACATTTGATCCATCATAAATCGTTAACCAGTTCGCTGGTGTTTGTACCAGCTTATAATTATCAGAGCCTTCTGCATTAACAATCTGACCTTCAATCGTCAATGTATTCGTGCTGCTGAGCAGCTCTAAAGGGATATCAATTGTCTGCGTTTGAATTCCTTCAGACTTCTCTGGACGCCATGAATAGAATTTCACGCCGTTGACAGCAACCGTAATATCAGAGACCTCCGAAGACTCAAGCTGAGTAATCTGATAATTTAGATTAAACGTGGCTTTTTTTACATCCCAGTAGTCAATTTTACTGAAGTACATGGTTGCTTTGACCGAAGTACCTGTCAGCGAACTGGTAACATTTTGAAAAGGCTGTGTATACGTATGATTACTCTGTTCCTCCGTTTCTGCATGAACAGCTGTTGGCACTGCTGAAAGCAGCAGTAGACATAACATTAAAACAAGTTTTTTCATTCCTATCCCCTCACTTCATTACAGGCGTTTATACTCACGTTAGTGATTGACACCTCTACGTTCCAAAGTAGTTTATTGCACAATAAAAATAGCAAAAGCCACTACTATCAATCGCTTATCTCTTCTATTTGAACCGTTCAGTTTTATACCATTTTGTTGCTGTTTGTTTATGGAAAACATTCTCTTTGATATACATGAACATTCCATAAGCCGCGACCACTAGCCACATCTGACTATAAGTGACATACATCAAGCCAATCACACCGATGTTTCGCAGATTCATTTCCCCTTTTTCCGTACTGATGCTAAGATACGTACTGAAAATAAATAGAAGGACTGCTAATCCCCACAAGCTGTTACTAAACCCTTGAAGATTTGTATGAGCATAGCCGGAAACGGAAAGAACCAGAAAGACATCCGATAAAACCAGCGAAGTCATCAGTAGAAAATAGATGGATAGAAAATAAAGAATGTCAAACCGAATTTTTCCGGCTCGTTTGTCAAATAACAGTTTTGCATTCTTGACAATGACATAGATGTTTCCCTTTACCCATCGTGTCCGCTGTCTAAACCAAACGGGCAGCGTTTGCGGCTCCTGCTCCCAAGTTACAGCTTTCGGCTGAAACTTAATCTTATAACCCATCATATATATTCTAAAACTGATTTCTGTATCCTCAGCCAATGCTTTGTCATCCCAGCCGCCGATCTCCTCAATAATCGAACGCCGCACAATAAAGTTTGTTCCTGGAATAGTGCATAGCTTAAAGAGCTGAAAACGGCCGGCTTGAGCCATCCATTGAAAGGCAAGGGTTTCAATATTAATAAAATTAGTCAATATATTGGTGTTCTTATTACGCGTTCTGAACTTCCCTACAACTGCTCCATATTCTCCTCCTGCAGCCAACTCTGCTGCAAGATACCTCAAGGCATTAGGTTCTGGTGTATTGTCTGCATCATAGATGGCAATCAGTTCCCCCTGCGCTTGTTTGAAGCCAATATTCAAAGCATTGGATTTACCCTTTCCGCCAGTTACTGCATCCGTATTGATTACATGTAAATTTCGCTCAGGATATTCTAGTCCCAACCTCGCTAAAAGCTCGGCACTGTCATCACTGGAATTATCATTGATAACTATTACCTCATATTTATCTCGCGGGTAGTTAAAATTTAATAGCGCCTCTACTGTTTTCACAATCACAATTCCTTCATTATGTGCGGGAACCATGATACTGACAAACGGCGCCTTTTTTTCATCCAGCTGGGGCGGCTCTTGAGGATCGGTCCGCAAGTAATAAATATAACCAGCAATTACTAAAATCATATTTACAATTAGCAGCGACCAGATAATTAATGTGGCGGCTAGCATGATGCCGTCTGTAATTGTCATTTTCTTTTTCCTCCTCGACTAACATATTTCGAACGATAGTTTCGGTTTCCTCTAACAAATAAAATGACTAGCAGAATGAGCACTGAACCAATAAAAATAATCAATCCGGTATTAATTCTCCGAAAGAATCCAGCAAACAGTCCTTGATACTGATTGCTTAATGGTCGAACCTGCTCAGAATCTGCAAACTGACTAACACCTTGACCGTTTAGAGTAAAACGACCATCTGTATAAGCAATACGTTGTGTCTGAGTATTCAACTCAAATGTATACTGACTATCCAGCGACTGACTAAAATCAAATTTCAACTCATTTATCTTTGCCAAAACTGATTTTTCTTCAGTTTCATCCTTTGGAAAGTTAAAAGCCAGACTGACCGGCATTGGAAACAGATAGGATAAATAAGTTTGTTCTTCTTTCCACTGTACCCTGTCAAGTGCAGACTCTTCAAGTGAGTAAAAGCTTGTTGCATAAGTAGGGGCTCTATCGTCTTGAGCCCGGTAATGCATATTATCCACTGCAGGATTCTCCTCTAAAATAACCGTTTTGCCAAAGCTTAAGCCATCCAGCCGGTACTGACTATCCTGATTCCAATATCCTGGAGCGCTCAAACCGATTGGATAGATATTGTGAGAAACTAGTAGGCTAATTTGCTCAGTCATTATTGTTTGAAGCACTCGGCCGTCATTTAAATCTGCACTGTTTACAGCAGGAACAGCTAAAAAAATTACAGCGGATTCCTGTGCTTTCGCAAGGATATCTGTAAATATTTCATAGGTTAGCAAATCATTATTTCTGTTGATACTTGTTGTACTCAATGTATAATACAAAGCCATCTTATTGATTTTACTTAAAAAATCATTCGCAACCTCCATATCATTAAGGGGAGAAAAACCTTTGAATGTCAGCAGCGGCTGATAATTACTGCTCTTCCCTAGCCATTGCTGAATCAGCTCTGCACTCTGTAGAAAAACTGCTCCTTTGGTATCATACATTGGTAAAAACGCATTTTTACCCTGAATCACGCCAAATGGGTATTTCTTCTCTTCCAGTTCCTGACTAATCAACTGTCCGTAAAGCTGCCCATCCTCAGTTTCCAGTACCATGCTCTGGTCTTGATAATCCAGCAGCTGTTGAAAAGCTTCGTCATTGTGAACCAGTGTATACTGACGATGACTTAACTGCCTAAAACTGCCAGCGAATCCTGCCTGTTCGGTTTGATCAAGTCCCATGCCGATATGCAGCTTTTTTCCTTCGAAGTTTTTGCGGTCTCTTCTAAAGTAATCCGACTGAAGCCCTTTTTCCGACCAGTTAACAAATGAAATAACTCCTGTGTATACATCATCCCTCAATGTATTTTCCAGATAAGCATTATCTTGTACAGTGTCTACTTTTACACCCAAGCTTGTTAGAAGCCTCTGCAGTGAATCAACATTTTTTTCCCCGGCATTTGCCAAGTTCAGACTGTCATAAACTAAAAGTACCCGTTCTTGTTCAGTTGCCTCACCTTTTTGTGAAAAAGAAATCAGCGGAAATAAAACCATAATAATGAGTAAGAAGATTTTCTTCATAGCATAAATCTCCTTTCATCCGCCCATAAGCGGCCGCCTAATAAATCCGCGATAAAAATGAGCAGTAAAATATCAAAATAAACAGATGCTAAAAACAGATGGCGGGTAAAATCTGCATCTCCTTCATAAATAACAGCTAGTATAAAGGTAAGGAAAAAGTTTACAATTAATCCTAAAATAAAGAAAAACCGAAAACATAACCACTCCTGTTTCTGCTTCAGTCCCTGGTAAAAACCAATCCCATATACAACGAGCAGGACAAAAGAAAATAAGAAAAAGAAACGAAAATCTTTAGGAAAGACAGCTGCTTTAATTCGATTAAACAAGGTATAAAATAATGTTTGTTGTCCCGGTTGACTACTATCTTTCTGTAGATAATTACCTAGCTCTGTCGGCTTGACTAAATACATGTCCTGTACACCTATTTTTAACAGTGCCGGCAGTTCATCAAAATTCGCTAAATAAGAAGCTGTAACCCATATATACGTACTTTTTTTAATTAAATTTTCTTTAAGTGCCTCAGAATTTAACGGGATGGGCGAATATTCATCGTAATAGCTAGAGCCTTTGAGTAATCCGTACTGAGGATTTATCTCCCCTCCTGCTAAAATTTCTCCTGGCTTTTCTGCATTCAAAATCAAGCCTCTATTTACACTATGGTAAGCATCCCTTTGATGGGTCATGTCAGGTGTTGCAGCATAGATTGATACCGTTAGACCAACTAGCCCGATTAAGGTGGCCAGTAACGTCAAACGTTGAGTAGCGCTTAACGAATAGAAGAGCAGCCCTAAAGCTGTTACTACAACTCCAATGACCAAAAAGAAATACTGCTGATAGGCTCCTGCAAAAAGAATAATTGCTAATAAGATAGTAACGAAAAAGCCATATGGACTAACCTTGACCCGAAAATAATAATAAAGGAAGCCGCAAAAATAAAGAAGACCAATATACGCAGCCGCTTCTGGATAAAACGAATTGAAATAAATAATATATGAGCCATCTCCTAACGTAAGAGCGATGATGACTGCTAAAAAATAACCACGCTTTTTATTCATGCCAAAAGAAAAAGAATGTGTAATCAAATAGATTGCAGGAAGCAAGGCCACTAAGTAGATTGCTCCTAAAAAACGAAGGTCAAACAGCCTTGTACTAAAAAACAACTGATTTAACCAAAGGGCGGTAGTAATAAATAATTGATTCGTTGAAAAAAAACCAGTATCTGTTTGATTGAAGTACTGACGAATACCATAAATATTTTGAAAATAATCATTGTATGGATAGGTTTCCGGGTTTTGAATGTATAAATTATTTTTATTCAGCATCATGAAGTAGTCGCCATTATCGGCTAAACCATTAATAGGCGGAATAAAGAGCAGCAGAATAGCAGGGATTGCCACTAAAAGTACAGCGAGACCTGCCGGAGAGATATAATGACTAACTATTTTTATAGATTTTTCAATTATTTCTTTCATAAGGTTCACCCCTTTTATCATATTCCATACGCAAGGAGTGCCATTAGATTATTAAACGAATACACTTCTTTCGTTATCGTATCACCAAAACCGCCATAAAGAATACTCGTTGGATCCATTGTCTGAAAATTTTTCAAAATCTCTATTGCCTGCGTATATAATTCCTGATCATCAACAAAGTAACCAATCAAAGCGGCAATTGCATAGCTGGCTGCCGATTGATTTTTATCAATTGCATTTCCATTTAAATCATAAGAATTGAACAATGTTCCTTTCGCTACCCGATCTTTAACAAAGGCAATACTCGTTGGTTGTACTTCACCAATCTCTGCCAAGTAGCGAATAGTTAGTAGGGACTCGATGATATTAACCCCATTCCCATCCTGATATTCTTCTTCTTTATAGCTGTATTTTTGATGATATAGCGGAAAATCATCTGAAATATAACCGTTTTTAGCAATATTCACTTGGTACTGCAGATAATCTTCACTAATCCCGTGCATTTGATAAAGGTAGGCAAGTGTTTTGTAATCTAGATAAAATAAAGAAATATCTTGAGATTTTTCTTTATTTTCTTCATCATAAAAGTCAATCAATAGACCATTGTTGGTTGACTGCTTTAAAAAATGAGTACTGATAGCTTTCACTTCTTTTTCGTAATTAAATGCATCATTGCCGAACTTAGCTTCTGCAATAATCAAGGCACGCATAATACGCAAATCATCCAAACTAGCATTCACTGGATAGCGTTTCCCCTTCTCACTAACACGATAACTGAACTGTGTCCCGTCATAAAACATTTCCTTCATTTTTTTGTAGAAAACATCAAATCGTCCCTGCGTATCTAAAGCCGCTAAGTCCAATAAATAGATCCCTGCTGATTCACTCAAAAGATCATGGCCTGTTGCTTCATTTTTCTGGGCTCCATCCGGGAGGTAATTAGTGATGATCTGTCCATCAGGCATCAGCTTTTGCTGAATAAAGTTTTTCAGTAAACTCCGACGGTTTTTCGTATCTTCATCTAATCTTTCTAAATTTAATACAAAATCAGACGGTCCAACAGTCATCATTTCCTGAACACTTTCATCAACTGAGGCAACATTTACATCCGTATTTTCACGATTTTTCAAAAATAAAAAACCTCCAATTACCAACAGAGCAACAGCTGCAATCATTAGTCCTATCTTTTTCATAACCTATCAAACTCTCCGTTATATTTGCTTCCATTTTACATTCTTAACTAATTTTTTACCAACAATACACATAACACTTACTTATGTATTTTTTTAAGAAGAATCCAAGCTAAAAGCTTGCCTTTTTAAAGAATCGATTTCCTAAAAAATATCTATTTCATAACAATTTAGAGTTAATTCTTGGTTAGAGCCGAAGTTATTGGATAAATTAAGCTTTTCAAAATTATTTTTGCTGTTAAGGAAAAAAACTTGTCATCTTTTATTGCAATGCCTGATTGGATTCGGTATAATGATTACTGTTGAATTACATTTTAGACTTTCTAGAATGTAAGACCTTATTTTATCGGAGGTGAAATAAATGCCAAATATTGAATCTGCAATCAAACGTGTGCGTACAAGCGCGGACGCTAATGCAAAAAATTCATCTCAAACAAATGCGATGCGTACAGCTATCAAGAAATTTGATGAAGCTGTTGTTGCTGGTGCTGACAATGTAGATGTCTTATATAAAGATGCTGTTAAAGCTATTGATATGGCTGAAACTAAAGGTTTGATCCATAAAAATAAAGCAAACCGCGATAAATCTCGTTTAAGCAAAAAAATTGCAAAATAATCGATGATTAAGAAGTTGACTTTGGTTAACTTCTTTTTTTGTAAAAAAGCTAAGCCTTTTAAATCTAATCAACAAGTCGTTGTTAGCATTTTAAGGCTTAGCTTATATTTTATTATTTTATTTTGGCGGCTAGTAAAATGGCATTAGCGGTATTTTATTAAAGAACCTGCGTTGATATCTTTAATATAAACAGCTCAAATAATAATTCCTTAGCCATTTTTCCAGTTTTCACAGCAAAATCATTTTCAATTAATTCATCATAAATTTTTTCAAGCCTAGTGAGTTCAAACCGTTTGCTTTGCTGCATGCCAAGTTTAATTCTGTACGGATGGATTTTTAAAGCCTCTGCTATATTTGCCTGCTGATAGCCTAATTGAGCTAGTATCTTAATTTGCAGAAGCAGCCGAATTTGACTTAGTAAGATTGCAGTTAGCTTAATTGTTTCCTCTCCTTGTAAAAGTAAATCCTGATACGTTTGAAGCGCCTTTTCACTGTTTCCGGAAAGAATTTCCCCAGTCAAGTCGAAAACATTATGTTCTAATGACTTCGGCACTAGCTCCTCCACTATATCTACGGAGATTTTCTTGTCTTCTGAGGAAAACAGAAATAGTTTTTGAAGTTCGCTAATAACCTTGGTTAATTGAAAATCAGATAAATATAAGAGTAAATCAAAAGCCTTCGGCTGAATGTCATAGCCTTCATTTTGAATGGTCTGCTGCACGTAATTCCGAAGAGTTTTTTCATCCATCGGCGATACATCTACCACCACTGCTTTTTTCTTGAGAAGTTTTGTAACCTTTTTTCGTTCATCCAGCTTCTCAACATTTGCTAAAAATACAAGAATCGCTGTATCGGATGGCTGCTCCAAGTAGTCCATTAGTTCTTTTAAATCATGTTCTGGACCGCCGGCCTTCTTTTCACTTGTTAGAAAATAAGGATCATCCACAAAAACTAATCGATGGTCGCCAAAAAACGGCAAGGTTTCAGCTTCTGCTAATGCCATTGAAAGAGTGGTTTCCGACATATCATAGGATGTTACATTGAACTCCTCGTCTTCCGGCTGAAACAACTGTCTTAGAAGCTCTGTTTTGAACAGCTCGCTTAAATAGGTTTCCGTTCCTAAAACTAAATAAACCGGAGCTATTTTATTCTCCCTTATCTCCTTTAAAACTGTTTGTAAACTCATCAGATCCCTCTTTTCTCTTATTCATCCTACCATTACTATCTACGAAAATCTAGTCAGAATCTAAAACCGTATTTCCTTTAGAAAGAGCTGTAAAAAGGTGCCAAGTATAATAAACCATGCCCTGTTGATCTGTTCGATAGATTTGAATATTATTCTCCTTCAATCTACTAAGAATTTCTTCATGAGGATGTCCAAACCTGTTCTCCCTGCCACAGGAAATAACAGCATCTGTCGGAGCAATGAGCTCCAGAAATTTAGAGCTGGTCGATGTGCGGCTGCCATGATGCCCAACCTTTAGAAGATCTGTTTTAAGTGTGGGAAAATTGGTTATCAGCTGTTGTTCCCCTGCTTCTTCTAAGTCACCAGTAAATAGCAGCCGGCGTTCTTTAATTAACATTTGAATTACTACAGAATCATTGTTGCTTCCTTTTCCAACTTCAATGGGGGCCAACACCTTTAAGTCAAAGGAGCTATGCAAAACTGTTTCTCCAGCTAGCAGCGGGTAACAACGTGTTCCTTTACTACGTAAAGCTTTAAGCACTGCCTGAAAAGATTCTTTTTGCTCTGCTCCAGCCCCAAAATATAGGGTATGGATTGGTATAGCATGATTTATTTCCAACAAGTCTCCCATATGATCTGTATCGCTGTGAGTAATAATCACTTTATCCAGCTTCTTTACACCGCGGCTTTTAAGAAACGGCACAACCGTGTATGCTGCATTGCTTTTTTGATGTCTGAGCTGCCAAGGTTCCTTGGGAAAGGCTAGACGTCCGCCAGTATCAATCAGAATTGACTCTCCTGCCAACGGCTTCTGAATAAAAATACTGTCTCCCTGGCCTACATCAATAAACGCAACAATACCATTCTGAAAAAAGTATTTTTGGTTTAACAATAACAACAGCAGTCCAGCAGCCAAAAGTGCAGATGAAAGCTTTCTTCCTAAATAATATAAAAGCGTCATAATCAGCCCAATTTCAATAAAAAATAACCATAGAGGTATACTACCGATAACAACTGTAAATATATTGTGTGTGGCAACCCATTCGAAAAAACGATTTAGATGCACCAATGCTGCTTCTAAAGCTTGGCTGACTATTGGCGGCTGATAGATTGTCGATGCGATAAATACAGCCGTTAATATTGGCAAAAGCAGCCACTCAAACACAGGCATCAACAGAAAGCTTAGCAAAACTCCTATCGGCTGCCATTCGTAGACTGATAGCCCGAGAATTGGCAAAGTATATAAAGACAGAAGCCCTGAGAATAAAAGCTGTTTGATTAGGTAGTTTCCTTTGTTGCTTTTTCTCAGCCCCTCAGTAGTAAAGAGAATACCAAAAGAAAGGAAATAGCTGAATTGACCCGCAAGTGTGAATAATAAAAACGGATCAAACAAAACACCCAGCAGCAATGTTATACTCCAAATATCAAGAGCGGAAAGATGCAGCTGATACCGCTGATTTCCTTCCATAAGATTTTTCTGAATCAGTGCTCGAGATACACTGATAGAAAAACCGGCAAGACCTGCGTAGAAAAAGGAGACAAGTAACTGTAGCCAAAAGAAGGACTCAATTGTTAGCCCCGTTCGCAACGCTGCTGATTTAAAAACTTTTGTATAAAATGACACGTGCATACCCGAAAGACTAAAAAGATGAAGAATTCCTATGGATTGAAGCTGTTCACTTTGTTCCGACTGGGTGCTCTTTTCACCAAACAGCAACAGCTTTAAATAATTGGCAGTTGTCTCAGAAAATTCTTTTTCACAATGTAACAATGCTTTTTTTCTAACTATGGTCAAATAATCAAAAATATGATAAAACGGCGGCTTTTCTGCGGTAATCCTCTGAATTTCTTTAATCATGAATACTTGGTTGATTCCACGATAACGAAGCATTTTCTGATAATCAAAACCATTCAAATTGGTAGCTGATGCAGGACTTTCAAGCGTACCGGATAGATGCAGTTTCAACTTTTTATCCATCCTAAGCCAAAATTTCTGTTCTTTTTCAGTAGATAAATAATAGGAAGCACGAATAGCAAGTTTTTTTTCATCTTTAATTTGGATACCCTCTATTTGAAGCAAATCACCTCTAAGATTAATTTTATCTGGTTGAACAAATAAAACAGAAACTGTATCGCCCAGAATTGCTTTTTGTTCAGCTTCCTCCTGCAATCTGGTATTTATTGACAAAATAAGAACAAAAAAACTGCACAAGAAACCCGTTATAATTATCGGACGGTTTCTTGTGCATAAAAGTCTGAGTAGGACAAGCAGACAAATGCCTATAGTCAGAAAGCTTCTTTGTAAAGACAAACAATAAACGGAAACAGCTAGAGCTACTGGAAAAATCCAGTAGTTATTCAGCTGTTTAACTGTCGCTGTCAATGACTGTACTATCTTCTTCTCCTAATTGAAGTTCAGCAAAATACTTTTTGGATAGTGTTACTTTTTCGGCAGTTGCTCCTGCTTTGGTAATTAGTTCAACTGCATATGGATCATTGCGATAATCTTTCAAATAGTGAATTTTTTTAATACCTGCCTGTAAAATCATTTTTGTACATTGGAGGCAGGGAAAATGAGTCACATATATTTCAGCATGTTCTGTTGGTATTCCAAACTTAGCACACTGTAGAATTGCATTCATTTCAGCATGAATTGTTCTGACACAATGGCCGTCTACAATATAGCAGCCGTCATCAATACAATGAACATCTCCGCTGACAGAACCGTTATAGCCGCCGGCAATAATCCGCTTATCCCTTACAACTGTTGCTCCAACTTCTAATCGTGTACAGGTGCTTCTCAAAGCCAGTAATACGCTCTGTGCCATAAAATATTGATCCCAAGGTATTCTTTCTAAAGTCATAGCTTCTCCCTTCTATATAAATCTAAACAAGATAAATTTTCATTTCTTTATCTGTAACAGGTACTAGTCTTATCGCAAAAGTACTGTGAAACAAAGAAATGAATAAATCGGACCTAGCTAATTACAAATATTTTGCTGAAAAAATAACTATTATAAATCCCATTGAATCCTTAGAAAGTATTTTTTCAATAAGAGTCAGGCTACCCATTTTCTTTTTAAAAGAAACAAAATAGATTGTTAATGGAATTTATATAGTTAAATAGTACGTGAATAAAAAAACGCCGTCAATAGTCTTTACAATTTATTTTTATGAAACAAAAATATCGTCTTTAAGTTTTTCAATTGTTTTCTCGCCGATTCCTGTGATATTTGTTAATTCGTTAATAGATTTAAATTTGCCATGTGCTTCTCTGTAATTAATGATTTCCTGTGCTTTCTTTTGACCAATACCGCTAAGCGTCATCAGTTCCTGTTCACTTGCCGTATTCAAATTTACTTTCCCTTCTGCTTCTTCTTCACCTGCCTGTTCAAAGAATGCAGGGGAATCAGAGATTTCGCCCATTTTAGGAACATAAATGACCATCTGATCAGAAACACGTTGTGAAAGATTAATCTGATTCTCGTCTGCCTCTTCTTTCAAGCCCCCTGCCATTTGAAGTACATCCCAAACACGCATCCCCTCTTCTACCTCATAGATTCCCGGCTTTGCCACAGCTCCCTTTACATCTACGAAGAACTCATGAGATGTAACCGGCAGTTCAGAAGAGATAGTTTCGTTAGCACTGAAAGAAGTCTCTGTCCATGAAAGCTCTTCATCGATTAAAGTAGCATTTCCCTGATTTATTACGAATATACCCATGATGAACAAGATAAGCGCTGCACTACCTCCAATAAATTGATAGCGGTGGTTTAAAACAAATTCTTGCATATTCCTCCCTCCTAAAATATTTTACGCATTTTTTTCTAGTATTGATAAAAAATCAAGATTTCAACCGTATAATAAAGTAAGGAGGGGTGAAAAGTGTGGATGAGATGATTGTTAAACTGATAAAAGATCAGAATTTTAAAGGACTTGAATTGTTAATAGACCATCTTGGCAAAGATATCTTGAAAACAATCTATTCTATACTAGACCGTCCTGAAGAACGTGATTATCGTAGAGAAGCAGAAAATGAGGTTTTTTATAAACTATGGAAAAAAATGAATCATTATAATGCAACAAAAAGTAGTTTGAAAACCTGGGTCTTAACGATTACAAAAAATACCTGTATTGATAAAAAACGCAGTCTTGTCAAAATGAAAAATCTTCTGCCAATTGAGGACGCAGCTAATTTAGGCACCTGTGATGCTTACTTTGAGAAAGAACATTTCCTAGAGTTAGTTGCTCAGCTAAAAAAAGAGGATCAATTAATCTTTCTTAAATATTATTATTATCAGCAGACGCCTCAGGAAATCGCTGCCTCACTCGGCCTAACAGCAGATCAGGTTTACAATCACTTATCACGAGGCCGCAAAAAACTAAAATCGATACTAAAGCAATAGGGGGGGATAAATCATGGGAAATATATTTAGAAAATCGGTCAGAAATCTTAACAGTCACTCATTTGATACTAATTCATTTTCAAAGAAAAGAAAAAAAGAGCTGTACAAACAAACACATATGTACATTTTTTTACGTGAGCTAACAGAGTCTTTAAGCAGCACCTACTTTAAAAAAGACGAGACTCTACAAACACTTCTCCCTTTGACAACAGACGGTGCTAATACTTCCTTTATGAGTCTAGGCATTATGGGTGCCTACCATCCGAAAAGTGAAAAAGCAAAGAAATATGTACGAGAATTTCATGATCTTAGAGGTAATCGGTTATTGATACTTACGAATCAGCGAATCATTTTCATGACAATTATTGAATATTTGGACGAAGAACTATTTTACAGCTATCCCTACGAAGAAATCAAAAAAATAACTTTGAAGAAAAATACTCTTAGTTATTTCGATTGGGGAACGTCTTTTCCACCAAAAAAAATGCCCTTACACACCTATTTTTTTGACTTTGAATGTGGTAATCACATTTTTTCAGAACTATTGGATGAAACAGATGCTAAAATTTTACTAAATCAATTTGAAAAGACAACTACTTTGCACCCTATTCCAATTGTAGAAAACACTTATAGAAAAAGAGGGTTTGATTTTTTTGTAAACAATTTTCAGCTTGGTTACCAGCTGTTACACATTTTATCCATCATTGCCATTCTGATAGTCATTTTCCTAATCCTTGGTATTTTTTTAAACTTTGGTCCTTTTAAGTTTTATTATTTTAAAAATTTTGCGCTAAACAGCCTATTTCTTCTTGTCTACTCCTAATAAATACTTCAACAAAAGAGGCTCTATACTATTTTGTGCTGGCAGAAATTCCAAATGGAGAATCTGCCAGCACTTTTTTGAGTATTGAAACACAAACAAAGAATCACGAATGCTTTTCATTATTCTTTTTCCAATGGTGTAACCGAAGGACTAAACAACAAGATTAAAGTTATCAAGCGTGTTGCCTATGGTTATCGTAATTTTTATCATTTTCGTTCACGTATTTATAGTATTCAAGGTCTTATTTTTTCAAAAAAGCACTTGAAACAAAATCAGTTTTTCCCGTTTCGTTCCAAGTGCTACAATTTTATTCAGTTTTTATCCAGTCAACACCAATGACCTTGAAATACAAAAGAAGTAATCAGGATATTCAGCTTTATTTTTCTTTTAAAGTCGCTAGGTAATCCAAAGCATCCTGAACTGTTTTCACCGGTACAATTTTCATTTTTGTGTCCAGCTTTTTAGCAGCTGCCACTGCTTCTTCATAATTTGTCTTTATATCCGGATTCTCTTTTTTAACCTCATCTGATATTTCATCATCAGGAGCAAAGAAGATTTCAGCACCACTAGCACTAGCAGTAGCAATCTTTTTATCGATACCGCCGATGCGCCCAACTATACCTTCCGAATTAATCGTACCTGTTCCGGCAATCTGGTGTCCTTTTCGTATCCCCTGCTGTGTCAACAGCTCGTAGATTTCTAAAGTAAACATTAGTCCAGCAGATGGTCCGCCGATACTCCCTGCATCAATTTTTACAGGTACTGAAGCATCTATTTCTGTATGATCAATTAAGCTGATGCCGATTCCCGGCTTTTTATCAGTTGGAAGCTCCATTAGCTTGCCTTCTGCTTCTTGTTCTTTTCCGTCATGTAAAAAGCTTACATTCACAGTTTGTCCAACCTTTTGACTCTTGATATACTCAACTAAATCCTCACTGTTTTCAAATGTTTTACCATCTACACCTGTGACAATATCGCCAATATCAATCTTTCCATAAAAATCCGATTCTTTTTCAATAGTCATAACATATACACCATCAAATTTCAGTTCATACTCTTTCCCTGCTAGACTCAGTGCTTGTGCAACCGCCGCATTTTGAGAAGATTCCATATAGTATTTTTGAATTTGCTGATACTCTTTGCTGGAGCTGGTCCCCATCAGTTCTTCTTTACTAATCAGTTCGCTAAAATCGGAAAATTGTGAAAAGAGTGCCGAAACTAAGGTTGCCTTTCTAACACTAACCGTCGTTAGATAAAAACCGCCATCCTCCTTATCCTTCTTTCCATCGACTGTCACAAAATCCTTTAAATTTTCTGTTGAGCCGGGACCTTCGATATAATAAGGAATCGGTACAACTAATATCAAAGCAAGCAGCACCAGAAAAATATACGGAATAAATCGTTTAAATGAAGGTTTTTTCTTCGTATCAGTATCGTTCATCGTTCATCGCTCATTTCTCTATGGATCGGTTGACAGCCTCCGGTAGGTATTCAGAAACATCTCCGCCAAAAGTTATAATTTCTTTTAATATACTTGAACTAATATGGGCATACTTCTCATCGGAAAGTAGAAACACTGTCTCTATGTCCGTCTGTAAGTGCCTGTTCATCAAAGCAATATTTTTTTCATATTCAAAATCCTGAATATTTCGAATCCCCCGTATTAAAAAACCAGCACCTAGCTCTTTAGCTGTTTCCACAGTTAATTTGTTTTCTTGGTGAAAAACGCGAACGTTAGCCAAATGACTTACCGCTTCTTTAATCATTCGTTCCTTTTCTTCCGGACCGAACAGTGATTTCTTTGTTGTATTCGTAAACACACCAATAATAACCTCATCGAAAATCAGTGCGGCACGCTCAACCGTATTTAAGTGTCCCATAGTAAATGGATCAAAGCTTCCTGGAAAAAGTCCGATTTTACTCATCTGTCTCTTCCTTTCTATAGATTGTTATTTTTGTAATACCATAAACAGCTTCTTTGGATTTAAACAAACAATCAATCTGTTCGGGCAGTTCAACGGCTTTATCCGTTTCACATACAGCAATACAATGGTCATTCAACAATTTTTTTTCAGCCATAAACCTCAGCTGTTCTGCAATTTTCTGTTGGGCGTATGGAGGATCCAGCAAAATGATATCGAATTTCCGCTGTTCGCTCTCAAAGGTTTCCAACGCTCTATCTGCATCCATTTTCATCACAATGAATTTTTGCGTTTCTTTGGTCACCGCGATATTCTCTTTGATTACCTTGAGGGCTGCAAAATTTTTCTCAATGCAAAATGCTTGAGCAGCTCCTCTCGACACTGCTTCAATGGCCAATCCGCCACTCCCTGAATATAAATCTAAAACAGTCTCTTCATCAAAATAAGGACCAATCATATTAAAGATTGATTCCTTCACCTTATCTGTTGTCGGTCTAGTCTTTTCTCCATCCAGCGCTTTCAACCTTCTGCCCCGGTATTCTCCTGCAACTACTCGCATTTTTTCTTCCTCTCCTATGCCAGTCTCCTTCTAAAAGGCTACAGGCTCATCCTTTACAAACTATCTTTTCTTGTCAGTTTAGCCTTGATTAATGGAAAAAAGATGAAAAATGTTTGAAGTTCCTACACATTTTTCATCTCTTCAAATTTAAACATTTTCTGCTAAACGAATCTGCGTGTTGATTTCTTCTACTTCGAAGCCTTCTTCTACCTGATAAGCAGCCTTCGTACCAATTTTTTCTGCAAAATTCATTTCTACATCTGGACGATAAGAACGCTCAACCTTGCGGACGAAGTGCAGACTATTTACTTTTTCTTCTGCTGCTTCGATATTTTCTTCATTCAAATAAAGAACGACGTACTTCATCCTGCGTGATACATATTGAACAAATCCATGCCTTCTCAAAGCCTTCAATTGTTTTAGTGAATATACCCAAACAATTAACCCTCTGCGTTTCTGAATTGCCAACTCTTTTTCTTCATTAACTTGCATGACAGCTTCCTCCACATCCATGATTACTACCTTTGGTGAAGAAAGGATTGCCGGCATCAACTTTAATATCATCAGAAATTGTTTTTGCGATTGCCGAGCTAAGACTATCCAGTACTGTCTGAACTTCCGTTTCAGAAAAGCGGAACTCAGCTACTTCTTCACACATATCCAACTGACGTTTTGCCTGACGCAGCGCCCGCTGTTTGCTTCTAAAATCCGGTGCATGTGCACCATAGTTTTCAATTCGCTCAAAATCAGCTCTGGCTGCTAAAAAGCCCGTTAGCTTCTCTTGAACTTCATCAGAGCCGGTCATGTCATTTCTATTTTTTCTATAACTGACCATCATGTCACTATTTAAAACAGACTGTACCAATACCGCAGTCTGGTCTTCTATATCAAAAAGCGATTCATTTACTATCATAATTATCCACTTTCCTCTGTTTCATCAGTATTCTTTTCAATAGTCTGTAATAAGACTAACACATCTTCTTTAGAAAAAGCAATGCCGATGTCTTCATTTTTATCACTGGCAAAACGCAGATAGTATGCACCATCAGAAAACCAAAAAAGTGCAGTGAATGATGGATCATAAACTGGGGTCATGAATGCCCCTGCTGGTTTCTGAATCGTCAAGCTGCTTTTAGCGATCATGGTTTCATACTCTTTTTTTGTAAAAGCAAAAGAAGAAGAAATAGCACCTAAGCTTTCACTTTTTACTTGAGATAGAGCTTCTAGCCGCTCTACTGTTAGTATATCGGCAATATATTCTTCATAAGAAGCATATAAATACTCCGCATTTCGTTCAACTGCAGGATTAATTGCATAAGCAGGTAATTCTTCTTTGATTCTCAGGAAATTAATTGTTCTGGTCATCGTTTTTTGCTTCTCATCAATACTCTCCGCACTGGTTTCCCCAATAGGAATAGCTAAGCTCTGACCATAAGCAAGCTGATAAGGCATAACCGTTAGTAAGTACTCTTTTGACAAATAGACAACCCCTGATAAAACATCTTTTCCATGAGTAAAAAACAGAATGGCGAAAGTATCGTTATCAAAGGCAATCATTGGCCGATAATTCATATCTTCTTCCATTAGTTCTATAGAAAAGGTTTCCTGATTATACTCAATATCAAAATTTGAATAGATAGTTGTCAATTCTGATATATCTGAAAGATTCATTCCCATATCAAATGGTGCTGTATTCTCAGTATCATTAAATGCTTTAACAGCAGCTATTTTACCATTTGAAACGCTGAGCTCCATGTACTCAGAATCTTCTTCACCAAATGTCCACAGTTCATAGCCTAAGCCAGTGTCATACTTAGTCAGCGGCTCACCAAATTCTTTAACAAAATCCGTACTGTTTTTTCCTATGTATAATGAAAAACCGGAAGCCGGCAGTTCTTCGTGAGGCAAAGCCGTATGGGAGACATTTTGTCTCCCATTTTGATTTACAGTGACTTCGGCTTTTTCAGAAGGAAAAAATACAGGTTCTAGATAGCCAATAACAAATACTGAAAAGAGTACTGCGAAAAAAGCTAAATATCGTCTCATTTAATCCTCCTATTATTTAAATCCAAATAACTATCTTTTATTTCTCTGAAAGTTCCATCAGTAAATCACCAGAGCTGATTGCTTCACCTTCGGTAACATAGACATGCTCTACCACGCCATCAAAATGTGCTTCAAGACTTGTCTCCATCTTCATTGCTTCTGTAATCATTAATGGATCGCCTTTTTTAACCTTGTCGCCCTTTTTAACCAATGTCTGTAAAACAGAACCTGACATCGTAGCAGCGACATGACCTTTATTTGTCGGCTCAGCTTTTCTTTTGGTTTGAACATTTGATTTAATGGAGTTGTCTTTAATAACCATTTCTCTTCGCTGTCCATTCAGATTAAAGAACAGCGTACGATTTCCTTCAATATCTGGCTCGCCAATCTCATCCAGACGGATAATCAGGGTCTTGCCGCGTTCAATTTGCACCTCAACTGTTTCTCCAAGACGGATGCCATTGAAGAACGTCGGCGTATCAAGAAGTGTAACATCTCCAAAGGTCTGATAGGAAGTCTGATAATCCAAGAAGACCTGCGGATACATCAAATAGCTTAAAACCTCTTCATGTTTTGGTTCAAATCCAATTTTTTCAGCTAATTCCTGACGAACCTTGTCAAAATCAACTGGTTCTGCCAAACTGCCGGGACGTTCGGTAAAGGCAGGTCTTCCTTTGAGAATCACCCGCTGCAGCTCTTTAGGAAAGCCACCCGCTGGTTGACCCAAGTCTCCTTGGAAGAATGTCACAACGGATTCAGGGAAGCTCAATTCAGCTCCTTTAGCATAAACATCTTCTTCCGTTAAATCGTTTTGAACCATGAATAACGCCATATCTCCTACGACTTTAGAAGAAGGAGTGACTTTTACAATATCACCGAACATCAGATTTACAGTACGGTACATTTTCTTAATTTCATCCCAGCGGTCGCCTAAACCAATTGCTTTCGCCTGCTGCTGTAAATTGGAGTATTGTCCGCCAGGCATTTCATGCATATAGACCTCTGTCTGAGGTGCGTTCAGTCCATTTTCAAATGGTGCATAGTACATCCGGACATCTTCCCAGTAATGGTTAATTTTTTGTGCATTATCCACATCAATATCTGGTGTTCGCGCTCCATTAACCAATGCATAATAGAGACTCGTCATACTTGGCTGACTTGTCGCTCCGCTCATCGCACTTGCTGCTACATCCACAATATCTACACCAGCCTTAGTTGCTGCTGAGTAAGTAATGATTCCGTTTCCGCTGGTATCATGAGTATGAAGATGAATAGGTACATTAACTGTATCTTTTAGCTCACTGATTAACCGATAAGCAGCCTGAGGCTTCAGTAATCCTGCCATATCTTTGATAGCAATGATATGACTACCAAGCTGTTCAAGTTCCTTTGCCATATCTTTATAATATTGAACATTGTATTTTGCACGTGACGGATCATTTATATCCCCAGTGTAGCAAATCGCCGCTTCGGCAATTTTCCCGGTATCTCTTACAGCCTGAATACTCTTTTCCATCTGAGGAATCCAGTTCAAACTGTCAAAAATTCTGAACACATCAATTCCCTGACTAGCCGATTCCTTGATAAACTCTGCAATAACATTATCAGGATAGTTCTGATAACCAACAGCATTAGAACCTCTGAACAGCATCTGGAACAATGTATTCGGCATCAGCTTTCTCAATTTTCTCAAACGCTGCCATGGATTCTCATTCAAGAAACGGTAGGCAACATCGAAGGTTGCTCCGCCCCACATTTCAGCAGAAAACAGCTCTGGCAGCCCTTCACCAGTCAGCTGTGCAATATCTTTAAAATCTTGTGTCCGGACTCTAGTAGCCAATAAACTTTGATGGGCATCTCTGAAGGTAGTATCTGTCAGTAAAACATTCTCCTGATTTTTTACCCACTCTACCACCTGATCCGCACCTTGTTCGTCCAAAATATTCTTCGCAGTTACAAAGTCTTTTTTGATATTCATATCTTCAGGTATTCTAGGGGATTCATAGAATTTTTTAGCTGTTTTTTCTACTCCGGGGAACCCATTAACTGTTACTTCCCCAATGAACTTCATCGTTTTATTACCGCGGTCGCGGACTCTTGGAAACTCAAATAATTCCGGAGTATTATCTATAAATGTTGTATGAGCTTCACCTGATTGAAAAACAGGGTGACTAACTACATTTTGCAGGAAAGGAATATTGGTTTTAACTCCTCTGACACGAAACTCCTTCAAACAGCGCTGCATTTTCTGAACAGCCTTCTCAAATGAAATCCCATGTGTACACACTTTAACTAAAAGCGAGTCAAAATAAGGTGTAACTGCATATCCTGAATAAGCATTTCCTACGTCTAAACGAACACCAAAACCACCTGGTGAACGATACGTGTCAATTTTTCCTGTATCAGGCATGAAATTGTTCAAGGGATCTTCAGTTGTAATCCGGCACTGAATCGCAGCACCATTTAAACGCAAATTCTCTTGTTTAGGAATACCAATTTCTGTATGAATATCTAATCCCTGAGCAATTAGCAGCTGTGAAACAACTATATCTATATCAGTAACCATTTCTGTAATCGTATGTTCTACCTGAACCCGGGGATTTACTTCGATAAAGTAAAACTGGTCATTCTCCACCAAAAATTCTACGGTTCCAGCATTTACATAGCCTACATGCTTCATCAGCTGAACAGCAGCGTCACAAATTGCTTTTCGCTGCACATCATCCATAGAAACACATGGCGCTACTTCAACAACTTTTTGGTGACGTCTTTGAACAGAACAATCTCTTTCAAATAAATGGACAACATTCCCGTGATGATCGCCCAAAATTTGAACTTCAATATGCTTTGGATTAGAAATATATTTTTCGACATACACCTCATCAGAACCAAAAGCAGCTTTTGCTTCACTTTTCGCCCGATCATAACCTTCTTTTGCTTCCTTTTCATTATAAGCTACCCGCATGCCGCGGCCCCCGCCGCCTAATGCAGCTTTAATCATGACTGGAAATCCATGTGTTTTCCCAAAATCAATGACTTCATCTACAGTTGCCACAGGTCCATCAGAACCGGGAATAGAGGCGATACCAGCTGCTACGGCAGCTTCCTTCGCTTTAATCTTATCTCCGAAAATATCCAAATGATGGGTTTTCGGTCCAATAAAAATAATTCCCTCTTCTTCACAGCGTTGAG
The DNA here is from genome assembly GCF_056924295.1 of Enterococcus sp. LJL128. NCBI lineage: Bacteria > Bacillati > Bacillota > Bacilli > Lactobacillales > Enterococcaceae > Enterococcus > Enterococcus sp. LJL128. The sequence goes on along the minus strand of NZ_JBXPBP010000003.1, from coordinate 241,592 downwards.
CAAATTCTAAGTTTTCTGATAAAAATCCGTATCCCGGATGAATAGCATCCGCTCCGGATTTCTTAGCAATTTTTAGCAGTCCCTCAATATCCAAATAAGCTTCAATTGGTTTTTTCCCGCGACCAATTAAATATGCCTCATCTGCTTTAAAGCGATGAACAGAATATTCATCCTCTTCGGCATAGACTGCCACCGTCTTGATTTTTAACTCCGTACAGGCTCGAAAAATTCGAATGGCTATTTCTCCACGATTTGCTACTAAAACTTTTTTCATTCTTTCACTCCTACCTTCATCAAAATTTACCTTCAATTATTTATATATCAGTCTCACTTAGACGATATTCTTCAATTAGCTTCTGACGTTTCTCGTCTGCACTGATGTTCAGTACAAAGGCAATAGCGATAGAAATAATCAGCAGACTATTTCCTCCATGACTTAGAAACGGGAACGTAATCCCTGTTAATGGAATAACACCAGTGATTCCGCCTAAATTGATAAATACCTGAATCAGCAGCATTGCCCCAATCCCAATACACATCAATGAATTAAACGGTTTTCTGGAACGTACCCCCACCAGAATGATGCGGACAATCATAAAAAATAGAACAGCCAATATCAACATTGAAACAACCAGTCCTAATTCCTCAATCGTAATTGAAAAAATGAAATCAGAATGAGCTTCAGGTAGAAATCCTTTTTTCTGGATACTATTACCCAAGCCTCGGCCAAACCAGCCGCCGTTGCTCATTGCGTAATAAGAATTTACCAGCTGGTGCCCCGTATCTCTTTCATCTTTAAACGGATTCAGGAAAATTTCAAAACGCTGATAAACATATTGATAATTTTTAGGAATAAAGCTTCCCTTTGTAAGCAGCAAAAGCTCAATAATTCCGATACTGCCCAAGATTCCAGCGCCGCCAATGACATAGGTATACATATAATTAATTCCACTGGCTAAAAGCATAACAATTGCCAACAAGGTTAAGATTGCTGCATTTCCTAAATCGGGCTGAATAACAACAAGTAAAATCAGAAAGCCAATTAACAGCATCGGACGTAGAACAGCTTTTTTAAATTCCTTGTCAATATACTGCTGACGTCGAGCCAAAATGTAGGCCAGATACCAGACAACCATAATTTTCAAGTATTCAGCCGGCTGCATTGAAAAAGGCCCGATTTTGAGCCAGCCACGGGCTCCGTTCAGCGTGACCCCTAGGTTCGTAAAACGAACAGCCAGAAGCAGCACGGAAATAACCGCAATAGCTAACATAATAAAGCCTTTGTTCTGATAAACAGTTGTTTTCATTTTATAAATAAAAAACATTGCTACTAAACTTATAATCCAAAATTGCAGCTGGTTCATCACCAGCCCTGTTGCCGGCAACCCTTTACTCATCTGTTGAGCAGATGTTGAGCTGTAAACCATAATCAGCCCGACACAGCTTAGTATCAGATAAGGAATCAGTATACTGTAATCCAGCAGGTGCCTTTTTTTTATCTTTTTTGGCAAAGTTTAAACCTCCCTGCCAATCTCTTTTTTATCCTGTGTTTCTTCATAAACCTCAGTATATAAACGATTTAATTCTTTTTCTAAATTGCTCAAAAGCTGATTTCCCTCTTTAGAGCTGAGAATGCCTAAACGAATAGCATATGTGATTTGTCGTGAAAAGCCGTACATTTGTGTATCTACTACTTCTTCAAATGCTTTACATTGAGAAATACAAAGGCTGTTCTTTTGATTGCGGATTAGCATCATGATTCTATTAGAATCTTCTTTTAGCAATTCTAGTGCAAATTCTTTAGAAATAGGCTCCATCTGCGTTCAACCTCCTGTCTTAATTATGTCATTATAGCATATTTTCCGGTTTTATTAATAGCGATTTTCTGAAAATCACTACTCTAAGACAAAACTTAATTTTCAAGAATTCTGTGTCAATCAGTCCAGCAAACGGATTCATCCCTTAAATAGCTTAGAACTAGCACTAGTTTAATAGTAACTAAGCGAAATTGTTCAATTAGCATACAAATAGTTGTAATCCTTTAGAAAATAGCTGCTGCGCCAGAATGCTTCAATCACTATCCAACGATTTAACGCTACATCCGCTGCTGTCTGTTCAGGCTAATTCAAAATTTCTTGTTGTACACGGTCTTTTCTTTATGTCTATTACAGGAAAATATCCTATTCATAGTATCAGAAAACAAAAAAAACTGCTAACATCAACTCATACCATTACTATTCTTTTATTCAGCACTTTGATACTCCTTAAGCGCTTGGATGAATACTTCCCCATATTTATCCAGTTTATTCTGTCCTACACCTTTAACCTGCAAAAATTCAATCGGGTTCTTCGGCAGCTTTTCACAAAATTCCTTCAAGGTACTATCGGAAAAGATTAAGTATGGCGGAACATTTTCCTGTTGAGCTAAATCTGAACGTAAAGCGCGCAAAGCTTCAAACAAGCCATCATCCACAGCCACTGTACGTATCTTCTGATTCTCTTTTCTAAAGACCTGCTTTTCGCCTTTCAAAACCAAAACACCGCTATTGGAAACTGATAATAGAGGGAATTGTCCATCAGAAGGGGTAAGATAGCGTTCTGCTGTTAAATAATCAATCAGCTGACTGATTTCTTTTTGTGTCCGCTCCTTCAGTAAGCCATAGGTCGGCAGCTTTTCAAAGCCCCATTGGTCAATTTTTTGATCCTTCGACCCCGCCAGCACCTTAGCCACCAGCCCTTTGCCAAAGCGCTCGCCCATTCTTTTCACACAGGATAGAACCTTCTGGGTATCCACAGTAATGTCTACCAGCTCCCGCTCATCCAGACAGTTGCTGCATTTCATACAGTCTTCGCCCTTCTCGCCAAAGTAGCGCAGAATAAACTTTTGCAGACAGATTTGTGCATTGCCGTATTGAGACATCTCCCTCAACTTCATATATTCCTTCTGCTTATACTCAATTGAAGACTCAGATTGATCAATAAAATATTGCTGAATCTGTAAATCCTGCGGTGCATAAAACAGGACTGCATCACTAGGAAGACCATCTCTTCCTGCCCGCCCAGCCTCCTGATAATAGGATTCAATATTTCCCGGAATCTGGGCGTGGATTACAAAGCGGACATTGCTCTTGTTAATTCCCATTCCAAAGGCATTAGTAGCAACCATTACCTGAAGCTCATCGAAGAGAAATTTCTCCTGATTTTCATTGCGCAAAAGCTCATTCATTCCGCCATGATACATTCCTGCAGAAACATGCTTGCTTTTTAGTAAATGATAAATCCGTTCCACTTCTTTCCTCGTACTGGCATAAATAATTCCGGACTGATTTTTGTTCATTTTTAAGTATTCTAAAAGGAAAACATCTTTATTTTGATCCTTAATCACCTGAAAGGACAAATTTTCCCGAGCAAAACCGGTTGAAATCTGATTCTCCTTTGGAATATGCAGCTGCTCAAGAATGTCCTGAGCCACTTGAGGTGTTGCTGTCGCAGTTAGAGCAATAATCGAAGGCTCTTGCTGAAATTGTTGAATTGTTTCCGCCATTTTCAAATAACTGGGACGAAAGTCATGGCCCCACTGGGAGATACAATGGGCTTCATCTACTGCCAGCAAATCGATTTCAACATGAGTCAACAGCTGTTGAAACTCAACTGATTCCAGCCTTTCAGGCGCAACATATAATAGTTTAATTTTTTTATCTACAGCCAGCTGAATTCGCTGATTAATCTCTTGAAAGGATAATGTACTATTTATAAATGCCGCAGGAACTCCCATCAGATTTAAAGCATCCACCTGATCCTTCATTAACGAAATAAGGGGGGAAACAACCAGTGTTAAATTATCCATCAAAAGAGCCGGCAGCTGATAGCAAACTGATTTCCCACCCCCAGTAGGCATGATTCCCAAGACATTTTCTTTATTCAGCACACGATCAATGATTTCTTTTTGTCCTACTCTAAATTCATCGTAGCCAAAAACTTCCTTTAATACATTCAGACTATCCGTCATCTTTTTGTCTCCTATCCGTTTTCACTGTTAGCCATTTTAACATGAGAAGAATACTGTCTTCAAGCAAACATCTAATTAGACTAGTATATGATAGAATCAAACTAATTCTATCAATTCTTATTTCCAACCGTTTGGTTCAAAAGAGTGTGTTGTAGGGGCAAAATATAATTAATTTACGCTGCTGGTTCACCTTTTTATTATTTAACTAATTTCCAACTGTTCTTCAATCTCTCAAAAAATTATGTATTTGTTTAATATGACGAAGAGAACTACACGAATAATACCTTTAGACAACTACGTTTATACTGCTTCTATTTCGCCTGTCTAGCCACATTTAGGCAAAATAAAAGCTCGGGACTTCAGTCAAATCCCGAACTTTCTGCCGCCTTTTCCACTAGTCAACAGCTATTTCCTCTGGCTCTTCTTCAAAGAAGAGCAGTAAATCCTTCATGGTTAAATTTGCTTTTTCCTGCTCGCTTAAATCCTGTACAATCTTGCCTTTCTGCATAACAATCAGCCGATTGCCGTAACGCAGAGCATCTTCCATACGATGGGTAATCATCAAACAGGTAAGTCCACCATCTTTAATCCTTTGGTCGGTCAGCTTCATCAGCTGTTTAGAGGTTTTAGGATCCAGTGCTGCTGTATGCTCATCCAACAACAATAGCTGGGGTTTCGTCAGAGTTGCCATTAATAAGCTCAACGCCTGACGCTGCCCGCCCGACAACTGTCCAGTAGGTGTGTCCAGATGTTCTTCCAGACCATTCCCCACTTCTCCACAGATTTCAACAAACAGCTGCCGCTGCTCATTCAGTTTTCTATTTCTAAACGGACGTTTTTTTCCTCTGTACAAAGCCAGCAACAGGTTTTCCGCTACGGTCATCCGCGGAGCCGTACCTTGTTTTGGGTCCTGAAAGACGCGGGAAAAAAATTCGGCTCTTTTTTCCTCTGAAGCAGAGGTAATGTTTTGCCCGCTGATTTCAATTTTCCCACTTGTAAGGCTGAGTGTTCCGGCAAGACTATTGAACAACGTGCTCTTACCAGCTCCGTTACCGCCAAGCACTGTAATAAAATCACCCGCATTAATCGTAAGAGAAACATCATTTAGGATTATTTTTTGTTCATGCATACCATTATTGATTATTTTCTTTGCGTGTTCGATTTTTAGGATTGCACTCATCTTTTCTCCTCCTTTTCAGAACCAATTTGCAGATTCAAGGCTTTTCTCAGCTGAGGAATCATCAAACATACTGCTAAAATTCCTGCAGAGAAGATTTTTAAATACGTCGTGTCAAAGCCTAGTTTTATAACTGCAAGAATCAACAACTGATAAATGATACTGCCCACAATAATTGCCATTAAACGTTCAGCGAAGGTCAATTCGCCGAAAAGCACCTCACCGATGATAATGGAGGCCAAGCCGATAACAATTACACCGATTCCTTTGTTTACATCAGCGTACCCATCATTTTGAGCAATCAATGCACCTGATAAAGCGATAATGCCATTGGAAAGCGTTAAACCTAGAATTTTCATTTTATCCGTTTTGATTCCAATGGACCGAGCCATTTCTTCATTATCTCCTGTAGCAATGTAGGCCTGACCTAGAACAGTATTAAAGAAAAATAACAGAAAGCCAATAATTATTGCTAGTACAAAGATTCCAAGGAATACAATATCAAAATAATTTGGAAGCTTCAATGAAGCAAATATATCTTGAATTTTCGGTTGGTTTAGCAATGACAGATTTGGCGTCTGCATGACGTACAAAATCACTGAGTTTAACCCTGACATTACTAAAATCCCGGATAAAATCACTGGAATTTTTCCTTTAGTAAATAACAGCCCTGTTACCAGCCCTGCACACATTCCTGCTGCCACACCTAATAATGTGGCAAAAACTGGAGAAATACCATTTGTAATAGCAGTCACGCAAACTGCTCCTCCTAAGGGGAAGGACCCCTCTGTTGTCATATCTGGAAAATTCAATATACGGTAAGTCATAAATATTCCTAATCCTAAAATAGCCCATAACATCCCTTGACCAATTGCTGATACAATCATTTATCCCACTCCATTCTTCAATTTGTCAGTTACTGTGAGGCTGTGACATAAGTTTGTCTCGGTCCCTTAAAACTGAATAAACGGTGCTCCAAAAGCAGCTCTTTCGGAAATAAGCAGAATAATCTCAAAAATATGAGGAGCCATTTTCGGATTATCCTTCTTATTTCTCGGAGTTAAACACTTTTATCACAACCTCTTTATGCTTCACTCACAGAAAAATACTAGTCAGTTTCGTCATCTGTCTTTTTTGCTTGTTCCAGAATATTTTGAGGAATTGTCACCCCTAATTTTTCTGCCTGCGCTTCATTGATAATAATATCTCCAGTCGTAAATGTATAAATCGGCGTTGTTGCCGGATCAGATTTCCCTGACAGAATATCGGCTGCCATCTTCCCTGTTTGAACCCCAAGCTCAAATTGGTTGATGCCAACTGTTGCCAAACCGCCCTCCGTCACCATTGTATCAACAGATGGAATAATCGGTGTCTTTGTTTTATCAGCTTCACTAACTACCGTCTGCATGGCATTCGCAATCGTGTTATCCGTTGGAATATAAATGAAATCAACCTCATCAGCCATCACCTGAACAGTTTGAGCAATCTCATTACTGGAAGGAACTACATAAGATTTTGAGGTTAGACCGACAGCTTGAGCCGCTTTCTCTGCTTCTGCCGCCTGATACTTGGAATTTTCCTCAGCAGATGAATAGAGTATCCCTACTTTTTTTGCCTTTGGCAGCAGTGAAACAGCCAGCTCAAATTGTGAAGCAACAGGAGACTTATCACTTACTCCAGTAATGTTCCGTCCCGGCTTCTCATTGCTCTCTACTAAGCCTGCACTTACAGGGTCGGTAATCGCCCCTAAAACAATCGGCAGGTCTTCTGTGCTGTTCGCCAGAGCCTGAGCTGCTGGTGTGGCAATGCCAATCAATACATCAGAGTTTTTCTGAATCAATTGTTGACTCATTGTTGTCAGCTTACTCTGATCCGCCTGACCATTTTGAAAAACAATCTTGACTGTTTTTCCATCCTCGTATCCTTCGTCCTTTAATCCCTCTTGAATCCCCCGATAGATTTCATCCAATGCAGGGTGACTGACAAACTGCAGCACGCCCACTGTAGGAATATCCTCTACCTTTTCTTCTTTTTTCTCAGTAAAAAATGAACCAGCTAAAAACAAAAGAATCCCGCCTATTACAATCATTAATCGTTTTGATTTCATACTTTTTTCCTCCTCATTAGAATATCCCCGCATATTTATACACAAAAACTCTTATTTTTTAATAAAAAAGAGCAGCGACAAACCCTAAATGGTGTGGTCGCTGCTTATACACAAAAACCACATAGATATCGACCTATGTGGTTTATTATTTAGTCATCTTAAATAAAAGCCAGCATAGATACAAAATTTAGAATTTGTCTTCTAAAGTTGTATCTATGAAAGAATCACACATACAACTCATCTACGCCAGTTTTGCCATGAATAGTTCATTTGGATAGATAATTGATTCATGTTTGATTCCTCCTACTTTTTTGATACTCGTAGTTTATCCTATTTCAACAGGAGTTGTCAATAAGATTTTACATTTTTTTCAAAGGCTGTAAAAACAGCGGACTGATGAAAGAGTCTGGGACATAACTTAATTTCCAAGCTTCTAGGATGCTCAAATCCAAATAAACGGTGGAACAGTAACTCATAACAGCTCTAAACTATATCGAGTAACCGCAGATGGCACTTGCATGACCTAGACTGTGTCGAGTAACCGCAGACAACAATGAAATGGTGGTCCTTTGCCAAGTCCCTTCCGGCCAGCTGTCCAAATCGTTCGCTTTATCTTCCCTTTTTCAAAAAAAAACTTGAAACAGCATCTGGAAGTTCCTGCATGTGTTTCAAGCTCTATGATGTTATCCAAATTTTTCCTGCTAAAATAACTGTCTACAAGGTCCATTACTCTCGTTTGTCTGATAGTGATGTCAATTTCTTTCGATAACTCCAGCTATTCTTATATTCCTTAAAAGGGTAGAATTTCAAGCTTGTAAACATTTTCTGAGAAGCCTTATTCCAATTAAAAATTTCTCTTACAATCATGGTTTCTCTGCCCATTTTCTTTGATTTATAGATAAAATACTTTGTTACCAGTCGGCCAATATGTCGGTTTCTATACGCTTCATCTATCACTATTGCATAATCATCTTTTGAAAGCCAGACATCCCCTACTGTTCGGAACTGTCCTTCTTCCAAACATTCTATATAATAAAGCAAGCCGTTTTTATTTTGCCAGTCGTACATTTGGCTGATTTTATTCTGATCATAAGCTGTTGCTACTCCAACTATATTTCTCATACTCTCTGTATCCTGATACCAGCCAAGAGATTCTGAACGTACCGTATCATAAGGGACTAAGCGGACACGCTTGCTTAAGTACACCTTTCTTTTTTCGGACTGCTTAAAAGAGGGCTCCTTTGGTTTCAGAACCCTCTTTTGCTTTAATAAAACTGCGGCTTTCTGCTTCCACTCAGTAACGATCACGTGAACCACTTCTTACGTATACAGGTACAGCTTTCTTTTGAGTGTTCATTAAAAAGAAAATACCTAAAGCGAATAAAATTAGAAATCTCATCTTAATCCCCTCTTTCTGTTTACTGTATTGACTGTAGTTTTTCCTGCTCCAATTGCTCTTGGTTTTGAACAGGTTCTGCTGTTTCAGACGATGCAGCTGGATTCGTTTGTTCTTCCGTCTGAGCCTCAGGCTGTGCTTGTGTCTGATCATTTGTATCAACACTCGCCAGCGGCAGCTGATTTAACTCCGGAATCAAAGCTGTCTTCACGTCCATGTTTTCATTTACAGAAAAACGATTTTTCTCTTTACCATTTTCAAAGAAGATGGCTGTTGTCTCTTCTTTCTTTACATTATACTTCTTTTCAATCTTAGATGCATCATATACGATTGGATAGATAGTCAAACTGCGGCTAAAGGTCTTCATCGTCTCTTCATCTTTAAAAAGAGAAATCATCTGGTCATAGGTTCTTCCGCTGGGAAGTGTGAACACAACCGTCATTGCCCGGCTTTCTTTTATCTCTTTATCAATCGTTTTTGTATCAGCAAAGCTAGCCTTTTTTCCCGGCAAATCAATCTTAACCAAAGATTCAACCTGGGAAGAACGAATATTTGCCTGAACTCGGGGAACAATAAAAATCAAACCTACTACACAAAGAACTAAAGCAATGCCCAATCTAATATACAGCTGTTGATTTTTATTGGTTAAGTTCACTTTATCTTTAATCGTATCAAACTTTTTTTCCAACTTATTCTCTCCTTTATTACTTCTTTCTCCATTATACTAATAGTTTGTTTTTTTGCCTAGCAAAACTAAACAATTCTATCCAAGAAAACGCATACAATCAAAAAGAAAATGTGATACACTATAAATAAAACTGAGAGAAGGGGTGTTATTTATGAGTTCTATTAATCAACTCTCTATTACAGATATTCGTAAGGAAAATCCTTTGTTTTCAAAAATAAGAAACACCATTGAAACCTGTTTTTATGGGAACAATGTGACGCCAGTCACAACACTGAATCAGGCTTATACTCTTGCCTATCATGCTTCGGGAACAATCGTAACGGATCTACCAGTTTTCCAGCCGGAATCGCTTGAGCTGCCGTCAAATTGTCGTGTACTAGTGACCAACGACGGTCAGGTAGTTGGCCGAACCGCTATCGCTCGCAGAATAATTGGACAGCCGGGGATTGATGAGGACTATTATAGCGCTATTTTAAGAGAAGCTGTCTATACTATCGGGAAAAAGAGCTGCTATCATGCTTCTGCTATCGTAGGTCTCGACAGCAGCTTTATGATTCGCAGTCACTTACTGCTTCCAGAAGGATTTGAAGGAAATCTATACAGCTGGCTGCTAAACTTCCAAATAGCTAATACGCAGTATAAAAATAAGTATGCCGATTCCACTTCTTATGATGAAGGAGATATTTATTTATTAGCTGATCCAGAGTGGACTCACCCTGATTTTCCTCATGGATTGGTACTTTTTGATTCGCTTCACAACACTGCAGCAGTTCTTGGACTGCGTTACTTTGGTGAGCTGAAAAAAGCAATTTTAACTCTCGCCTGGGGAATTGCTCATCGGAACGGCTATATCGCCTGTCACGGTGGAATGAAGCAGTACCGTTTAGAAGAAAACAGTTATACAATGGCGGCCTTCGGTTTATCAGGTTCAGGTAAATCAACAATTACACTGGCAAAATACAACGACCAGCTGCCTGCAACAGTTCTTCACGATGATGCTTTTATTATTTCAAAAACCGACGGATCATCTACAGCACTTGAACCTGCCTATTTTGATAAAACACAGGATTATCCGATGGCTGATCCAGCCGTTTCCTACTTTCTAACCTGTCAAAATATCGGCGTGACCTTAGATGACTCCGGCAGAAAAGTATTAGTCACCGAAGATATCCGTAACGGAAATGGGCGAACGGTCAAATCAAGACATGCAACACCTAACCGAAAAAATCACTTCACAGAAAAAATCGATGCCGTCTATTGGATTATGAAGGATGACAGTCTTCCGCCTATTTTAAAAATAAATGACCCAGTGTTGGCTGCTTTGTTTGGTGCAACATTAGCGACCAAACGATCTAGTGCAGAAAACCTTGCCTCGGGTATTGATCACGAACAGCTGGTAATTGAGCCGTTTGCCAACCCGTTCAGATGCTATCCTCTAGCTGAAGATTATCAGGATTTCCAGCAATTATTCCAACTGGGAACTGATTGCTATATCCTTAATACTGGCTATTTTAATGGAAATAAAGTGACGCCTCAGCAAACTTTGCATTGTATCAATCAAATTGTGGAAAAGAATGCTGTATTCAAACCGTTTCTGCCGCTTTCAGATATATCTTATCTTCCATCGGAAGAACATCTCCCGGATTTTGGCAGCTCAGACTATCTTAAGAAACTCAAAACTCGTCTATGTGACCGCTTATCTTTTATTCAATCAAAAGAACTGCAGTCTGAAGGCTACGATGCATTGCCAAAAGAAGCAGCACAACGTCTGGAAAAGCTGATTATCAGTTTGTCTGATTTTCAAGCTGCTCTATAAAAAACTAAAAATGTCTGGTGTTTGAAAACCTGCACCAGACATTTTTTATTTACTTGTTATTCAAGTTTCTTGTATCCGTTTCGCCTCCTGATAGGTGATAATCCCGCCAGCTATACTGGCAGCACCTAAAAGAATCGCCCATTTATGCGGTGTACACAAGCCGAATACCGTTAAGCCTACACCAAGTGCACTGTTCGTTACTGTACTAATCTCTAGCGAACGTTTGCCGGGCTTCGGCAGCCTGATTTTCATGCCAGTCGAAGCATTGACTATTTTTTCCGTATCTTCCAGTACACGAAACATTGATTTTGTTTTTTTCTTCTCCATTTCTTATCCCCGCCTTCTATTATTTAAATAGGTGGTCTATCACACTGTTCAATAAGAGCTCAAATATTTCTTCTGACGCAAAATCTGTTTGTTTTTTCAATTCCACGGTGTAAAGAAGAGTGCTGACAGCAGCATATACCTTCTCTTCATCTATTTTCATATCCAACCCGCACTGCTCAACGATTTCAAAAAAGAACGCTTTTCCATCTACCTGCATTTCTGCAATTTTATCTTTTGACAATTTATTTAAAAATGCCAAATAATCGGGTGAACCAAAATCATAAAGAAATGGTGCACGTTCATATTCTTTAAAATGCCAGATAAGCGCCTTTAAAAAACCAGACTTTCTTTGTTCTTCCTTAATAATTGATAGAATTTTCTGCTTGAGTCTATTCTGAACGGTTAAAAGTGTTTCAAAGAAAAACTCTTCCTTTGAAGAAAAAAGTAGATAGAATGCTCCTGCAGAAATTCCCACAGCTGCAGTCAGTTCACCAATGCTGGTTTTTTTATAGCCAAACCTAGCCCAACGTTGCTCGCATTCCTGACACAATTTTTCTTTCAGCACCTGCTTCTCTTCATCAGAAAATCCTTTAGGCCCTCTACTCAAAATTTCCCTCCTATAATTAATGAACCAAATTATTTTTTTATTCACAATTAATGATATTACAATTTCATCGATCTGTCAAACACGATTTGAAGAATAGGAACAGATTCTAATCAGCTAAAAGAGCTAAAAATTCTAACTAAAAAAAACTTATCCAGAACACTTTAATAATCAAGTGTTCTGGATAAGGGACATATGTCGTATCTGCTTCAATCCGCTTTAACGGTTAATTGAACGGGCAATCCGATTAAGGGTATGCCGCATTCCGCGAATTGTCACAGACATTTCATAAATATTTTCAGCTGGTGCTAATCCGCCATAGCCGGCATCGCCAATATGTTGAATATCCACTCCGCATATTTTATTCGTCAATGCAATTTGACGAATCGTTTCTTTACTGGCACTTTCCTGACTCGTACCAATAGCAGACATGGTCAATAAGTCATATTTTTTAGCAATAGCTACCGCTTCCTTCAGGTTTTCTTCAGTAAAGCCTTGAACGGTCCCAACCGCTGGTAATAATAAAATATCGGCTCCAGCTTTTGCATAGTCCTCCACAGCTTCAAGAGAAACAACCGGCTCATCTGAACCTGCACTGTGCATTTTTCCGGCAATAATTAAGCCTGAAAAATTCTCTTTTGCCACAGCTACAGCCTTGGCAATTTCTTTATTTGTTACACCAGTACCTGGATTACCAGTCAGACAGATAAAGTCCATTCCCAGCTCTTCTGCACGCTGAATCGCCTCTTTAGAGCTAATTCTACCTTTGGAAATATCCAGCTTCTCACTGAACATCGGAGAGTTTTCATCCACAGGCTCCAAGTTGACTCCTACTGGACGTCCTACCAGTTTTTTCAACTCAGCTACTGGATTTTCATTATTATGCTCCGGATGTTGTAAATAATCCATTAGCTTTTCCTGTGTCATTCCAGGCAAGCCTTGAATAATTGGATTAAAACAGTCAAAAACATTTAATAAAATTAGATCAGCACCAAACGAAGCAGCTACCTCAGCATTTGTAATATCTCCCGCCTGAGGAGAAGCCATTACCACGTTCTCAGATAAGATCGTCCTTCCCTCGCTGGCTTTAATTGATTGTTTCAGCTCTTTTGCTGACATTTTTACAACCTCACTGTAGCTTGCACTAATTAATCGTTTTACCATTAGTCATCCTCCTAAAATCAGTCTATACCTATTATAACTGATTTTTTTTAAAAAAGAAAACGCACACAATCAGTTCAAATTTTTTTATAATACTATTTGCTGCTTCTTTCTATTCTCTTTCAACTGAAGCTTGTTTAGGCAACTTCTTTATTAATCAGGAAGTATTCGTTATAATAGGAGTATTACGGACTATAGAAAAGAGGAAATAACATGTCCTTCGATGGCGTTTTTACACATACAATTGTTCAAGAACTATCAGAAACACTTCTATCTGGAAGAATTTCTAAGATTCACCAGCCTTATGAAAATGAGGTTGTTCTGGTTATTCGTTCACATGGAAAAAATCATAAGCTTTTGCTTTCTGCCCATCCCAGCTATGCACGTATACAGCTGACAGAGATGGTCTATAACAATCCGGATTCACCACCAAATTTTGTTATGATGCTCCGCAAGTTTTTAGATGGCGCTATTCTTGACGGGATTCGTCAAATTGAAAATGACCGTGTCATTCATTTTTCCTTTTCAAAAAGAGATGAACTGGGCGATTTGCAAAATATTTTATTAATCGTTGAGCTGATGGGACGTCACAGCACCATTGTCTTAATGAATCAGGACAGCGGCAAAATATTGGATGTTATTAAGCATATCGGCAGCTCTCAAAACAGCTATCGTTCCCTTCTTCCCGGAGCAGACTATCTTACGCCACCTGCAAAAAATCAACTAAATCCATTTACCGCTTCTAAAGAAAAGGTGTTCGAACTACTGTCTATTGCTGAAGAACTGAACAGCACGTATCTACAGCAGCATTTTCAAGGTCTTGGCCGAGACACTGCCGAAGAGCTTGTCTTTCAAATGAAACAGCAGCCAAATAATAAAATGGTAATTTGGGAAAACTTTTGGAAAAAACTAGAGCAACCTACTCCCACACTAACAAAAACAGAGAAAAAAGAATTTTTTACTCCACTTGCCTATGACAGCTTACTTGGTGAAAAAGAACAGTTCGACTCACTTAGCTCACTGCTGGATGCTTTTTACAGCGGCAAAGCAGAAAAGGACCGTGTCAAACAGCAGGGCGGCGAGCTCATCCGAAAAATAGAAAACGAACGGAAGAAAAATCAAAGCAAGCTGATCAAGCTGGAAAAAACCTTAGCCGATACAGAAAATGCCGAGACTTTTCGGCGAGACGGCGAGCTTTTGACAACCTTTATGAGTCAGGTGCCCAAAGGCGGCGAATCAGTAGTTTTAGAAAATTATTATGAAGAAAATCAGCCTATCACTATTAAATTAAACCCGGCATTGTCGCCCAATCAAAATGCACAAAAATATTTCCAAAAATATCAAAAACTAAAAAATGGTGTACGTATTATTCAAGATCAGATAAAACAAACTAAACAGGAAATTCTTTATCTCGAATCTGTCCTTTCCCAGTTAGAACTAGCTACCCCTATCGATTTGGGTATGATTCGAGAAGAGCTGATTAGTCAGGGTTACGTAAAAAAACAACGACAAAAGAAGCAGAAAAAAGAGCAGCCAAGTAAACCGGAAATCTTCATTTCATCAGCTGGGGATACAATTTTAGTCGGAAGAAATAATCTACAAAACGATCAGTTGACGTTAAAAACGGCTAAAAAGTCCGACTATTGGCTTCATGCGAAGGATATTCCAGGCTCCCATGTCATTATTCGAAATGCTGAACCAAGTGAAGAAACACTCTATGAAGCAGCCTTATTAGCAGCCTACTATTCAAAATTCCGGCTTTCTGCTCAGGTTCCAGTTGATTATGTTCAAGTGAAGCATGTTCACAAGCCTAATGGAGCAAAACCCGGCTATGTGATTTACGAAAATCAGCGGACACTTTATGTTACACCTGCTGATGAAGCCGTTCATAAGCTAAAAAATAATGAGCTGAACTAGCTGTGCCAGTCCAGTTGAGAGCATCGTTAACACTATTCAGCCAACAAAAAATAAGCAGTTTACCTGAATTTAGGTAGGCTGCTTATCTTCTAATCTATTCAACTGTTCATTCTATTTTGCAGCAGTCGAATAAATACTGGTGCTAAGATTAAGTAAAAAATCAGGTTCCCAATCCCATGCATGAAGTCAAAGGGGATACCTTGTAAATAATACGGCAGGAAAGCCGGCATGCCGTAAACCTGAACATCAATGAACGAGATAATCAACCCATAAAGAAAACCCGCTAAAAAACTAAATAAGCTTTGGAGGAAATAGCTGTTTCTGAATTCTTTAAATCGACTTAGTACCATAACGATCAAGAGAATAAAGAAATAACTCAACAGCTGCGAAAATGTCCATATACCCATGCCTAAATAGAAATTAGTAATCAAAACGGACAGAAGTGCAACAATCATTCCTCTTGATAAACCCAGTTGAATCGTAATAATCAGAAATATTGCTGTCATCGGCTGTACATTCGGCAGCGGCTGAAAGACAAGCCTGCCGACTACACAGGCAGCAATAACTAAGGACAAATAAGCAATCTCTCTGATGGAAAACGGGCTGCCACTCAATTTAAATTTTTTCATAAAAGAATTCGATATCATCTCCGGCCTTCAGTTTTGTTTCTTTAGCTCCGGTATTAATCGTTTCACTGTTAATTGTATACACCCAATAGTAGCCTGCAGCTTCATCCTGCTTTACGCCTTCAATAGAAGTAATCATCCCTTGCTTTTCCTCTACCTCAAATTCCTGTTTCATTACCTCCATGAGCGTACTTCCCTCAGCAACTTCAAGAACTTCATGAGCAAAATCCTCTTGATCCTTTAAGAGCGTAACTGTCACTTCTATCATTTTATCCGATTTCTTATCGTTCTCGTTCGAGCAGCCGCTAATCACTGATACACCGAAAATCAACGTTATCGCTAAAAATAATTTCTTTTTCATCTTCTTCCTCCTGATAAACACGTATAAATAAAAACACTTCTCCTATTTTAGCACAGAACTGTCCCCTTCGTGTATGCCAAAGAGCTGTTTTTCTACTTCCCTTTTTTCTCACAGCAGCTATTGTCGTTTCTTTTCGGATTTCTTTAGTGTTTTTTCAACTGTTTAACGCTTTCTTTAAACAGTTCACAATTCCTTCATGAAAAGTATTTTTTTCTTCTAAGTTTTTTATGTTCCATTTAATCTTGTTTGGTTATGATTAACTCAGCAAATACGAAAGGGGCTGTTTCAAGGATTTGAATTTTCTTTTTTGGGTTTTGTCTTCAAGATTTATAAAGAAAGCCGGAAACAAAACCCCGACTATTAAAATTGTATAGAGAGCTTATTTGCTCTCTATACCTTACAGCTTACTATTAAGTGGATGAACGTGGTGTTTTAACTCTCATGAGGCATTAAACAGGATGTTTGTTCTCAACCCTAGAGGTGTAGGTTCGAATCCTACCGTCCACGTAGAAAACTCCCTTTCCATAAGGGTTTAATATATATTTACCCCAAATTTGCCCATAGAGGCAAAACTGAGGTGTACTCTAAACATGAAAGGATTGCTGCCCATGAAATTACTAATTACTGTCGGTTCGTTACTTTCAATCACTGCAATTACTGCGGTTACACTTAACAGAAAACACAAGTACGTGTACGCAAGAACGACCACTCGATAATCGTTTGAAATAAAGACGTTTGGCTCTAAAAGATAGGATGGACTATTCGGATTCAGTATAAAGAAAGGGTTTAGGCATGAGTAAACGCCTAAACCCTTTCTTTTCGCTACTCTCCAAACAAACATCGAACAGCAAGAATTTTTAGCAAAAAAGGCTAGTTACTTTTTAAAATTTGCAAGCTTAGAATTGGAGCCAGTCAGTATCATCAAAAAAATAATTGACTGATAATCCTGTTCAATAACGATTTTATACTAGCTGCTTAACTAATAAGTCTCCGTATAGTTTTTGAGTGCACCTTGTGCTCTGTTATATGTGGGATTTGCCTAATCAAGAAGATAAACTATTATTTACCAATACTATCTAATTGATAAATAAGCATCTGGATTTCCTTTAATGTATTCTTCGAACCAATTATACCCCAAATAAATATTAGGTATATTTAAATCATCAATAATTCCCAACATATCTCGAATATCAATGCCATGGTACATAAGGTACATATAACGAACTGCTTCTAGTGTCGGAATTTTATTTAAATAATCAAAAATATCTATCTCATCCTCTAACGGTAGACCAAAAGATAAATTGGTAACATCTAATACTTTTAAGCTCTTCAATTTTAAGAAAATATCAGGATTTGGAAAATCAGAATAGAATAGTTCAAGATGCTCAAGCTTAGTTAAGGTAGACATATTTTCCGTAAATTCTTTACTCATATTAGTTATAGGTTTAGCCAAACTCGTCACCCAAAAATCGATTCTGTTAAGATTCGGAGTATATTTAAAGAGATTTTTACCATTTTCACCCACACCAGCAAATTGAGACAAGGTCAGGTGATTTAACTTTCGTAAGTTCTTAAAGTAACTAAAATCACCTTCTATTAACTTATCATTAGACTGTAAAAGGATACTTGAAACATTACCCAATAAATAAAGTTTGTCAAACAATTCCTGTCCTAGAAAATCGCTAGATAACGAATAAAAGTCAAGGCTATGAGTTTCTCTTAACTCTTTATAAGTAATCTCCCAATCTAATTCTTTTCTTCTCTCCTCTAGATTGTAATCAGCTATACGCAAGACAGCTTTTGCCAGCTCATCATTTCCCAGCCATTCTCTGTATGTTTTTGTTTCTGAATCTTTGATTGCAAATGCTACATCCTGAGCTTTGATTTTTTCTAAAGTCTTGGCACCAATTCCCTTCACCTTCATCAACTCATCCAAGGATTCATAAGGTCTTCCCTGCACAATTCTTTCTGAGATAACCGATCCTACACCAGTTATCAGTTCTAATTCTTCCCGTGCTGCATAATTAATATCCACTTTGTCCAAAGCTTCTGCGTTTCCCCGTACTGGCAGTATAAGAAAACCGCCAAGAATCACAATCAACACTTGCCATCGCGAAAGCTTCCTCAAAATATTTGCCCAACTATTTATTTTTTCTGCTCTTAACATTCTATCTCCCCTTCCTTATGAGAATATTATAAATTCCTTAAAGAAATAAATAAAACGCTTTTTAACATAAAAAAATAAAAAATGATAATTTAATTCTATTTTAAGAATTCTACCTTATTTTTCGAGTAAGATACTTCTGCCATGTTCTTCAGACTATATACAAAACCAATTATATTATGAACTAGTATAGTTTAATAGAATAAACATACAGTCATTTATTTTCATTTTTTACTCTGATATAATTGAACTAACACGGATTTTAAAGAAGGCAGAGTTTGGACACTTCATTCTGTCTTAAACTCGAAGGAGGACAATATGGTAAACAGTTTCTATTGTACTAATATTTTCACCAGAAATGCAAAAGAACTAATAAAATTTTATTGTGAAACACTGGAAATACCTATGTTGAGAACAGACTGTGATGATTACAATGGTGTTTATCTTGGTTTTATTGAGGATGCACCCTCCATTTGTATTTGGGATGCAGCACAGTGGGATGCGCCTGTTACCGGAGCTATGTCCTTTGTCTTTGTATGTGACAACCTTGACAACACTTGTTTGGAATTAGAACGAAAAGGGCTTGTCTTCGATCCCCGGAAAAATTTGATTGGGGTACCTACGAACTTCGTCTAAAAGATCCGGATAATAACGAAGTTGTGATTGCTGAATATCTAAACCAGTAGAACGAATAATAAAAGTCTTTTCTAAATTTATTGATGAAAACCAAGGAATGTAATGATTATCAATTCAACGATTGAATAATAAGCCGCCAGATATCAAAAATATCTGACGGCTTATATTTTTTGTTTATTCCTTGAACTATAGAAATAAAAAGTATAGTTTCCATGCTGGTTATCACTACTCCTCCAGCAGAAACAGTATCCTTTGTTCCTTATTTTGCTGAGTTATTTGGATAATTTAAAATCTATTTCGTCAGTCATTAACATTTATCTTTTCAATGATTAATCCTGCCAAACAATTGGAATTTTCATTTGTCCCCAGAATTTAACAAAGAAATGGTCTCTCATATCATCTGGTGTTTCTATCCAAACCGAAATGTGTAAATACTCAGTTTCTTCCGGAATATTTTCCCAAATCAACTTCCCTGTCGGCTCCCCTTCAGCATCCATTTCCTCATAACCAAACTCCTGATCATGAACCACAATACTTTGCTCACCAGTCTCCATTTGTCGAGGTAATTTTACTGGTAAATACATCGCATGATTGGGATTATTTCGGCTAAGCCTTACTTGCGAAGCTAGGGTACCATCAACACTGACTAATGCTTCAAACTTCTTATCAGGATTTTCAAACGTTTCCAAAGCAGAGAGATCAGAAGGAACAATACCACCAATTCCTTGATATTGATGGAGTTCAAAGCTTTGTAGACTTTCCAATTCCTCTAGAAAATCAAGCGAAGGAACAACACTTTTATCTGTTAGGTTCAGTTTCAATGTTTTTAAATTGGATAGCTTGCTAATTGGTGTTGCATCAAGTAAACTTCCTTCATAATCTAAATAGTCTAAATTGGATGCATGCTGTAATCCTTCTAAGCTAGAAGAATCTCCATTGACGACCTGCATCTCATTTTGCTCGTTCTGTTGCTCTCTTGAGAATACATCTTTTGGCAAAGAATTAAACTCTTCAAAATTGGCAATTTCTTCACTTGTCATTACTGACCTATAACCAGAATACTCATCTCCCAACAGCGCTTCTCTAACTCCTTGGCTTGGTACTGCCACATATTCCTCACTAGCCTTAACTACCGAAAATCCAATGACCGCACTTAACATCAACGCAGTGCCGCCCAACCCCGCTACTAATTTTTTCTTTTTCATCTAAATAACTCCTTTCTAAATTTTAACTATAGTATAACATAATTGAATAGTATAAAATAATGCATTATGCATAATTTACAATTATTTTTGAACGGTTTTATTTAATTATTTAATAAATAAATTATTATATTGTTTCTTTTAAACAAAACATTTAAAAAATCACTTACAATAAGACAAAAAAATTATTTTTCATTTACTTTTTTCTGTTATAATGGAAAAGGTCTGATTTTTTTTTTATAGGATTACAATTTATGATAGATAATCTCCTATTTTAGGATGCAGACAAATCATTTATTTTAAGGAGCTTATAATGGATTTAAAAAAAGGAACAGATGTTTTTATATGGTTAGGCGTCACTGGTGTTGGTGCTGTTTTGCTGATTATTGGATTGATTATGCTAATTGTTCTTGCTGTTCGACGAAAAAAGATTTTATCAGGCTTGATTGTACTGCTCATCGGGCTAGTCTCAGCTTCTGCTGGCGGTTACCAGCTGTTTACAGTTGCAAAAACTCTTGATGTAGAAGGCTATATGGACTTAATTGATTACAAAAATGTAGGCAAAGATATTGATGAATTAGATGCAAAACAAATGAATAATGAAGACATCTACAACTTAGTTGACGATGCTACAGCAGAATTCGACAAGATCGAAGCAGAGCTGCAAGGCTTCATTGATAAGCCAGAGACTTATAATATTCTTGCTATGGGAAAAACAATGACTTCTGCTGAAAGGCTAAGAAAACAAGGTTTGAAACTAGAAGAAGCTCTTGAAAATGATACACATACACTTTCTAAAGAAGAAATCGATGTATTGAAAAAGAAATTAGAAGAAAAAATTTTAGTGCTTTCTGAGCTTGTCTCTCAGCTGCCTGATGAGGAATTGAATCAATAGCTATTTTTCAAATCCTATTACTCAAAAATGTCATTCTGAATAATCATATTTCAACACCTTAAACAAACTGCTTTTTATCAAAATCTATTTGAGAAACAGTTTGTTTTTTTATGTACTTTCGTAACCCTATTCTGTAAAATAAATACATTTTTCTTTCAAAATTAAGGGACAATCCACGCTTTACCATTTCAAAAACAATTAGAAATTAAAATAAATCTGAAAGCGATTCATAAAATAACTAAAGTTATCCTTATATATCTTTGAGTGCATTGCTATTAATTGAATAATAGTATAAAATAACAATATATTAATGAAAAGGAGAGATTTTATGAACTTGAAAAAATGGGGAACGTTTGGTTTGGCAACAACAGTAATTTTAGGCAGCTTACTTATTGGAGGACATCTTTCTGGCGCCAGCGAGAAGAAAATCTATATCCATGATGATCAGCTAAGACAGGAACTAGTCCGAGCAGCTTCTTATGATCCGGAAACTGGCGAGGAAATTGTCATAGAGGACGAGCTGCCAACAGCAAAACAACTTGAAACAGTTGAAAGCTTTTCTTTTTGGGGAGCGAGCTCGATTGATGGGATTCAATATGCGAAGAATATGAAATCCCTAGTATTTGGCGCCAGTACTTCTGAGGAAGGGAAACAAATTGCAATTGATTTTAGACCGCTTGGAAAATTAACGAACTTAGAAATGCTTCAATGCTACAGCTATTGGAGTGAGGATGAAACAACCTATGCGGTTCAAGATATTTCTTATGTAAAAAATCTAACAAATTTAACGAGCTTAGATTTTTATCATTTTCCAGTTTTAGATTTAACACCTGTTTCTAATTTGGATAATTTGATTCATTTTGATACAAACACAGGCGTACCAGTCGAAATTGATTCTGTTGCTGTTAGTGGAACAGAGAAAAAAGTAGTTATGGAACACCCTGTAAAATACTCAGTTCAGTTTAACGATGGAGATAAATCTGCTACAGGAACTGCAAGAAATGAAAATGAAGAGTATAGTGCCGATATCAGTGTTCAAATGGACGGCAATAAATTAACGATTGAGAATATTCCTGCAGAAGCTACCTACATTGAATTAGAGCTGCATGCAACATCAAAAGATTACTACAACCGACCACAAAACCAAGAAAAATATTTTAGTGCAGACACTACTGTGAAAGTACCACTTTTCTGGTACTAATATACACTTAAGGGCAGCAAAGTCATTTTTGACTTTGCTGTTCTTCTTCGAATTAGTGATTGTCTCAAGAATCTCATAAATTAGCATCTTGCTCCTTCTTTTGGCAATCATGGTTGAAGTAGTTTAATAACTTTTCTCAATATTACTTTCTTGTTTTTTTGGTATACTATTCCTATCAACAAATCGCCTGCTGAAATAATTAAAAAGTTGAAAACTGACCTAATAACTTCTCTTAGAATTAAAAAATTATTTTAATATTAATCGCTCAATGGAAAAGATAGTAAAAAAACTAACCAGCTCCGCAAAAGCTGATTAGTCTCATATTATAGTATGTTGCAAAAATATTATAACACGGAATGGAGAGTTTAAATGAAAAAGTTTTGGACTGTTTTAGTAACGGGGTTTCTACTTATTTTATTGGTAGGCTGTGGATCCAAAGAGGTAAAACCTGATTATAGTGAAGCAGATGCAGAAACAGCTTTGAATGAGGGAAAAGATTTAGAGGGTAAAACGGTTGAGGTTAATGTTGCTGAATTAGTTCCAGATAGCGCGTTTGGCTACAACATCCAAGCTGGTGAACATTTGAATTTTGTTTCTACTGATAATCCTAAAGTAGAAAAAGGAGATACATTAGTTCTTAAAATCATAAACGTAAAGAGTGTTATGGGGTCATTTATAATCTCATACGAAAAAGTTAAATAAAAAAACACATCCCCTGCCCGACTAAGAACGAAGATGTGCTAAACAAAAACTTAAACCTAAAAAGGCTTATTTGATTATACCTATTTTAACAGAAACAGAAACGGTTAACAATGTAGATTGAAAACAAAAAGAACGAAAATATCAAGTTCTTCAACTTTTAGGAAAGTTCACGAAGCTGAACTATAATTTTTTGCCCCTCATTTACCCCTTTTGTACTTTTTAGCAAAATAAAAAGGGCTCTAAGCCCTGACCAATCAATATTTATACAGACACATGGTGGCACCTGCTTAGTGCTGCTTCCTTCCAGATCTGACACGCTTCACTGGCCCACCATTGTCCTGCCTTACGGCATTTAATAGTATACCGCACTTTTTCATTATTGGCTAGTCTTTCTTTTATTTTTTTCAGCTTTCTTTTTTGCTCGTAGTTCTCTAAAGAAACTTGAAAGGAGTTGACCACAGGTTTCTTCTAAAATGCCGCCTTCCACATAGGCAGTATGATTAAATCGGTCGTCATCCAGCAAGTTCATGAATGTTCCTGCGGTTCCCCCTTTAGGGTCAGCTGCACCAAAATATACTTCATCCACACGAGACAGCAGCATTGCACCGCTGCACATGGGACATGGCTCCAGCGTTACAAAAAGCTGTGCCCCTTCCAGCCGCCAGCTGTCCAGTTTTTTACAGGCGGCTTCAATTGCAAACATCTCTGCATGGGAAGCAGCCTGTCGGGTATGTTCCCTGAGATTATAGCCTTCCCCAATCACTTCTCCATCCTTGACAATGACAGCTCCTATAGGAACTTCATCAAGGGCTCCAGCCTGCTCAGCTAAGCGAATCGCTTTGCTCATATAGTATTCTTTTTCTTCATTCGTCAGGTTAGATACCTGTTCCTTCATTCATTGTTCCCCCACTTAATTATCAACGTTCTTTTTATTATACTGACAGATCTTTCCTCTGTCCATGCTCGTTAAACTAAACAAGAAAAACATTTCTTTATTTTACAAAAAAAGAAAGTGAGCAGGACATAACTCATTGAGTTATATCCTGCTCACTTGGAATCCGGATAAACGATGGGAGCAGTAGCATATACCAGTATTGAACTGCGACGAGTAACCGCAGGAGCAAGACCTTCGAAAATAAGCCGAAACTCACAAAAACTTGAAGAACACCAAGTAGGAATTAGTCAACATCGACTGACTCACATTCGTGTTTCCTGTCATTTCCGTGAATTTCTTCTTATTGCTGAGAAACACAGTGAGGAACGAGCTAATGTTAAACAGTACTTATTTGGTTCTCGGGACTAAACACTTCTGTCCCATCCGCCTTCTTTTCTGCTCTTATTTTTACAGAAGCTCTTCGATAAAAGATAAAACCTTATCCTTCATGCCTTCTGCATTTTCTTTCACTTTGTCACCATAATCGGATGCCTTTTCACGGCCTTCTTTGACCTTGTCTAAAACACCTAATACTGCATCTAAATCTTCATCTGATAAATGGTCAACCATTGACATGATTTTATCATTTCCGCCCAGCTTTTCCTGAACAATTTTTTTAGCCTTACAGCGGTTCGATACATGTCCAATTTTTTTGATAATTTTTTCTGAAGCTGTTACAGCAACTACAACACCGGCTACTGCAGCAATACTTAAACCGACTGTGATTTTTGTTGATGCTTTCATTTCTACTCAACTCCTTAATTATTTTGTTATATTTATCATAGCACAAACCTGAAAGTCCGCCCAATAATTCAACTGATTTCCTATTAATTCCTTCGGTTATTTCCGCCAAAGAGAATGATTAGACGCAGTAGTTGCAAAAATGTTGATAGAGCTGCAGCCACATAGGTTAATGCTGCTGCAAACAACACTTTTCGTGCCATAGGTACTTCTTCAGCCGTCAACAGGTTACCGTCAGATAAAATCTTCAAGGCTCTTCTAGATGCATTAAACTCTACCGGCAGCGTCACCAGCTGAAATAACAGTGCCAGCGAAAACGCAAAAATACCAATGTTAATCAGCGTTTGATTCCAGCTAAAAAGTACACCAATCATAATCATTGGAAAAGAAAGCATTGATCCAAAGTTTGCAACGGGAACAATTGCTGCCCGAATACGCAGCGGACTATAGCCTGTATGGTCCTGCACAGCATGTCCACATTCATGAGCAGCCACGCCTATTGCAGCTACAGATGTTGATTGAGCAGTTGCTTCCGACAGACTGAGTGTTTTATTACCTGAATTGTAGTTATCTGTCAAGTGACCGGAAATCTGTTGAACCCCTACATCAGCAATATGTTCTTCCTGTAAAATGTATTGTGCTGCCCGTGTTCCAGTAACACTGTTTCGGCTCTTTACCTCATCGTATTTTCTAAATGTGCTGTTCACATAAGCGGATGCTGCCATAGAAATGACCAGCCCGATGATTACTAATAAATAAGTTGGATCTAAAACTCCATAAAGCGGCAACATAATTTATTCCTCCTATCCTTGTATGTAGCTCCTGATAAACGTATGAAAACACGCCTCATAATTTTTTTATCGCATAAAGAAAGGCAAATGTGACTCATCACGTTTTTATAGGATTTATTATATAGTACCATGAGCTATCGAAAAAAGTGTGTATGAACTTCTAATTTTTAGTTAAGCACTTCAATACTTGAATCAAAGTATTGTTCAATAAAGTGAACCGCATCCTCAATCTGTTTTTTAGAAAATGAACATCCCACTGGTGCGGCTACCCATTTGTCCTCCACATCGTCTTTACGATGAATCACCGCAATTAGCCTGCCTTCAAAAGATGCGATTGGTTCTGCCACGCCCAAAATATAAACATCCTGCTCTTCTCCATCGCCAGCTATCAGTCCTTCCACATAACCGTAATTGATAGGGTATACCGTACCAAATTCATTTTGATATCCAATTGGACGATCAACAACTACACTTATTTTGCTCATGTTCTCTCCTCCTATCCCTCACATACAGACTAACAAAACTGTCACCTGAAAGAAAGACTTATCGATGGCAAAAATAACGAAAACGAGGATAATAAGAGATGAGGTGAGGACATTGAAAAAAATAATCGCAGCACTTATTGTATTCCTTTTAATTGGAGGAGGTTCCTGGTATGCCTATAATTACTACTTTGGCGGCACATCCTACTATACAGAAATTCAAGAAACCGGAAAAGCCACTGAAGATATAGATACCCGAGGACAAAAATACACCACTTATCATTATGAGCAAAAAGCTTATGATGAGGACGGAAATCAAACTCTGCAAAAAATGAACGAAGTGCGAGAAGATCCTTTGCGCATAGGTGCTTATTTGAAGCTAACCGTTAATGAACGTAAAGGTGTACTTAGCTGGGAGGAAGTTTCTGAAAAAGAAGTACCGGAAAAAGCCTTGGATAAAATCAAGAATGATTCTAATTAAATAAAATAAACCAGAGACTGCCGCATAGTCGAAATAACTATGTAGCAGTCTCTGATTTTTTTCTAAAAGCATTATCGATTCTTTATAATTGATTACTGATTTTTTCAATATTTTTCAAGGTAATTGAAACAGTCCCGTCAGGATTGTTTACAAATTCAATTAAATCACTATTGCGGTAAACTTCAATAGGAACGATTAATTCAATTCCATTATCCATTTTCAACTTCTGTTTGCCGAATTTTTTCTCTGATATTTCCCTTGCTTCACGTACCGGTGGTGTTTTATCAACAAACTTTGATTCATTGACTTCTTCCTGATAAGCCATTCGTGCCGAGATATTCTCTTTAAAAACCTGCTCGGCAATTTGCTGATTATCGATGGTGCCAGTCTCTTCGATACTTTCATAAACAGCTTCCTTCACCGAAGCAATTAGTTCGAACTCATCTTCATCATATTTCTTACCGATACGTTTCACAGCTTTCTTTATCTCTTTGATATTTTCCTCCAAAGAAGGAGCCGGTTGAGATTCAATCACTTTTTCAGAAAAATACCAAAGCTTCTCACCTGAGAATTCATACCTTTTTTCCAACAGCTCATAGCTCAACGTATCTAAATTGATAATGATGCCTTCGTCTGGCTTCTGCGTTTTTGACGGCAGAATTGCCCGGTTGATAATCAGCTTGTTGTAAACTGACTCATTTTCATAATCTACGAAATGCGTATAGTTTTCTTTGTAGTTCAGCTTCAGCATAGCTAAATGCAGGATGGTATCTTCTTCATAGAGAATAACCAGAATATCAGCACTCGGTCCGTCTTCACTACTGGAATAAATGTCATACCAATGCTGAACAAGCTGCTGGCTTTTTGAAATAAAATCAGTGGGAATACCGTTCATCTTATCAACAAAGCTGCTTTCCTGAATCAAGATACCAGTTTTTGTCTGAGCGGTCGACAGCTTATTCACTTTATTTGTCAAATAAATCCGAATATATTCAGTTGTTAAATCCAGTTCGTTTTCTGAGAAAACTGGTGTCCCCGTCTCTCTGTCGATAATATGTAATACTGCTTTTTTCAAATAAATATCCATTTTGTCTTTCTCCTTCTATTGGTCAGATACGGATATATTACTGCCTAGATACAGCTGTAATCAGGTACCCTATTCACTATTTCTCTGACCACTGCAAATCAAACCTTATTTAGTCTACAGGAAATCAGAAAAAAAATCAAAGCTCTATAAATTGCTGACTGTTTGTATGTACATATAATTCTAGTATAGGCTTGATACTATTCCCCTACTTCCTTTTGTCTAATCGGTTGCCACCTCTCTTTGTTCTCCCCTGTCTAACCGATAACTTTTTCTTTGGAAAAAAACAGTAATTTCCTTTTATTCTATTTTGAGTTAAAGGCTGAAATATTTGAAGGAAAGTGATACACTAGAAAAATCAAAAACTATTGTAAAGGACACATACACCTACTATGAAATCTAAAAAACATTTTTCAGTCGTTCAAGTACTGGCTTTAGGTTTTTTTCTGATTATTTTTACTGGCGGAATTCTGCTTTCTCTACCAATTTTTTCCCGCAGTGGAGAAGCAACACCTTTTATTGATGCATTATTTACTGCTACTTCTGCGGTCTGCGTAACCGGATTAACAACAGTAAATACTGCTCTCCATTGGAATCCAGCTGGACATCTGCTGATTATGCTTTTAATTGAGCTTGGCGGCTTAGGATTTATGACGCTTCCAGTAATTTTCTATTTTGTTTTAAGAAAAAAAGTATCTCTTAGTACCAGAATGCTGCTGAGGGAAGCATTGAATTTAGATGATATGTCCGGAGCTTTTCGCCTAATGATTTATATTTTAAAGCTGGCTCTGTTTATCCAATTGTTAGGAGCAATCTTACTTTCTTTCCAGTTCATTCCTGAATTTGGCTGGGGAAAAGGAACATTCTATAGTATCTTCCATTCAATATCCAGCTTTTGTAACGCTGGTTTTGACCTGCTTGGGGACAGTCTGGTTCCTTACCAATCAAATTCGTATTTATTATTGGTTATTGGCTTGCTGATTATTTCGGGCGGACTTGGTTTTATTGTCTGGCAGGATATCTTACTTTACCGTGAGCGCAAGCGGCTTTCTCTTCACACCAGAATTGCCCTAATTACTACTTTCTGGCTATTGGTTGGCGGGTTTATTATCTTTTTCTTTACTGAGCAAAATGCTGGAAATCTAACCGAGGGAACAAATTTCATTGATCGCCTTGCGAACACATTCTTTATGTCTGTAACTCCGCGAACTGCAGGCTATTATTCGATTAATTATCTAAATATGACAAATGCCGGCTTAATAGCCACTATGTTTTTGATGTACATTGGTGGAACTTCGGGCTCTACAGCCGGCGGTTTAAAAACCACGACCTTTGCAATCCTTGTAATACAGATAAAATCTTTATTTCAAGGTCGTGAACGAGCTGAATATCATGAGCGCACGATTCGCAGTACGGCTGTTTTCAGAGCACTTACATTGTTCTTTCTCACTCTATCATTATGTGTTGTTTCAATTATGATTCTTTCAATCACCGAAAAAATACCTGATTATTACGGGATTGAGTATATCGCTTTTGAAGTCTTTTCTGCTTTTGGCACAGTAGGTTTAACTATGGGACTAACACCAGAACTATCTTCAGCAGGAAAAATTATTATTATGCTTTTGATGTACATTGGCCGGGTCGGTATTTTTACTGTTGGTTTTTCATTGCTGGCAAGAGGCAACAAACAGACTGGCAAATTCAAATATCCCGATGAGAGTGTAATGATTGGTTAGGAATTTAGAAAAATTTCTGCTTTATTTTGTATAATTGGTTTAGCAATCCTCAAGTCATGTCTCTTTCACTAAAATCATTTCCGTTGTTCATTTAACTTTTTTGTACAAATGCTTTCTCATCATAGCGGTCTTTACTTCTTTATGCTAGAATACAGGTATCAAAATAGAAATAGGTGATGATATGATTGCCCATAAAAGAGAATTCGCTCCATGTAGATAAAGGACTAGCTAAGTAATTTACATGGAGGGAAATCAAATGAAAGAAAACCATTATGACAAACAAACATTTTTTGAGAAGTACAGCCAAATGGAGCGTTCAAAAAAAGGGCTTGACGGAGCTGGCGAGTGGCAGACACTTCAAACGTTACTCCCCGCCTTTTCGGGAAAACGGGTGTTGGATTTAGGCTGCGGTTATGGCTGGCATTGTATTTATGCCGCGGAACAAGGAGCTGCTTCCGTGATTGGTGTTGATTTATCTGAAAAGATGTTGGCTATTGCAAAAGAAAAAACACACTATCCTCAGGTAAAATATCTTCATGCAGGGATTGAAGATGTTGATTTTCCGGAAGATAGCTTTGATATTGTGCTAAGCTCTCTAGCGCTGCACTATATTCCGTCATTCGAGCTTGTTGCTCAGCACGTCGCAAAATTTTTAGTATCCGGTGGAACCTTTGTTTTTTCTGTAGAGCATCCGATATTTACAGCTGAAGGAAAACAAGATTGGCTGTATGATGATCAAGGAGAAATTAGCTCGTTTCCAGTAGATAACTATTTTTACGAGGGCAAAAGAACTGCTGAATTTCTAGGTGAACAGGTTACTAAATATCACAAGACTCTAACAACTTATATTGATGGACTCCTGCAAAATGGATTCCAACTGGAACGAGTTGTCGAGCCTATGCCCCCTGAAAATATGCTGAATATCCCTGGAATGAAGGATGAGCTACGCAGACCCATGATGCTGATTATCAAAGCTGTTAAGGCTTAATCAAAAACAGCTGATTGTAGGACTGCAACAATTGATAATTTCTCTAGCTGTCCGTTGTTTGATTTAGACAGGATTAAGCTTAAGACAGACACCCATGGCGGGTTCCCGGCACCAAGCAGAATGAAAATAATCGACCTGCAAACTATCTCCTATCATATTAAAAAGGGCAGAAGTGGCTTGTGGGTCGATTATTTAGGTTCTACGTCAAAATGTGTTGGTAGGACAAAAAACTGAATAGAACGATAGAGCTTGGAACAAAAGAACAGAGAAACCTCTGATTTTGTTTCAAGTTCTTTTTTAGAGAAAAGGAAAACAGCGCGAATGATTTGGGCAGCTAAGCCTATAAGTTCATTATGCTTTGCCTCGAGTAATCGCAGAGGCAGGCTTCGTAAGGTATATTCGTAGTTGGACAGCTAGCTCCAATATAAGGTATGAATGCTGCACATTCATCTATCATCGTACGCATACCATCCCACTAAATGTTTCTACACAAGTAGAACTGCTCATTCCCGATTTGCCTATAGAGCTGCGGAACTATTCGCTTGTTTTTCTTTTTCATGTTGTGAAAAATAAGACCTTGAATACTATAAATACGCGAACAAAAATGATAGAAATTGCGATAACCATAGGCAACACGCTTGATTACTTTCATCTTGTTGTTTAGTCCTTCTGTCACCCCATTGGAGAAAGAATAAAGAAAAGCATTAGTGATAATTTGACCTTGATTTTTTAGGTCACATCTTTCGCAATGTGTGGGTCTATATGTAAGTGTGGCTTTGATGACTTGAGCCTGAACTCCTTTCATCTGTCTGTATTCAAGCCACTCCTCTCCAAAGGAGAGGTGTTTATCTGTTAGTCCAAGTAATTTTCTGGTTTTCTTATCCATAGGGAACAATATTTCTGATGATTTGGGTTTTAGTCGATTTCATTTTATCAGTTAGTTGTTCCTTTTTTGTGTTTGAACACTCAAAAAACTGTTAGTGCGTTTTCCTTTAGGAATTTCCACCAACGCAAAATATTATAGAGCCATTATTTATTGAGGCACCTTGAGGGACAAACTAGATCACTCTACTTAGTTCACCAATCATTTAGTCATAGAACCTGCGTATAAGAAATGGTCAGCTTCAAGCAATACGGCTAAAATTTTTCCACAGATTTTTACGAGTTTTACCGTATTGTCGAAGAAATTAATTTTGAAACACCATTTATCCGAGTTTAAATGGACTGAGGTATAATATCACAGCTCCCTTTTATTTTTATCTCATTTCTAAAACATCTCTGTTTTCCTCATACCATTTTCCAAATACTTCATAAACTGGCAAAAGACTTCTTCCAAGCTCTGTAAGCAAATATTCTACTCTAGGCACAATTTCATTGTATTCTATTCTTGAAATTAGTTTGTCTTTCTCTAAGTCTTTAAGCTGAGCCGACAATATCTTATGACTGACCTCAGGAATTTTTCTTTTTAGTTGTCCATATCTAATATTAGCGTTCCCACTCAAGTGATAAATAATTTGTATTTTCCACTTGCCACCTATCATAGTTAATAATTTTTCTATATTTTCAAAACCATAATCTGCAACAATGCATTTATTTTCTTTTTCTGATTTCAAATCTCAACCTCCACTAGCTACTTACTTTTTTGTGCGTAATTGTACCATCCAATTTATTATTATATACTCAAACCAGTTAATACTAAAGGAGAATACGATGACAGAAATACTTAACATAATAATTGCAATCAGTTTTTTTCTCAATGCCTTACTTCATCTACTATTAATATTTGGTTTTCCCTTTGGCGAATATGTACTAGGTGGAAAAAATATCGTGCTGCCATTCAAAGTAAGAATTGTCAGCTTCTTTCTCTTGCTCATTTGGACGATTGTTGGCATTAGTTATCTTAACCATGGTCAATTGATTCATATTTCAGCATTTAATCAGTTTGACAGAAGTTTAATAAACTTAACACCTATATTCCTTTTCTTCGCTGTTTTATTTAACGGACTATTAACGAAAAGTAAGAAAGAACACAAAATTATGACACCATTTAGCCTAGTAACTTTTGTGCTTAGTTGTATGATATTGTTCTTATAGTTGCTAGTGATAAAATATATAATAAAAAAGGAGAACGTAATGAACTTAATTAAAAATAGTAATATAGCAATTGCTTTTCTGATAGAAATATTTGCTATATTTATTTTGGGATATTGGGGATTCACTCTTCACTCCAGTAAAATTATTCGTGTTACAGCTGGTTTGTTAGCACCAATACTAACAATTGTCATTTGGAGTATTTGGTGTGCGCCATCTTCAAGCTATCGTCTTGAAGGGCTGTGGCTTGTGGCGTTAAAATGCTTGCTTTTTGGAATTGTAGTGTGCTGTTTACTTAGTACGAAGCAGTCTTCTGCAGCAGTCATTTTTGGTGCTATTATTGTCATTAACCTTGGACTTAGTGCCTACTTTGGAACACTTTAATCTTATCATGTATGATTTATGCTCAATCAGACATTTTATTTTTACTAAATATTATTAGTGTTGCAGAAATATAGTCAGAATAATCTGGAAATATCAATCTGTTAAAAAAGGAAAAAAATCGAATGCTTAAGCAATCGATGACTTTTTTTCTAGAAATTATGCGAATTATTTAACGAGTTTGGGACATAAGTAAATTCCCGAACTCTTCTTTCTCTAAAATCCGAATAAACGGCGTTCCAAAAGTAGCTCTCTCGGAAATAAGCCGAACTATCTCAAAAATATGAAAAGCTCCAGGTAGGTATCAATCAACATCTACTCGGTTCCCTTGTAGTGTTTCTTGACAATTTTCGGATAATTCGTCTTATTGCTGTGAAACACAGCGAGGGATGAGCTGATGTTGAACAGTACCTACTTGGTTCTCGGAGCTAAACACTTTTGTCTCGACCTCAATTATAAATGTAGAATATTTACGTTGTTGCTAGTTTTATCAGTTTTTTTGGAGCAATATTACTTTTGATTGGTTTTGCAAAACAATTTAAGGAATTGACACTTTTACAAAAAACAGCACTCATTCTCGGTTTTATCGACAGCTTTATTCCAATAATTGTCGGAACGATTCAAGGCTTTTTAACAAATGCTTAAATTTTTCAGGTTCTACTAAAAGAATGTAAATAAATATACCAAGTTTGCTATTTTTATCAAAAAAAATTAATTTTTTTAAACATAATAATTTTATCTGAAGAAGAATTATGCTATTATTATTTATATAGTTTTCTCTATTATCAGACCTTTTGCATAAAAAAAGCTGAGCAGCTTGTAATCCCTCCAGGAATTACTTAACTGCTCGGCTTTTCTGTTTTATTTTTTATTAGAATTGTTATTTATTACCATTCAAAACAATTTTTCGGTGTTATATAAACGATTAAATTACTTCAATGTTTTTTTTGAATATATTCCGCATAGGCAAAAACCAGCGGAGCAATTCCTTTAGCATCATTTTCCACAATGGGCTCGGAAATATAGTAGGCATAGCTGCCGTCCCGTACTTTATAACTGCCATGCCCCGGCATTCCTCCCAAGCCAGCAACCAAACAGATATCCTGCAATACGTATCCTGCTTCTGTTTTTATCAGCTTGTGATGAACGATTGACTCCAAAAGCTCTGCTCCCCGTTCAAAATAATTAAGAGGAAGATAGCCTTTTCGTGCTCCTTTCATCAGAGAATAAGCAATAGCACAGCTGCCGCTTGTTTCAAGATAGTTCCCTGCCCTTGCTCCCTGATCCGTTACTTGATAGAACATGCCGGTCTTTTCATCCGCATATTTAAGAAGAGTAGATAAGAGCTCTTGGAACTGACGAATGAGCTCGTTGTATTCCTCTTGGTTCTCAGGATCAAAGTAATCAAGGGTATCAACCAGTGCCATCGCGTACCAGCCATGTGACCTCGTCCAGAAGTTTTGACTGCAGCCGGTTTTTGCGTCTGCCCAAAAAGCTTCTCGGCTTTCATCCACTCCGTGATAGAATAATCCTGTTTGAGGATCACGCATCAGCTGATAAACCTGCTGAAACTGTTGAAAGATATCAGCGTGATTAACGCCACTATTAAAGATTTGATCATATTGACTGTAAAAAGGCTGAACCATATACAATCCATCCAGCCAAATCTGATTTGGATAAATTTCTTTATGCCAGAAGTTGCCTCCCGGGGTTCTTGGCTGCTCCAGCAGCTGCTCATATAGCTTTTTTAGTGCATAGTCGTATTTCGCTTTCTTTGTCTGCTCCAATAAAGGATACAGCACTTTTCCTTCATTGATATTGTCACAGTTATGCTCTTCTTTATCATAACCAAGGATTTCACCGTTCTCTTCAACATAAAAGTCAATGAATTCATCAAGAAAGCGTAAGTAATCGTCTGTTTGCTCCGCTTCATACATTTTCCACACAGCCAAGGCCATACATCCGTCAATATAGCTCCACTTAGGCGAACTGGTCACCGCTGCTTCCTTGTTCCATAACGGCCGCTCAGGGGTTGTGTTAGCCAATATTTCATCAAAAAACTGCTTCACTTGTTCCATAATTATCTTCTCCTTGCTCATTCTTTTTACTGCATTTCGACAAGAACAGCTGCGTGTTGCCAATCTTATCCTATTTCTGATTTTAGTAAAAACCTAAGCAGTCAGCCAAAGTTTGCGCTTTCATAAAAAGTATAGCAAGGAACATCCGGCCCAACAAGCCATCTACAAAGGAATTGTCACTACTGACGAATAATCAAGTGAAACTGCCCAAAATGAATCAGACAGCACGTTAAACAGTAAACCACCGAGACTATTAGTGTCGGCTACCGGCAGTTTCAGCAGGCAACTATTCATCGAACTGTTTTCATGCTTTCTAAGAAAAACCGACAATAGCATGTGGAATATAGGGTTCTTCCAAATAAAGGACATCTTCTGCTGAAAGCCGGAAGTTTACGGCGTCCGCTGCTGTTTCTACATGGCTCAGCTTCGTTGCACCAATAATTGGCGCAGCAACCGATTCTTTTTGAAGCAGCCATGCTAACGAAATATGAACTCTACTTACCTGATATTTCTCAGCCAGCTCTGCTACCCGTTCAATAACCAGCTGGTCTTTTTCTGCTGTCTGATCATATTTTGAGCGGGCAATCGCATCGGATTCCCCTCTTTTTGTTTGAGTTGATAAATCCCTTGTTAGTCTGCCAGAGGCCAACGGACTATAAGGCGTCAAAGATATCCCTTCTGATTGGCAATAGGGAATCATCTCTCTTTCCTCTTCACGGTAAATAAGATTTAAATGATTCTGCATAGAGACAAATTTCGTCCAGCCGTTTTTCTCTGCGATATTCTGCGCCTTTTGAAACTGCCAGGCATACATCGCAGAAGCGCCAATATAACGGGCCTTTCCAGATTTTACTACATCGTGCAGCGCCTCCATCGTTTCTTCGATAGGCGTATCGTAGTCCCAGCGATGAATAATATAGACATCAACATATTCTGTTTGAAGTCTTTTAAGACTGTGTTCAATTTCAGAAAGAATTGCCTTTCTTGATAAACCTGAGCCGTTCGGTCCTTCATGCATTTTACCGTGTACCTTGGTTGCAAGTACAATTTCATCTCGATTTGCGTAATCCTTTAACGCTTTTCCCAGAATTTCTTCGCTGCGTCCAAGAGAATAAACATTAGCTGTATCAAAAAAATTAATCCCCAGATCCAGCGCTTTTTTAATAATTATTCGGCTGTCTTCTTCTTCTAAAACCCACTTGTGTAGCCAGCGTTCCGGATCCCCAAAGCTCATTGCTCCTAAACAAATCCTAGAAATATCCATACCAGTTGTTCCTAATTTTATATATTCCATCAATGAAACCCCTTTCGAAATAAGTTACTTTTACTATACCACTTAAAGTCGACTTTAGGTCAAGAACAATCACACTATTTTTTACTCATATTTTTTTGATTCTGAATCAGCTATTTTATTTTTTTCTTTCCTTTAACTAAGTGTTTTTGCTTGAAATCTATGATTTTTAGGACTATTATTTAATCAGTTTTAGGTACACCTAAAAAGGAGATGAGCTACATGGATGAACAATCACAACATAACTACCATAAATTTCTAAAAGATGCGAACGGACCTAGTCTGTCTGAAATAAATAATTCAGTAGCCGTACCAAACTCAGGAAGCTTTTGGAAAAATCTGCTGGCCTTTTCTGGTCCTGGCGCTCTTGTTGCGGTAGGCTACATGGATCCCGGAAATTGGATTACTTCTATTAGCGGTGGTGCCAAGTATGGCTATCTGCTAATGTCCGTCATTCTTCTTTCAAGCTTAATTGCAATGCTGCTTCAATATATGGCGGCTAAGCTGGGGATCGTCACTCACCTTGATTTGGCACAAGCTACTCGAGTATATACTGGTAAAAAGTTGGGCTTTGTTTTATGGATTGTTGCCGAACTGGCAATTATGGCCACAGATATTGCTGAAGTTATCGGAGGAGCAATTGCCTTGAATTTGCTGTTTGGTATCCCTTTGATAGTCGGTGTAGTTTTAACAATTTTCGATGTTTTGCTGCTGTTGTTTTTGATGAAGCTGGGCTTTCGAAAAATCGAGGCCATTGTTATCACCTTAATTACAGTCATTATGGCGGTTTTTCTTTATGAAGTAATTATTTCTCAGCCAAATATTCCTGACGTTTTAAAAGGTTTCATTCCTCAAAGGCAGATTTTGAATCACGGACAACTCACCATGGCTTTGGGGATTGTAGGGGCAACCGTCATGCCTCATAACCTTTATCTTCATTCTTCTCTCTCTCAAACAAGAAAATATGACCGGGAGGATGAAGAACATACAGCTAAAGCGGTTAGATTTGCCACTTGGGATTCAAATATCCAGCTTTCCGCTGCTTTTATTATTAACTGTCTCTTATTAATTCTTGGAAGTGCTCTTTTCTTTGGCCATGGAGAAGAACTAGGAACATTCTCCTCTCTATACAATGCTCTGCAGGATTCTTCGATTGCTGGAGCCGTTGCCAGCCCTGTGTTGAGTACGCTTTTTGCGGTTGCCTTGCTGGCTTCTGGTCAAAATTCTACTATTACAGGAACACTAACTGGTCAAGTTGTTATGGAAGGCTTTATTCATATGAAAATACCTACCTGGGCACGCAGAGTCATCACTCGTCTGCTTTCTGTTGTTCCTGTTTTACTTTGCACGATATACTTTGGCGGCAATGAAGCAGCTTTAGACAGCTTGCTTATATACTCTCAAGTATTTTTAAGTATTGCCTTACCAATTTCCATGATTCCTTTGGTTTACTTTACCGGCTCGAAAAAAATTATGGGTGAACGTTTCAAAAATCCTTTGTGGGTCAGCATTTTAGGCTGGGGCTGTACCATCTGTCTAACAGTTCTAAATTTTCAGCTAATTATTGAAACCTTATCCAATATTTTCTAAAAATGAGACTGGAACATTGGTTAAGCTGAATAAAAGAAGCTTTAATCCTTATCTTTCAAAAGTATCCTATTAAAAATAAGCCGGAATATCCGAAAATGATTGCTTGAGGTACGCTCATTTTCAATATATTCCGACTTATTTTCTTGAGCTGGACCAATCCTCCACGCTCTTTAAGATAAACTTTTTTTAGTCATCCATTTCTGTTTCCAAAATTGCTCCGGTTTTTGCATCTAGCTTGACAGATGCTTCAGAACGTCCATTCACAATTTTTACTTCCCAATAGGTAGTAGACATTTCTCTCTCCAATGACCATTCAATTGCCTCGCCTTGTCCAACTGCTTTCAGTGCCGCAGCGGCAGCCTCATCAATTGACAAAATCCCCTCGAGAGAGAGCTCTTCACTTTTCAGTTCAACCCCATTTTGTTCATCGGCGTCAAGCCGTTCCTCTTTTTCTTTGGCCAGCTCGCCGGTTTTGGCATTTATCTTCACTTCATACTCCGCGTTGTCATCCATTCCTTTGACTTCATAATAATAACTGCCAAATGAAGTATCTAACTCCAGCGATGTCACAGATGTATCGGGGTATGCCTCTTGATAGGCTTTAATGGCCTCTTCTGCTGAGCGTTCAATCCCTTCTAAGGCAGAGCCTGTTTGAACAGATGCCCCACTCGTTGCCTCCGTTGTGTTTTCAGGCGCTTCACTGGTTTGAGATGACTCTGCTGCTTCTGAAGATTTACTCGTAGTTGAATTGCTGTTCCGATTCTCTGGCGGCAGCTCATTTCGATTAGCAGTACACCCTGTCAAAAGCACACCTAAGGTAACTAGTCCTATTATTCCTATTTTTTTCATTTTAATCGTTCCCTTCTTTTTTGAAATTAAAGCAGCTGTTAGTAAATATTTTCTAAAATCAGCTAATTATATTGCTTTGATAACTCTATAGTATCAGAAGCTGAACGTATAAAATCCAAACAAAAATAAAACTTTTATGAAGAAATCTTCATTTTATTTTTTTATTGGAAAGCGGACAATAAAACGGCTTCCCTGAGGTGCATTATCCAATACCTCTATTGATCCATGATACTGCTTAACAAGCTCTTGGACGATGGCTAATCCAACGCCTGAACCGGAAATTCGACTAGATCTGGAACGATCCGCCCGATAAAAGCGGTTAAATATAAGTTCTTTATCCTCTTCAGTAATGCCAAGTCCTGTATCTGCCACTTCAAAGTCGACTGATTCTTTTTTTTGCAAGAGACGAATAAAGATTTTTCCATCTATTGTTGTGTATTTAGCTGCGTTTTCAATCAAATTACGAATAATCTGTCGTAAATTATCTTCATTTATTTCAAGGTAAACCTGCTCATCAATTTCTGTCACTATCTCTTGCTGGATCATCACCTGCAGCTCATCAAGCATTAGCTGTAAAACAGCTGAAAAATGAAGCATGGAAGAAGCTTTTTGTTCGCCTCGACCTAATACCAGCAGTTGTTCAACCATTACTGTCATACGTCTCGATTCAGAATCAATATAATGAATTGATTTAGGAATGACCTCAGGATGCTTAGTTCCTCTTCGATTAATTAAGTCTACATGACCGCGAATAGCAGCTAGCGGCGTCCGCAGTTCATGGGAAACATCGGTTACAAATTGCTTTTCTCTTTCCATGGAATTTCGCTGCTTCATCAGCAAATCATTAAAGGATTCAGAAACATACTTGACCTCTTGCGGGCTGTTCGGAACAGTCAATACTCCCTCTTGCTCTTCCGTTCTGCTCAACTCTCCGATTTCTTCATTCATTAAGCGCAACGGACGGCTAAATACATTGGCAAACCGATAAATAAGAATAGAGCCAATTAGTAAAATTACAATCGTTAGAATACTAGTGAGGATAAGTACGCTTTGAATCAATTCAAACTGATCTTCGATATCCACCAGAATGGCAGCCGTTGCCCCATCCTTAGCCATGGTGGTGTAAAAATAGGGATCCCCATCACTGTCCCATAATATATTATCTAAAAAGAACAGCTGCTTCATACTGGAAAAGTGATTGAACACAGTCTTAGCTTCATGTGAAAATATAACTTCCCCAGAACTCAAAGTCACCCGCACCAAATAAGGGGAGCTATCTCCAGAAGTGTAAGTCTCTAGAAAATCCAGCCATTTCGCTTGATTCTCAGTATCAGCATTCTCCATCGTTTCAGTCAGCATCTCTGCCTGATTTTTGGTAGAATCATACAATTCTCTAGTCAAAACAGCTACAATTGAAAAACTTAACAGTAAAATTGCTGCTGAAAGCAACAAAGTAAAACGAACCGATAATTGATGGCGGCTACTATTACGCCAGCTGTTCTGTCTTTTTTTATTTTTCATCTGCTGCCCTCAAAATATACCCCACACCTCGAATAGTTTGAATTAGCCGTGTCTCCTTTTGATAATCCATTTTATTTCTCAAAGAACGAATATACACATCTACAGTATTGGTTTGTCCAAAATAATCGTAGCCCCAAACTTCATTGAGCAGCTCACCTCTACTTAAGACTTCCTCCGGTCGTTTCATCAGAGCAGTCAGCAGTGCAAATTCCTTTTGCGTAAGCTGAATAGACTCACCATAACGTTGTGCAATATGCTTTGAAGGCTCAATAATTAAATCCTGATACTGATAAATAGAAGGTGTTTTCTTCAACTGTTCCAGCTGTTGATTTCTACGTAGAATGACTCTTATTCTTGCTAAAAGCTCTTCGATATCAAAAGGCTTTGTAATATAGTCATCTGCCCCAACATCCAGCCCGGTTACTTTATCGCTGAGCTGATCTCGAGCGGTCATCATAATAATCGGGATATTGCTTTTCTTTCGAATTCTCCTGGCAACTGTGATGCCATCATATTTGGGCAGCATCCAATCTAATAAAATCAACGTCAGTTCATTTTGATGCGCCTCAAAAAGTTCTAAGGCTTCACCACCGTCTTTGGCA
Source organism: Enterococcus sp. LJL128 (assembly GCF_056924295.1). Lineage (NCBI taxonomy): Bacteria > Bacillati > Bacillota > Bacilli > Lactobacillales > Enterococcaceae > Enterococcus > Enterococcus sp. LJL128. The sequence continues at coordinate 200,963 of NZ_JBXPBP010000003.1, read as the reverse complement.
TGAAGCACTGCGTATTCCTCAAATCTCAACTCTTCTGATATAAAGCTCGCCAAGCTTTCTTCATCTTCTACCAATAGAATCTGAACATCTGACATACAAACCGCCTCCTTAGTAACAGACTACTTAGTTAAGGAATGAAGGTCAACCATTTTATGATGAAAATATCTTCATAAAGAATATATAATGGCAGACTAGTAGCTAGTAAGTCAGCTGTTCTTGATCATCTACTAAAAAGAACCAATCCAAAGAAGTTTTGCTTCTTGTCCAAAACGCTAAAAGCTTAAACTGAGGGGTTAGTTTATATAATATTCTTTTTTTAAATTTACTGCTATTAAGGCTTCATTAAATAATTCATGCTTTTCACAATTAAAAATGCCGATAACTTGAAGTACTTACTCCAACAGTTATCGGCTCTGCGTCTTTGCGTCTGGCTCTTTTATGATTGTTACATTAAATTCCTTTATATTAACTAAATTTTCTTGTTTGCATTTTGGACAATATAAGGGTAGTTTGTTAATAATTGTATCTGCATAAATTTTTATTCGTGTTTTAGCATGACATACAGGGCAGATAATCCATGACGATTCTCTCATAATATCACCAGCTTTTTTTAATTTATTCGTCTTGTTCTTGTTGCAGTCTCCTATGATACTTTTCTTTTGTATACTTGCAGCGAGACAAAATATGCCACAATGATTGTACCCACGCACCAAACCAAAGCTATCACTAGACTATTATCTAAAGGTAAATCCAATGTTAGTGACCGAATGCTATCAATAATCGGTGTCATCGGTTGATTTTCAGCAAACCAGCGAATACCGCTGCCCATAGTTGCGACAGGAGCAAAGCCAGAACTAATAAAGGGTAGGATAAAAAACGGAAGCATCAAACTAATTGAACCCTCTGCTGACTTTGCGATTAGTCCACATAATACGCTGAGCAGAGAAATTGCAATGTTAACAAGAATAAGAAGTCCAACTACAGTACACCAGCCCCAAAAGTCAGCTTGCGGTCTAAAGCCTAGAATAAAGGCGGTACCAATGATTATGATAGTTGAAATTGTATTTCTTATAATTCCAGCGCCAGTATGACCTATAATTACGGCAGATTTTGAGATGGACATCGTACGAAAGCGGTCAATGATACCTTTGGTCATATCATTTGCGACATTCATTGCTGAATATTGAGAAGCCTGGCCAATGCTTTGCAAAATGATACCCGGCACGATGAAATCAACGTAATTAAAGCCTTTTATATCCGCCGTAGTTCCCAATATAGCAGTAAACAACAGCATAATTATAAATGGTAGTATGATTGACGACAAAAGTGCTTCTGGATTTCTAAAGGTGATTAATAAACACCGTTTAAATACAATCCATGAATCGATAATTACACTTCTCTTTTTATGATGCATGACTGGTATCCTCCTTTTTTTCATCAATTAATGTTAAAAAGACATCTTCCAATGAAGGTAGATTTTGTTCAACAGTATCAGCTGAAATATCATTCTCCCTTAAAAGTTCAATTGCTTTAATCGCACTTTCTTCACTATTAAAATTAAGCGATACTCCTCTCTTAGGCAGTATCTCTTTTAGATATTGCGGTGTCCCCTCCACGAGAATCTTTCCTTTATGAAGAATAGCAACATGATCAGCAAGGTATTCTGCTTCTTCTAAATATTGTGTTGTTAGAAATACGGTTGTTCCTTTCTTTGCTAAGCTTTTTACCAATTCCCACATTGCAATCCGATTTTGAGGGTCAAGCCCAGTAGTAGGCTCATCGAGGAAAAGTACCTGAGGGTTATCCATAAGGCTCATGGCTATATCCAATCTGCGGCGCATCCCGCCTGAATACGTTGATACCTTACGATTAGCTGCATCCTCTAAATAAAAAAAAGACAGCCACTCATTCGTTTTGCTTTTGACATCTGGCAGACGCCGCAGCTGTCCGATAAGTTTCAAGTTTTCCCTGCCTGTTAAGACTTCATCGACTGCAACAAACTGACCAGTCAAGCTGATGCACTCTCGGACCTCATCGCTTTGACTCTCTATGTCAAAATCATTGATGGTAGCATTCCCACCATCTGGTTTCAATAAGGTAGATAGAATTTTAACAATAGTTGTTTTCCCTGCACCATTAGAACCTAATAAAGCATAGATTGTTCCACTGGGAACAGAAAAGTTGACATCCTTTAACACCTCCTTGCCTTGATAGCTTTTCTTCAATGATGATACTGCAATAGAAATAGTTGATTTTGACACGGCATTTCCTCCTTTGATTAGTTCTTGGTAAACCTTTAACTACATTAATAAAAACGAACATACCTACCGAACGAATGTATAAGATGAATAAAAAATTGTCTTGCTAAAGACAATTTACTTACTTTCTTCAGAGAAATAGGGTAATGATTTTATCATTTCCTCCATTTCACTATCATGGATAGGTACCCCCATTTTATCCAGTATTTCGGCTACAAAAAGATATCTCCTTTGACTTTCCTCAGCACTACCTTCGGACATGGAAATCATGAACCAAGTATCTATAAACGATAAAAATTCCGACAATTCCTTAGCATATTCTGTACGAATAGACCCATCTTTTTGCCCTTCTTCAATTAGTTCCAGCCAATACGGATATAGGATACGGCGATTTGATTCTATCATTTTTGCTAAAATATGAGGGTTTTTTAAGAGCGGAATCGCTTGTCTTGATAATTCTACCTGATCTTCATTTGACTGATTTAATTTAACAGCCATTCTCATTTTTTGAAGAGCATTTAAGTCAGTCCGCTTTTTTACAGCTTCAAAAGGATTGTTGTCGAAAAACATTTTATCTCCCAAAGCATCCATAATATCTTCTTTCGACTTGAAATGATGGTAAACAGCTCCCTTGGTTAAGCCATCCAATTCATTAACAATATCAACAATTGTAGTATTGTCATACCCTTTCTCTAAAAAAAGTCGTCCAGCTGCTTCTAATATTTTGTCAACCGTTATTTCCGGATATTTGTTTCGAGCCATAATATCCCTCCTTTAACATTCGTGCGGTATGAATGTATTGTAAAACACCAATCATAACTTGTCAAACGTTTTCATGAAAGCTATTTGAATCAGCAATAACTCTTTTAGTCACATCATTAGTAATTGACATCTACCAAAAAAACAAATGCAAGATAGCTGAAGAAAAGCAAATCCTGATAAAATCCGATGATTTTTAGCAAATATACAGTAATATCAATTACGCAAAAAATCATATGCTCCCTTATTCTGTATCAACCTAAAATCTACCATTAGTTGATTTTCACCTTGTTTAGTTGATTATAAATCGATTGCCCATTTATAAATAGCGACGTATACTTAAATCAAAGAGGTGTTATCTATGGAAATGAAGATTGGTGAATTGATTCATATCAAGCGTAAAGAAAAAAACATCACGCAAAAGCAGCTGGCAGATTTTGTAGGAGTTTCCAAAGCTTCCGTCTCAAAATGGGAGACAGGACAATCATACCCTGATATCAGCCTGTTACCTTTACTCGCTGCTTATTTTAACATTACAATCGATGAGCTATTGAGCTTTCGAACACAACTAACGTCTACAGAAATCAATACAATTTATGCTGCTCTTCAAAAAGAATTGATTGAATTAAAACCGGAAATTGATCAGAAAATCAGACGGCTTATTCGCACCTACTGGACATGCGGACCCTTTGTTTTTCAAATGGCTGTACTGCTTTTAAATCATTTGGACAGCTTGACTGTTTTTGATAAAATGGAAAGCTGGCTTGCCGAAATCCGTGGACTCTTTCTTCATGTACAGGAGTTATCAGATAACCCTCAATTGATTCATCACGCTAAAGTTATGGAAGCTTCTGTCGTGCTCATTCAGGAAAAACCCGAAGAAGTAATAGATATTTTGGGTACAGCAACACCTATTTTTTTGCCGCCGGAACTGATTATTACTAGCGCATTGCAAATGATGGAAAAAATAGAGGAAGCTGAAACAGTTATGCAGACCTCTCTTTTCCAATATACAATCATCATGATGAACGTTTTTATCCAATATTTGCCGCTGACTTATCAAAATGAAGTTCAGTTCGTCGAAACAGCTCATCGTGCTCAGCAGTTTGTTACTGTTTTTTCAATTGATCAATACCATCCTTTAACTGTTCTGCCCCTCTATCTACAAATCGCTGCAGGGTATCTGTCTCTAAACAGAGAAGCTGACAGTTTGTGTTTACTTGAAAAGTTTACCTCCTTAATGGAGCAGACAGCCTTTCCGATTGAGCTTCACGGCGACAGTTATTTTACTAAAGTGGCAGAATGGCTTTCAGAATATTCAAATGGCGGACAGCCTCCTAAAGAGACGCAGCTTATTAAGCTGCAGTTAATCCAAGCAGTATCCGGTCCTCCTTTTGATCAATTATCAAAAGACAAGCAATACCAAAGGCTTTTAACACGGTTAAACACCTTAGTTGATTAAGGGCTCTCCGAGAAGGTCTGATGATTAAGCCCTTGTATAAAACTCCTTAAAGAAAGTTGGAAAAATAATGTCAGTTTTGACGATTGAACACTTAACGAAAACATACCCAGGAGGAAAAGTTGCCGTTTCGAATCTCAGTCTTAAAGCAGAGCCTGGTGATATTTTTGGCTTTATCGGACATAATGGCGCCGGTAAAACAACGACTTTAAAGTCAATCGCTGGAACACTACATTTTGACCAGGGAAAAATTATGATTAATGGACATGATATTGAAAAAGAGCCGCTTTTGTGCAAAAAGGACATTGCTTATCTCCCCGATAATCCAGACCTTTATGATTATCTGACCGGCGTTCAGTATCTTGATTTCATTGCAGATATTTTTGAAATTTCTAGTGAACAGCGTCAGAAAAGAGTGGTCAAATTCAGCGAGAAGCTGTCATTAGCAGACCAGTTAAACAACTTAATCGGCACTTACTCTCATGGCATGAAACAAAAACTAGCTATTATCTCCGCCTTTCTTCATCAACCAAAGCTTTTGATTATGGATGAGCCCTTTGTTGGTCTGGATCCGGAAGCAGTCTTCCACGTTAAACAAATGCTGCAGGAGCTTTGCCGTCAAGGCAGTGCTGTTTTTTTCTCTACTCATGTTTTAGAAGTAGCTGAAACCCTTTGCACCAAAATTGCGATGATTGACCAGGGGCAATTGAAAAAATATGGACCGATTGAAGAAGTGCGCAACGGGCATACTCTTGAAGAAATATTTATGGAGGTAATCGGGGATGAATAAAATTCCTATATTACTTCGGCTGGAATTGCGTGGTCTTAGTCTTAATAAACTTCGTTATCGTTCCAAGAGTTATAAGATTGGTGCAGGAGTAGGATTTATTTTACTACTGCTTTTAGCCATTAGCTATATTTCCGGTGCTAGTTATACCTTAATCTATTTAAAGCTTGACCAATATGTACCTACGCTAATGGTTTTTCTAACGTCCGCGGTTTGTCTCATTCTGACTTTTATGAAAGGACATCAGCTACTATTCAAATTTCGAGACTTTGACACGCTCTTTTCCTTACCTATACAGCCGCGAATGATAATTATTAGTCGTATGCTGACATTGTATCTGTTGAATTTTGGTTTTGCTCTGCTAGTTCTTTTACCCAGTATGAGTATTTACAGCTTTCACCTAAAGACTCTTCAGCCGTTGCTGTCCTCTTTACTGATTGCGCCATTTATTCCATTAATACCAATCACTGTAGGGGCCGTATTGACCTTAGTTATTTCCGTAATTGCGGCTGGCTTTCGTCATCAGCAGCCAATTATTATCCTGCTAACATTGGGCGGACTATCAGCTTTTATGTTGGGATCGCTTAATCTAACTCAGTATGATGATGATGCAGTTACTCAATTATTGGAGCAAGGGCTGAAACAGCTGGAAGGAATCTATCCACTATTGTCGCTGCTAAAAAATGGCTTAACCCAACAACCTTGGCTGCTGTTGCTTTTCGGTTTGATTTCTCTTCTTGTTTTTGGTTCTTTTTCTCTGCTTCTAGATCGTTTCTATTTACAGATAAACTCTTGGTTAGGGGTCCGGTCAAATCATAAAAAACTAATAGTTAACAAGCTGACTCGTCGCAGTATTTTTAGCAGACTCATTCGACGAGAGGCCCGGCTTTATTTTTCAAGTTCGCTTTATGTTATCAATACGGTGATTGGTCCATTTCTATTCCTTTTGGCTGCTTTTAGTGTGCCGGTTCTTATGAAACAGCTGTTGGTTGTATTACCGACTACCCTATCTTTATCTCAGTTAACTGAGTGGCTGCCTTTTGTCCCTTGTCTTTTTTTAGGAATGAGCACACCAACAAGCTCTGCCATTAGTATGGAAGGACGTAATAGCTGGCTATTGGCCGCTTTGCCAATTCCTGTGCAACAAATTTACGCAGTGAAAATACTCTGGAATCTTATTGTATTTCTTCCCCTGATTTGGAGCGGCTGTCTTATTTTGGCGATTAGCTTTCCTATTACTGCTGCCGGCGGAATTTTACTCTTTTTACTTCCTAGCAGCTACTGCTTGTTCATCGTCACACTCAGCTTATGGCTTAATCAGAAGTACCATCGGTTTGACTGGACAAATGAACAGCAAATAATTAAGCAATCTTTACCAGTATTATTGACAATGCTTGTAGGTTTTTTATTGATTTTGCTGCTTGTCGGAATTGCTTTTGTGTCTCAAAACGTTACTTTAATAGGCTATATAGCCGCTTTCTGCCTGGTAGCCGGCAGTTTAGCCATCTGGTCACGTATGAAAAAGGTCAATGTATTTATTGTTTAAACCAAATAATTATTTAATTCCTACTCTTGAAAGAGGATGGAACAGAAGTGTTTAGTCCCGAAAAATAAGCCGAAATTCACGGAAATGACAGAAAACACGAATATGAGCCAGTCGCTGTTGACTGATTCCTACCAGGTGTTCTTCAAATTTTTGTGAATTTCGGCTTATTTCCGTAGGTTTTGCTCCTGCGGTTACTCGTCGCAGTTGGTAATAAAGCATGTGCTCCTGCGGTTGCTCGTCGCAGTTGGTAATAAGGCATGTGCTCCTGTTCAATGCTGGTATGTGCTACTGCTTCCACCGTTTATCCGAATTCCAAATGAGTTATGTCCCACTCACATTCAAGTTTTTCATTTTTCTTCAAAAAAAGCTTATTATTGCTTTTTAGATATTTTCTAACCCTTTACTTTTTCAACTGCATGTTTAACTTTTCTTAATATTTTTTTTAATCTCCAATACAATAACTGCGTTAAACAAGCGATGGCAATCCTCTCCAAATGACCTTACAATTTTGTTATTTATTAATCAGTCTAAAGTTTGATTTCTTCCAGCTGTTTTGAGAGTATTATCATTACAGAAAGGGTGATTCACATGAAAAAAGCGATAACAGGTAGTCTTATTTTTATTAGTATTTTAGCCGCACTGGGATTTGGAGCAAAATATGCAATGGACAAATATTGGGCAGATAATTATGGTGGTCCCTCCTACTACACAAAAATAACCAGCATCCCTGAGGATACTGGTACTCCTGAGGATGAGAGCCCCGTTTGGCAGTATGATCAGATTTCTTATAATGCAGATGGTCAGGAAAAAATAGTTCATCTCAAAGAAGCCCGCCCTCAGCCGTTAAAAGAAGGTGCATACTTAAAGATGGTAGTTAATGAGAATAAAGGCGTTACCTCTTGGGAGGAAGTAAAAGCTGCTGAGCTGCCAAAAAAAGTAGCTGAAAAATTAGAAAGCGAGGGCGACAATGATTGATGCTCTGTTATCCATTATCAGTGAGTTTGGAACTGCTTTATTTGAAGTTCTTCTACAATTTTTAATTATTCCATTCGAGGTATTAGCAGATATTGTCCAGACTTTTTTTAGTTAAATAGATAAAATAAAAACTTTAACGCAAAGCTTCGTCAGTTGCTAAATTGCTGTGAATATCAAAAGTGGTAATCTCCAGAATCTAAGAGAGACAGCCCTAAAGATAGTACCTTTCAGTTTTTTAGCTACTTGGGAAGCTTTGCTTTTTTCTTTATTCGAATAAATACTACGAACCTGACTATCACATAAACTCTCTCGTTATTCTCAATTACTTCTTAGATATTTTTTCTCTTCACGATCATTTCTCTTTAGTTCTCTCGGCTGAGCTATTTCATAAAAAACTTTACGGGTAAAGAAGCTGATACAAAACATAATGAGTGCTGCTCCATAAAACGGCAGATAGATGCTGCTGCCGATATGTTCGAAAATAATTCCATAGATGAACTGACCAACTGGACTGGAGCACATACACAAACATAAAACACAGGAAATCACTTTCCCAGTTAGTGCTTTTGGCGTCAGCATTTGTAAATATGTCATCATTTGAATCGTGAACAACGTGGACAACACCAATAGTAACCCACAGCTAATCGCTAGAATGAAAAAGATTTTTATTGAGCTCCGCTAACCAGTATTGTTAAGGCACAGCCGCTAAGAATCAGCGGACTAACCTTTAAAGTCAGCTTTTTAGAAAACACACCAGCTAGTAAACCACCGATAATACTACCAGATGCCATAATTCCCTGTGCATAGCCATAGAGACGATTCCCTGCACTCACATCAAAACCTAAATGCTGGGTGATAATTACTGGAACACCGACTAAGATTAGAGAAGTCAAAAATAAATTAACGGAAGCAAATACCAGAGACATCTTCCAAAGGATTGGTTTTTCCTTAAAGATAAAAGCAATACTCTCTTTTAAATCATTTAGTCCGGTCATTAAAATATTGCCTTCTCCCTGTTTCTGTACAAAAGGCATATGAATAAAGAGCTCCATTACAGCAGCTAAAAAGAAACAAGCCATACTCACATGCAAAATTGGTGTTAGACCAAAAACCGAATAAAGAATACCGCCAATGACCGGACCAGCCATACTTGCTAAGGAGCTGATTAAATCAACAATGGCGTTGCCCTGCATAATGTATTCTGTATCTACTAACTCAGGGACACTAGCTTGAACAGTAGGCTGATAGGTTCCTTGTATTCCATATAAAATGACTATTGTCATGCCTATTAATGGAACAATTTCCATTTTATTTGCTAGTAGATAAAATAAAAAAATTAGTATGGCTGTACTAAAATCAAGAAACACCATAATATTTCGCTTGTTGACACGATCAGCAATAATCCCGCCAATTGGAAAAAGTACCAGCATAGGCACAAAGGATATCGCCAAAATAGTACCAAATAAAGCGGCAGAGCCGGTTTCATTTAGTAAATACATGGGTAAAGCATACCTTAAAATCTGATTTCCAAATAGTGAAATGATTTGACCAACGGCTACGAGTAAAAAATCCTTGGAATAAATTGTTTTCTTAGTTATCATTAATAGTTCTCCTTTTCAGATCAGTTGCTTTGTTTCCTGAGTTCCAACATAAAGCTCTATCTCCTAGTGCTGAATAAGGATTTCCTATATCATCTAGTCCAAAATACGCCGCGGTTCATATTCGGATTTTTAATTTCCTCGGAAACAAAAACAACTTTATCACCATTTTGATTCCTTGTCAACAAAAAATCTTCATTAGACTCCGCTCTTTCATCTACCTTAAATGCAGATAAATATTGAAAGAATTTTCCAAATCTACTTAATGACTTGCAGAAAATACGACAACTGTAATTGAAAACATAATCCCTTTGGATACAAAAAAATCACAGAAATTTGACAACTCATTTCTGTGATTTCTCCTTTATTCTTGAAACTTACCTACGTGTTTTAGTCTTCTACATAGTCAAGCTACTTTTTGAATGTTCTTAGCTGATTGTCAGACCTTGCTTTTTAATTTCTTCATCCAGATGCTTGCTGTATACTTCAATAAAACGAAGCATACTGGTAAGCTGTTCTTCTGTCATTTGCTCAAAAACAACTTTATCTCGATCCCGAAATGCTTTATGTTCTTCTTCATGAATCGTATAAATTTTCTCTCCCAGCTCTGTCAGCTTAAAATATCTCTCTTTTTTATTTTCTGGTTTCTGGTAGCTTTCTATCAGCTTTTTTTGTATCAGCTTCTTTGTCAGCTTACTAATTGCACCTCTGGTCATATAGAGACTTTCAGCAAGCTTTGTAACATTGGGCTCTTTTTGCTTTTTTATCGCTTCTATGCAATGAACTTCTGAAGGCTTATAACCTTTCAGGCTTTCTTCCATTTTAAATTTATTAAGCCAGCTCATTTTTTCAAATAAATCTCTAGAATTTACAATTAACTCTTCTTCTTTACTCATTTGCTGCCTCCAAATAATCAAATAGTTGATATTAGTGTATCAGCTTATTATTTCCCTTTCAACAATGCTATAAAAAAGACATATTAAAAAAGGCTGAAACAATAATATGTCTCAAGCCCTAAAACGAAATAAGCGGTGTGTCTCAGAAGACAGTTCCTTGAAAATAAATCGGATGATATCGAAAATACAGGAAATTCTAGTTAAGTATTAATCAACCGCTTCTTGATTTTCTCTCAGTGTTTCTTGACAAATTTCGACTTAATCCAGTTTATTGCTGAGAAATACAGCTAGGTATGAGTATGTTGAACAATACCTAGCTGGTTCCCAGTGCTAAACACTTCTGCTATACTCTCTTTTAAGCTGCTAAACAAACTAAGTCTGTACAGCTCTCTTTAATATAAATCATTTGTTGTTTCATCCTTTTTCTTTTTTAAAAAGTAGGCGAATGCCAACATAAACAATCCTGAGATAGAGGTAAGAAGACTGCTCTCCTTCATGCCTGTTTCCGGTAATTCCTTCTCAGCAGACTTAATTTCTTCCGTCTTCACTACTGTTTCTTTAGCAGCCGGCTGTTTAGTGGTTCCCATTCCTTCTGGCTTAGCTGCTTCTCTGTCCTTAACCGTTAAAGTCATGACAGTTTCAGCTTTTTTATCTCCTTTTTCTGCAAAGAATTTAATTTCATGAACACCTGTTTCGACTAATGTACTATCGGAAGCTTTTACTTTAATATTTTCACCCATTACCTCAAAACCAATAGCTTCCGCATTTTCGGCTTCAGCCCATTCCAAAATCATCTCCTCAGTCAGCTTATCCCCCACATACATCACTTTGTCTTCTACCTTAATAGAAGGAGTCAGCTGATCAACCACTGTTAAGGTAATTGTTTTTACAGCTATATTTCCTGCTGTATTGGTAAAGGAATATTGAATCGTGAATGTTCCTTCCTTAGTAGTGTCAATTGGTCCATCAAGGACTGTGAACTCAGTTACTGCAAGGTTTTCACCATCCACAGGATCAGAAGCCTTCGCCCAGTTTAAAATGTCTGCATCACTAATCACTGTTCCAACCTCAACAGTCTGATCAGCTGCTTCAATTGTCGCTTCTCTATTTAACACAGTTACGTTAATCGATTTAGTCGTTGTATTTCCTGCCGTATTTGTAACAGCATATTCAACCGTGAACACTGCACCAGCAATAGAAGTGTCAATACTTCCTTCAAGAATCGTATACGTCAAATCTAAATCAGTATCTACTGGATCACTGGCCTGAGCCCAGCTTAGAATTAATTCATCAGTGATTTCCTGTCCTTGGTATACTTCCTGATTATCAGCTGTAATTGCTGCTGTCCGCTCAACTACGGAAACTGTAATTGTCTTGGTCTCTGTTGTACCTGCAGTATTAGTAGCTGAATATGTCACACTGTAGGTACCGATTGCTGCAGGATCTACGTTGTTTGAATCAACTGATACAGTAAGTCCGCCATCTCTTTCATCCATCGCTTTCGCATAGTCTAGCGGATTAAAAGCTTCCCCCTGCATAATGGTCACATCCGCTGCTTCAATAGTAATCACACTAGCTGCAACTGTAACATTGACTGTTTTCGTTTGATTGACTCCGCTCGCTGTTTTTGCGCTGTAAGTGACAGGATACACACCTGCTGTCGTAGTGTCTACTAGCCCGGAGTATGAAATTCCAGTATCAGAGACACCATCATAGGCTCCTAAAGCAACTATTGATCCATCTGCTTTATTTTCTGTTGCACTAACATTGGCCATTGGATCAAAAGTATCTCCAAGAAAAATCTTACTGTCAACTGCATTAAGCGTTAAACCGCTCATAACAGTGATATTTACCATTTTTTCAGTATATGTTCCATAAACCAGCGACTCTACAACCACGGAAATATTATACGTACCCACATCGCCGCCACCAGCTGAACCACTTGTGTATAGCGTATACTCAGTTGGGTCAGTTGTTGTTCCGTCTGGATTTTTTACAATAATTCTTTTTTCAATTTCTGCCTGATAATCGCCATTTTGAGCAATTGTAAAATCAGAAATTGACACATCCAGCATACCATATACTGAGTCATCAACAACCAATACTTTGGTTGTGGCTGTCATCGTTTTACCAGCTGAGTTAGTCACTGAATAACTCACTTGATAAGGTGTGGTATTTTCAGTGTTAATGTCCACATTATTGCTGGTGACAACAATGCTTGAGGTAATATTCCCATCTAAGCTGTCGTATGCGGTTACCCCTTCCAACGGATTAAAAGCTTGACCTTTTCTAATTGTTTTTACTGGTGTAACTGAAATAACCGGCGCATCTGCATCACCCATAGCCGGCGGCAGCTGGGTAATGTCCAATGGAACAACACTATCCGCTGTTTCAGCCGTTGCCGGAACTTCTGGAAGTACAGATTCTTCATAAGGTACGTCAATCGGTGCTTCAATCACAGGTGATTCAGCCGGAGCTTCTACTACTGGCGTTTCAGGCACTGGCTGTTCAGCTGTCGGCTCTTGAACAGAAGGTGTTTCTACAACAGGCAGCGAAGTAGCTTCCTCCACGGCGGGTGTTGCTGCTGATTCAGCTGTCATGGGCTCCTGTAATGAATCAGCTACGGCCAGCTGTGCGTTCAAAAATGTCGGAGCAAGCAGTGTAACTAAAGTAAATGCAACAATCTTCTTATTTTTCATTTGTATTCTCCCTTTTCTAAATAATTAGTGTGTAATTCAAAGCTGGAGGAAAATTAGAGGAATTTAAACATGATCAATTTTTCTTCCAACTCTGCTTTCACTACTAATACCTTGCACTCTCTGAAAAGGTTACAAAGGAAAAAAAATTTTGAAGTGCTGCTGCGAAAATTCCCCCAAAATAAAATTATAAATAAAGGACTTTTACATAAAATAAACCAGAAAACAGGGATTGGTATCTGTTTTCTGGTCTATTTTTTATTTATTATTTCGCTTTAATATGTCTACCAATATGAGCGATAATAATTTTTTCTTTTGCTTTTTCTGGCCATTTAAAATAAATACGCTCATCACTATAATTTGTAAACAGTTTTGTATGAGGAATACAAGTAATTATTTCATCTTTCTCCGGATCTGGATGAGCGGTTTTAAAAATCTTAAGGCTTTCCTTATTCCCTTTACCGGAACAATAAATATTATATTCAGAACCTAGTAATTTTAGCCATACTCCCGTATCTTTTTCTTCTAAATCTTCTAGCTGTTCACTAAACAAATTTAGGGCATTTAAATGCTTGGTTAATTCTTTGACATAATCAGACCACAAATAATCCTTTGACTTCTTTTTAAAAGAATTCGGATAAATTTCCAGTGATTCATAGCACCCCTTAGCTAATTCAGAATAAGCCTGAAAGGATTCTGAGTTTTGGATGAAGTCCAAATCTAATTCATAAGAGTCATTCTTGGATAAGATACTATTTTCGATTTCCCAGTCTGTGATATATTTAGTAAAATCAGTAATCGCAAGCGACTTAATATCAGCTAATGTCTTCTCTTTTTCCCAATTAGCTCCCTCATAACCAATTTTAGTAAAGAATTCCTGTAACAAATTCATAGTATCGCTTTGTTTATTAGTCTCACTCAATAGATACTCCGCAATACTCAGTCCTGCAGAATCTACCTCGTTATAAATACTTCCTACTATAGATAGCTTTGGTTCTTCCTTACCCATAAATTCCCGAGCAAATCCAACATAATTATAGACTGTTTCATGAGAGGACGAACGATAATCATACAACGGGTGAAGATAGATTTTTCCAAGCGTCACCTAGCTCCCCTCCATTCGATTCTTAATCAGCTCCCTGACGTCCTGCATACTTTGATCAAAAAAACCTTTAGGCCAATGAGAGAGTTCTCCATATTCATCAACAGAAATCTTTTCTGCCTTTCCTTCATCAAAAAACAGCACACTCATCAGCTCCGTTTGTGCTTTCAGAGCTAAATTCAACCGTGCTCCATTAATCACATGCTCACTATGGGTTTCAATGATAACTTGAACACCTTGGATGGCCAATTCTGATAAGAAACTACCAATCTTAGATTGACTATATGGATGCAAATGGGCTTCCGGATTTTCTATAATGAGTACGGCTCGTTTCTTTAATTCGTCATCTAAAGAAGCACAGTATAACCCTTGCACAATAATTGGTAAAACATAGGTCAAGCCAAATCCTACTGTAGTTGGTACAAAATCCTGATTATATCTTAAAGCCGATATACCCAAATCACTGTCACTTCTTGAAGAAAAGCCTGACCCCGGGATAATGATGTTCAGCCACTCGCTACAGTTGTTATAAAACCGCAGTGATTTGCCCCGCTTTAAGGCTTCTGGAATATTCATACGCTCATTTTCTAAACGATCCAGCATGAAACTGGTATTTTCGCCATGAACGCCGACGCGGTCTGCTAAATTATCTGTTAATTGATTAGCTAGTCTAGGACCAATACGCTCAGCATTTAGATAAAAAACGTCTCTTTGCCAGCTGCCATCCAGCTTTTTATTAAAATAATTTTCTTCAAACCGCTCTTCTACTTCTAAAGTAACCCGCATTTTATCTGGTTCAATAAAAAACTCTATCTGATTTCCTGAATTGCTGTTCCCTACCTCCATAGAATTTTCTAAAGTAAGCAGTTTGGAAGCTAAACCCAAATTAGTACCATAAACATCCGTCGTGTATACACAGTCTTTATTGGTGTTTACTGCTGAAGCAGACAACAGAATACTTTGAATCACTGAAGATTTTCCAGCAGAATTGCTGCCAGTTAAAATCGTCATTCCGCTAAAATCGACAGAATAATCAGAAAAGCATTTAAAGTTCTTAATCCTTATACTCTCAAGCATTGCTCAATAACCTCCTTAACCTCTTCAAAAAGAATACGTACATTTCCTCTATTATTTGTTCCAATTGAAATTGCATTAAAGAAACGATAATCCTGAATTTTTTCCACCATTATTTTTTCAGCTGCTTTTTGGTATTGAGAAAAATCAATAGTTTGGTATTTGGGATCAGCTAGTAAAACAGTGAATGCTGAGTAGAGTGGTTTATTAATAATTGACGTTGGACGATAAGAACCATCTTCATAAACGACATATTTATTAAAAGCATTTCTTTCGAAAAGCTCGTAGGATTTCATTAACCCTCGCTTAAACGCTTTCTCATATGCATCAAATTCTTCTGGATGATCCAGTAAAAATTCATGGGTCTCATTCAATAAATCAACGATACTGGAATGTTCGTAGTTAATCTTCTGATTTTCAAAATCATAAATGCGATAAAAAGCCACAAAACGCAGAACCAATTCCTGATCCTCTAATCTTCTTTCTCCTACACGATGACAGGTAGCTAATAAAAACTCTTCAGATTGCCGACAACGTTTGTAAAATTCTCTAACTGCAGGAGAGCTAATTGCATTTCGCATTTCCTGATTATTTAAAGGAACGCCCCCTGTGTTAATTCGCTTGAAAATGTCATAAACCACCCGCTTGGGAGAAGTGATATCAATCGTATTAACAGAGAGCTGAGTTCGATAAATCTGCCCTTTAAGTTTGACGGATAAATCAGCAAACGCTAACCCTTCATAGTCATTAAGATATTCTAATCCTTTTAGCCTAAATTTTCCTTGTAAAAAACCAAAGATAGCATCTAATCTTTGTTGTCCATCAATAATCTGGAAACCGCCCTCTTCTGTCTCATACATATAGAAGGCTGGTATAGGAATATTAAGAATCAATGACTCAATCAGCCGTGATTTTTGCCTATCATTTTTCCAAACCCGCTGTCTTTGAAAATCCGGACTTAATTCAATCAATCCGTCTTCGTACAGTTCAAACATATATTTAATGGATAACAGCTGTTGGGAGATTTTTATTTTCTCAGGACTATAAGGCTCTCTAATCACAGGAACATTCTCTGATAACATTTCTTCTGCCTCTATCCCGCTAGCTGTTTTTTCACCTAGTTCTTTCGATTTATCTGAAAGATATTCATTTAGATAGTCCAAAAACGCCGGCTTTGATTTTTCTTCTGGTTCATTCTCTGTATTTGAAAACACTAAAAACATCTGTTTTTCACCATTAAAGACGGAAAAATCGCTAACTCCGGACTCAAAAAGTTTATTGACTCTCTGTTTGCTCATTAGAAATTCAAGCTCTTTATTGTTAGTTGCTTTGACTTCAAAGAAATAAACAGGCTGTCGATCAATTTTTGAAAGAATGACTAAATCAAATCGAAAACGCTCTTTATCCATCACATATTCTCTGTTTAATTCAAAGTTATTATTAAGATACGCATTAGCTTCTAGAAAATCTTTTATCAGCCTAAACAATGCTTCTCCGTAGATACGTTCTTCCATGTATGATTCCTCATTTCAAGAGTTTGTTGCTGCATTTGTCTTCCTAATTATAGCATATACTGCTTTTACAAATGTAGTCTATTTATCTCATAAAAAAGAGCATCGGACATAAAATTTTTAACGTTTTTTACTCAAAAGAACCAAATAAGCAGCGGTATAAAAGCCGCACCTTGGAAAATAAACCGGACTATACTGAAAATGAGGAGCCATTTTCGTATAGTCCGGTTTATTCTTTGAAGCAAAACACATTTGGCTTTGCCTCTTTATTTCTTACTTATAATTATTTTTCGTTAGTCGTCATTCGGCTTTTTTTCACTGGAACGTTTGCGCCGCTTAACATTTTCGGTCAGCAAATACTCTATTTGTCCATTCACACTGCGAAACTCATCCTCCGCCCATGCAGCCAGCTCATTGTATAGGGCAGCTGATAAACGAAGCGGTACCTGCTTTTTTGCTTTTTGCTCTTTTTTTTCCATAACAGCAGCCTCCCTGATAAGCAATAAGGACTATTTTAATACAGTGAGCCACTATTGACAACTGGCTGAGCATCCCGGTTTCCGCATAGAACAACTAAAAGATTGCTAACCATTGCCGCCTTGCGCTCTTCATCCAACTCAACGATGCCCTGCGTACTTAGATTTTCCAAGGCCATCTCTACCATGCCGACAGCTCCTTCAACAATCAGCTGACGCGCATCTACAATTGCAGACGCCTGTTGACGCTGCAGCATTGCAGCAGCGATTTCTGGTGCATAAGCCAAGTGAGTAATCCGTGCTTCAAGAATCTCCAAGCCTGCTACTTCAACCTTCTCTTGAATTTCTTCACGTAGTTTCGAGCTAATTTCCTGACTAGAGCCGCGAAGACTCTTTTCATTTGCATCTTCATCATCGGCGGAATCATAAGGATACAAACGAACAATATTACGAAGAGCTGAATCACATTGAATTGACAGGTAGTCTACAAAGTTATCAACATCAAACATTGCTTTAGCTGTATCAGAAACTCGCCAGATAACTACAATACTAATAATAATCGGATTTCCAAGGGCATCATTAATCTTCTGTTTATTATTACTCAATGCCATCGTTTTTAGTGAAAGCTTCTTCGTTACTCTGTTAACATTGGCATTTTTCGCCTTTTCTTCCTCTGTCATCTCCGTCGTATCCATCGATGATAGGCGCTTAGGTACTGGCAGAGCAGTCGTGAATGGATTAACGAAGTAAAAGCCTTCGCCTTTTAAAGTTCCTACATATCGGCCAAAAAGGGTCATAACCATTGACTCATTGGGGCGGATGATTTTCAATCCGGCAAATAGCAGCGGCATGATAACACACCAGTAAAATACGCTAATTCCTAAAAGGATGCCGCCTAACACATAGGTTTCTTTTTCCAAATAGACAACCCCAAAAATAAAAGCGGCAATTGACAAAGCGATTCCCAACACATTCAGCAGTAGAAACGGCATCCCGCTTCCTGCTTTCATCCTCACTTCTTGAGACGGTGTATTACTTTCGAATTTTTTGACTTCCATCTTTTTTTCCTCCTTTTCTTTATGATATCAATTTGATATCACTTATATATTAACTAGATGTTATCAGTAAAATAGAGATTTGTAAAGAGAAATTGTACTAATTTTTTACCTATTGCCGCTAAATGTTCTATTTCTTAAAGAAAAAAGCGATTCTCACTTTTTTATCAGTAAGAATCGCTATTTTGTTTTGGCTGTAAATCTGCTGCTTAAGCTAAATTAGCCAGATAAGCTAACAGCTTCGAGTAATCAACCGTTGAAAAGTCTGATACATCATACTCAAATAGATGTCCTAAAGAAAATTCATTGTACCGCCGCAGCTCAATTATTTTTTTAAATTCTTTTTTTGTAATCAGATTATCTGCCTGAGAACGATCTCTTAAGCAATCGCCATAATGATAATGAGTCATAATATGGCTCAGATGTCGATCAGGTTCCCTATCACGAAGCTCTCTTCTCGCCCACAGCTGTTCAAAATCGGCAGTTAATCGAATGGTGATTACTTCATAATTGTAAATTACGGCCAAATCATTCAACCGCTTTTTCTGCTTTGCAGAGAACGGATACTCAGAAACAACAAATTTTTTCCCAGCATTCATATATAGCTTCAATACTCCATAGTAGAATTGCCAGACACGTTCTTCCAGCGCTGCCTTTTCATTTAGATTATCAAATCCGACAGAATCAGCATAAAGCTCCTTTCCTTCATCTGGTGTAATGATGAATATGTCAGCTAGAACTTTCTTTATCAAATGAATTAAATAGCTTTTTCCAGTGGCTGGACTTCCGGCAATCAGAATCAGATATTTTTTCATGCGGTTTCTGTTTTTACAGCCAAAGGACTTTCGGTGTTCATAAATAATCCAATCTTATGTTTAACGATCTCTTTGACTTTCATATTTGCCGGGATAATATTGTGTCTTAGAGATTTATTTACTTCGGTAGCTCCAAAGCATTCTTTTGCCTCCTGAGTCCAGTTTACTAACAGCTCGGTTCCTACATTAAATTTACGAATACCGTTATTAATTAGCTCTGGGTAATCCTCTTCTTTTACACCTGTTCCACCATGAATAACGAGTGGTACACTCACTGCCTGATGAATGTCTTTCAGCAAAGGGATATTTACTTCTGTTTTAGACTTGAACTGTCCGTGATTTGTACCAATCGCAATCGCTAAAGCATCTACTCCTGTCAATTGAACGAATTCAACAGCATCTTCTGGTTTCGTATAGATTTTATCTTTTTCTGAAACAGAAATCCCTTCTTCTGTACCACCGATTGTACCTAGCTCTCCTTCCACAGATACACCACGTGCATGAGCATATTCAACCACAGCTTTCGTCTTCGCAATATTTTCTTTGAAAGGCAGGTGGGATCCATCATACATAACACTGGAATAACCGGCTTCAATCGCCGCTTTGATTTCATCAAAATCTCTGGCATGATCCAAGTGTAAAGCAACATCTACTAGTTCATCTTCAGCAATTTCTTTTACTACTGAAACAACTACTTTATAACCAATGTATTTCGCAGTATCGATACTTGTCTGAATGATAATTGGCGAACCCATTTCTTTAGCTGCGCGAATCATCTCAGGCAGCATCTCCAGATTATGAGCATTAAATGCTCCAATTGTCATATTCAGTTCTTCTGCTGTCTCCGTCACTTCTTTTAATGTTTTATACATGTTCGCTTCACCCTTTTTCCTTAGTTTTATCCAGTAATCGTTACCTGCTTCGCAATCTGCCGCATGTCGTCCATTTTCTGCATGTACGTTTCAATTCCGGCATCATCACCCCTTCGGGCAGCCGCCGCCCGTTTTGCATTATACAAACTCATGAGCTTTTTATAGCCATCGCCAATTGAAAGCTTAAGCTCTAAACTTCTTTCAAGAGCAGCAATCGCTTCATCCAGCTGCTCCATTTCAGCTAGTACCAAGCCCTGTTCTTCATAGAGCTCAGCAAGTACCTCACGGCTTTCAGAATCCTTATCAGTTATCCTGCTGATTTCATTTGCTTTACCTTCTACAAGCTGCTTCAGCCTATCAAGCTCTTGCTCAGTTAAAGCTTTTTTTTCTGTTTGCTCTTGAGGTTTTTCTTTTTTTCGTTTGAAAAAATCAAACATCTCTATTCCTCCTCTAGTCGCTGCTTAAAACATTTTTAAGATGGGACTTAGCAGCCAGGCGTACAACATTGCTGCAATAACCGTATCCACATCTGTCGCAGTAGCATTGATAAAGCCCATACTATTAAAAATTGTCACCAGCAATGCCGGTAAGAGTGTGATGAAGAACCCGTGGGCAATTCCTCCGATAATTGCTCCTCTTCTTCCACCAACCTCGTTGCCAAAAATACCCGCTGTTCCTCCAGCAAAAAAGTTTGTCAGCATTCCCGGTAAGATCATGGCCAAACCAAAAATCGGCAGAACAAACATTGCAATTACGGTTCCAATAGTCGTTGTGATAAACCCTAAGATAACTGCATTAGGTGAGTAAGGGAAAAATACTGGACAGTCCAATGCCGGAATAGCATCCGGCACCAGCTTCATGGCAATCCCTCGAAAAGCCGGAACAATCTCACCTAAAAGAAGACGTACGCCAGCTAACAGCACATAGACACCTACAACAAACTGAATGGCTTGTAAGAATGCAAACATTAAATAATGCTGCAATCCATGATCACCTACGCCAGGTCCGGCAAATGCTGCCGTAATAATATAGAGAGGAACCATCACAACCATTACAGAAAGATACGTATCCTGCAAAAACTCAAAGGATTTTGGCAAATTGATGTCTTCTATGGATTTCTTATTTTCACCTTTTTCACCAAATATTTTTGCAACTCCCGCTTCAAATAAATAGCCAATTGTACAAAAATGTCCTAAAGCAATATCATTCGATCCTGTAACCTTACGAATAATCGGCTGAGCGATTGCCGGCATCGCAACTGCAAATACTGCACCTACAAAGCCCCCGACAATAATCAAAACAAAGCCCCTTAATCCGGCAAAGTAACCAAAAACAGTTGTCATTGTTGCCATCCACAAAATTGCCTGACCTGTTAAAAAGATATATTTCCATTTCGTAAAGCGGGCAATCAGAATATTAAAAATAAAGATTGCTAAAAAGGTCAACGCAATATCTCTCCCAAGACCTAGCTCATTCATTGCCTGCCCATTGATTGCTTCAATTGAAGGAATAATTCCCTGCATATCAAAGCCTTCTGTAAAAATTTGTCCGAAATATGTCAGACTACCGACAATAATGCTTGAGCCAGCACTCAACACTTGAAAACCCAATAAAGTTTTCAAAGAGCCAGAAATTATCTGTCCAGCTGATTTCTTCTGTAGAATCAGCCCCAGCATAGCAATCAAGGCAATAGTGATTGACGCCTGTGTAAGAATATTATCAATAATAAAATTTACAACACCCATTAATATTCACCTCTATTTTATTTTTTTAAATAGCTCCTTTAGCTTGTAAAATCGGAACTAGTTTTTCTTCAATTTCAGCCTTAGACACAATATTTTTCAAGTAGACAATTGCGGTTTTTTCTTCATCCATCGTAAACTTTTCAAACTGTGACTGAAAATTTTGAGCTGTGATAATAATATCCGGCTGCATGGAAGCCGCAGTTGAAATATCCACATGATCCAGCTTAGCATCTACATGATGTTTATTTAGTACATCCTCTGCCGACATTTGCGCTGCAAAACTGCTGCCTAGTCCAGCACCACAAACAAATAAAATTTCTACTCTTCTTCCCATACTTCTCTCTCCTGTTCTATTTTTTTGTTTTATTTCCTTAATCAGCGAAAAATACTTCTTTAAATGCAGTGATACTTTCTGCTTTGGATAAGCGATTGATTTTATCTTCATCGTTAATCAGGTCAATCAGGTTCTTCATAATATTCAAATGAGAATATGAATCCACCGCTGAGAGACAAAAAATAAGTGTGACTGGATCATTCTCTTCATGTCCGAAATAAATCGGTTTTTTCATAACTGCTACGCTTAAGCCCAGCTTCTCTGCTCCGTCTTCTGGTCTTGCATGGGCCAAAGCCAGGTGGCGGCCAATGACGATATAAGGTCCAAACTTTTTAACGGCTTCAATCATTGCTTCTATATATTGCTGGTTGATTATTTTCTCTTTCAACAGAGGCTGAGAAACTAAACGGATGGCTTCCTGCCAATTTTCTGCTTCAACATCGACCAGTATATTTTCATCCTTTAGAACGTCTTTAATCATAGGTTGTATCTCCTTTGCATCGATTGATAAATGATTTTCCAGAAAAATATTTTCCAGTTCTTGATAGTCTTCTCCAGTTATTTTTCCATTTTTTCTTTCAATCAGGTGGAGTAAAGAATGAAACATATGGGTGGCATCCTCCTGACGTCTAGCCAGCCTTTGACAATTCTTATGCTGCATAAGAAATGCGGTAATTGCTTCTTTATTTTCTTTTTTGATGATTGGATCAATAATCAAGGTAGGCTTTGTCTGTATTGGAACGGATAATGTCGCAAAAACTAAATCGATATCCAACTTACTGATTAAATCAGTTTCACGTGAGCTAAGCACCGCTAAGACTTCAATATTGAACAGCTCTTTAAGATTTTCTGCCAGCAGTTTTCCTGTAGCTACACCATGATTGCAGATAACCACTGCTCTGTAATAATAGCTTTCCTCCTGATTAAGCTCGCTAGCTGATGTTGAAAAATGAATAGCAAGAAAGGCCAATTCATCCTCTGTTATTTTTTTCCCGGCTGCATTATTTATTTCAGGCGCAAAATCAGCGACTGCCCCATAAATGCCCTGATAGCTGGCCTTTATATTTTCTTTTAAAGGATTAGCGAACTGAATATCATAGCGGATTCTATTTAGTAATCCCGCAATATGCTTGTACAATCCCTCCTGCAAAGCTTCTTCTCTTCTTGAAAACGGAATTTTTGTGATCTTTTCAACGTGTTGGATAAGCTGGATTGATAAAATCTGCGCCTGCATCCATTCAATCGAGTTATTCATATTTTTTTGATTAAAGGTATTTAGCATAAAAATCAGATAGTTCAGTTCATTCCCTTCCGGCTGTATCTTAAAGTCTTTGCAGATGGTATGAACAAACTGTTGAATTTCACTCGGCAAATCAGCCGAGCTACCTTTCCAATGAGTATTTTTTATCAGATTTTCCTGCTGATAACGAATAAGCCAGATACCAGTAAACAAAATAAAGTTTTTTCGGTAAAAATTCTCTTCTTTACTAGAGATTACCTGATCATATATGCTATCTATTTTCTTGAATAATGCCATTGGAAGATACTTAAAGATTATCTGTTCTTTTATCGGGCGGCTTTCCACCCGTTCAGCCAACGAAAGACTCTTGACTGCTTTATTGACGACTGAGTACAACATTGTTCGGATAATCCGTTCCTTGCCCTCCAATATCAACCCTTGTTTTGGCATACTGATTACTTCTAGCCCATATTCCCTCAGGAACACTCTGACACGCCGCATATCTTCATCCATAGTGCTTTTAGAAATCTGATATTCTTGTTCCTTCTGGTAGAGAAAAACTTTCTGATTTTCTAATGAAATGGATAAAATCAAATCCAGAATCCGCAGCTCTCGAGACAGAAAATCTTTTTCTCTTTGCTCTTCCATCAATCGAATCGCTGCTTTTTTCTGATCTTCGTTCAGCTTTAGGTACATCCCCTTTCCTCTAATACTCTGAATGACAGGAAACTCGTTTTTTGCTAATTGCTCATTCATCTCACTGAGCTCATTTCGAATCGTCCGCTGACTAAGTGAAAGCTCCTGACTCAAAGACTGGATACTAACCGGAACAGCTGCTGCAATAAAACGTTTCAGCAATTTTAATTTTCGATCTCTCATCTTTTTATCTCCTTTGTCTGTTTAAAGTATAAAGCCCTTACATTAGATTTGTTAGTAGATATTTCTGCCAGTAAAGTGTGCAGAAATATGGGGACGAACTATTGAAAGCAATCCAGCTTTATTCGTTTATTTTTCAAAACATAAAGACAAATAAAATACTGAACCTGCTAAAGAAAATCTTTTCAGGTTCAGTATTCGTTTTTTATTCACTTTCTTTCGTTCTTTATAAAATCAAATAATGACTGGAACGATACAGTTACCCAAGCAGGGATAACCCTTCACTCGTAACCTTATGGTGTACTTCAGCAATAAGAAAAATTTTCTTTGAAATCGCTCGATTTTGAAGAAAGCTCGACTTAGTATCGTAGCGAGCTAGTTTGTGATGCTAACCATTAGCTGAATGGTTTTGCTTTTTCATGCTACATTTTTTCAGTATTAAATCTACTATTCTGCTAATTTTTACGCTGATAAACGAGTGAATGGATATGGATTGTCAAAAAGAGAATTTCTGTTTCTGTCAGCTCAAACTGATATTTTTTCTTTAAAAATTCAGCAATATCGACTGAGCATTGATAAGCTAGCCTGAATTTTTCTTTTGCATGCGGGGACCATTCATCAATGGTATCAACATCTTTTTGATTTGTGATTATTCGAACGGAGAGGTGCTTAAGATGCTCAATGAAACTGTGCCCCGCGGGAGAATTATAGTCCAAATGGAACATGAAGCGGTATTTAACTAGTTTAATCATCTCATTCATTTGAGTAATAATCGTGTCTATCTGGTCCGTACTGATTCGAAACTCAGCCGCTGCTGCCAGCACAGTAATTTCTGCTGCATGAAACTCATTTAACACCAAACCAAAAGAGCTGTTCATATCTGCTACAATCTTTTGAGCCAGTTCAAATTCCTGATTGAAAAATAAAGCTGTATTATGAATTTTTGGCTGATTCCTTTCAATAATGGTTCTATGAGTCAGACACTGCAGCAAATAATTATACAACGTGATATAGATAGATGAATCAAGGGTATTTGCTATGCCGCTTTTCAAAATGATTACGTATTTCTTAGTATACTCAGCATATATCGGTTTGTAGTGAAAATTACTTGTGTCAAAGATTCTGTCTTCCATATTCAACACATCCTTTACTTAAATTATTAGCTATATAAAACTCATGGGCGGAGTAGCCAGCTCCATTTGAAACAGCCCCCCTAATGGTACGCCACACAAAACAAAAGAGTAGCTGTATCGATGAACACTCAATGTCTAATTCCAAGCTTGCTTGTATAAAAACCTCCAACTTAGACTGCATACCTGCGAGAATTACAAAAACTTTTCTACTTAGGGGTTGGCTGATTAGGGCACTACTTTTATGCATAGTATAGGTAAGGGGAGCAAAACCATCCCATCGCTCAAAGCTTTTAAAAGCTTTATCTATTTAAAGTGTAAACTGTCCAGCCTCTTGACAGTCAAGTGATACCTAAATAAAATGAAGAAGAGGTGTTTATTATTATGAAGGAATTAGATAAAAGCATGTATTTATCCACCGGTGAATTTGCAAAAGCTGCAGGAATTCAGCGCAAACACTTGATTTACTACGATCAAATTGGGCTGTTTTCACCAGAATTGATCTTGGATAACGGGTATCGTTATTATTTTTACCGGCAGCTCTATACGCTAAACTTGATATTGACTCTTAAAGAAATTGGTATGTCTTTAAATGACATCGGTAATTTCATTAAAGAACGAAATCCTGAAAAAATGATTGCCTTATTTGAACAGCAGCAGCTGGTTATTCAAGAAGAAATCGACAAGCTTCTTCAAATTAAGAATATGATGACCATGCAGATCAACTCAACAAAACTGGCCCAGTCTGTATCTGTGGGAACGATTCAAATCATTGAGTGCGATGAGGAACCTATTTTTCTAGGTGATATTCCTTTATTCGTTGAGGGGGAACAGCCGCTGCTCTCTAAAATGATTTCGCGCTTTTACCAATACGCTTCTTCTCAAGGCTATGAATGTACCTTCCCCTGGGGAATGAGAATTCAGCTCAACAGGCAGCAAAATATACCCGTAGACAAATCGGCTCAATTTTACTATCGAGTACCTGAATCAACAACCTATAAACCAGCCGGTCGCTATATTGTCCTTTACAGTTACGGCATCCACGGAGACCGAGAGGAGACTTACAAAAAAATCACCGATTATGCTAAAAAATATCACTATCAGCTAACAGATTTTGTTTATGAAGACAGCCTGCTAAACGAAATTTCTACCTGCTTTCCAGAAAATTACATTTTACAGATTTCTGTAAAAATTGATGAATAAAACAGAAGTATTTCGGATTGTTTTTATCTCCGGAATACTTCTGTTTTGTAAGCTACGGTATTTTAGTTGGATTAGGCTTTTCCAAAACAAGCTCAGCAAACTGACCATACTGATGAACTTCTTTCAGCGTATATCGTTTTATTCCTTCCTGCTGAGTAAAAAGCGGAATCCCGTCACCCAATAGCACTGGTGCAAACTGAACAATTAGTGTATCTATCAGATTTTCATCAAGTAATGAGGCTATCAACTGATTGCCTCCGATAATCCAGATATTTTTTTCTTTTGGAAACTGTTTAACAAATGCAGTGACATCTCCCGAAATGGGTGTGAAAGTCTCTGAATCAAGCCCTTCTCGATGAGTAAAAACATAATTTTCAGTTGCTTCATAATAAGAATCGAAGTCAGACATACTGCTGGTTTCATCATAGGTTTTACGCCCCATAATCGTGATGTCCATCTTGTCATAGAATTCCTGATAGCTGGTTTCCTCTGGTGTACCCGTTTCATGAAGCCAGTCGATTCGATGATGGCTATCTGCCAGATAACCGTCTAAACTAACACAGCCATAAAAATAAATACTCATTTAATTATCTCCCCTACTTATTTTTTAGCGTAACAAAAAATGACATCTAAAGAAATTTTATCTTACTCTATAATAATTTAGCAGAGATAACAAAACTACACCAGAAAATAAGAACTAGCTTGCAGCCTTTGTGTAAAGTACAAATTTTTAACCTTATCAAGCTATTAAGCAGCTAAATAATGCCAATTATTAGCTGTCCTGTTTTTTCGTCATCTATAAATATTAAATATTTTTTAACTGCTAACTCTATTAATTACCAAGGCTGTGTAGTCGGTCCAATCGTGAACTCATTAATAGTTGTGTCTTCCGGCTGGTCAATCGCAAATTCTACCACCCCAGCTACCCGCTCAGGCGTGATGCCATGCTGGGCATATAGGGCACTCATCCCTGCCATCGTTGAATCATCGGTAATCGTCTCCAGCAGCTCCGTATTAATTGCAGCTGGGTAAATAGTCGCTGTACGGATGTTGGTTCCTTCTTGAGCAGATTCCATACGTAAAACCTCCATCAAATCACGAACCGCCCATTTTGTCGCGCCGTATACTGCACCGCCAGGATAGGCTTTCAAACCTGCTACCGATGAGGTCGTAATAACATGACCGGATTTTTGTTCAATAAAGGTTGGCAAAACTGCAGCGATTCCATTCAAAACACCTTTAATATTGATATCGATCATTTGATCCCATTCATCCACCTTTAGCGCAGATAAGGGAGCACTCGGCATAATACCTGCATTCAGAAAAATGACATCTACTTTACCATAAGTAGCTAGTGCCAGTTTTACTAGCTCTGCATTATCTTGTCGCTTAACTACATCCGTTATGAGATACACTGCTTGACCATCCAACGCTTCAATCTGGCTCACTAAGTCCTTCAGCCGATCCTCCCGTCTTGCTCCAAGAACTACTTTTGCGCCTTTTAGTGCAAGGCGTTTAGCTGTAGCCTCCCCAATTCCAGAAGATGCACCGGTAATAATTACTACTTTGTCTTTAACTGTCATGATATTCTTCCACCTTGCTGTATTTTTTTCTTACATTTGAACTATAGCACTTAAAGTCGGGTTTAAGTCAAGCGTTTTTATAAAATCAACTATTCAAAACAGTTAAAACGATTCAGAAAAATAACAGCCAATAAAATACTTTCTCTAAATCAATAGTAAAAAAGGCAGCTTTTGGACCCTCTTTTTATTTGGTTTTTAGACGTAGAAAGCAATGCTGATTTATTAATGACTACTCATACTATTTAAGTTCCTCCTACATAAAAAAGAACCAGCGGACTTCCCTTTTTCAAGGTAAGCCTACTGGCACATTTTTCTTCTGTACTATATTAAATTTTTTAGAATACACCCTTATTAATAATACAGCTGTTCAGATGGATAAGCCGGTGTACAGGTAATGTCAATCCCCAGCTTTTTCAGATTTTGTTCATTATTCTTATTAATTAAAACAGTGGAATGCGCTTGAGCCCCTTCCAGTTCAACCAGTTTTTCATATGCACGCTGAGCGGTTGGATTCGTCACTGCGCTGATTGCCAATGCAATCAGAACCTCATTAACGCTCAAAGAGTGGTCCTTCATATGCAGTTCATTTTTCTTTAGCTTTTGAATTGTTTCAAGAGTGATTGGCGACAGTAGGTGAATATCATCATCAATTTTAGCTAATAATTTCACAGCATTCAAAATAACCGAAGCCGCTGCCTCCATCAATGATGTTGTTCTTCCAGTGATAATCTCTTTCGAAGGAAGCTCTAACGCAATGACTCCAACCGGATCTTTTGTCAGCGATTCATACTTTTCTGCATAGTCATGAGCAGGCGCAACCACTGTTCGATCCTCTGGCTTCAGTCCCAGCTCCTCCATAATCAAGCTAATCCGATTAACTGCTTCTTCATTAACAAGCCCCTTCTTGAAGTCGCATTCTGTCTGGAAATAACGGCGAATGATTTCTTGTCTGGAAGCCTCCTGTATAACCTCATCGTTAACAAAGCCTGCTGAAATCCGATTGACTCCCATATCCGTTGGAGACTTGTAAACAGACTCTTGATTTGTTATTTTTTCAATAATCCGTTTGATAACCGGAAAGGTCTCAATATCACGATTGTAGTTCACTGCCATCTGTCCATAAGAATCCAAATGGAAAGAATCAATCATATTTACATCCCCTAAATCTGCTGTTGCAGCTTCATAAGCCACATTCAGCGGATGCTTCAACGGTACATTCCAAACTGGAAATGTCTCGAACTTTGAATAACCTGCCGCATGCCCCAGCTTACTTTCATGATACAGCTGATTCAAACAGGTCGCCAGCTTACCGCTGCCAGGTCCAGGTGCTGTCACAATAACAATCGGTTTTTCGGTTTCAATGTATTCATTTTTACCAAAACCATCTTGAGAAACGATTTTCTCTACGTTTAAAGGATAGTTTTCAATTGCTTCATGCTTGTAGACTTTGATATCTCTACGTTCCAGCTTATTGATAAATACCTTGGTTGCCGGCTGATTATTATACCGTGTAATAACCACACTGTTAATTGACAAACCATACCCTCTCAGCTCATCAATCAACCGCAGAATATCCATATCATAAGTAATTCCATAATCTCCACGAATTTTATTACGTTCAATATCGCCTGCATAGAGACAAATCAGAATTTCTGCCTGATCCTTCAGCTTCTGCAGCAGCTTTACCTTGATGTCTTCTTCAAAGCCGGGCAGCACCCGTTTCGCATGCTTATCATCAACAAGCTTGCCGCCAAATTCCAAATATAATTTATCATATTGATTTACTCGTTCCAGAATGTACTCCGACTGCTCCGTCAAGTATTTTTCTGAATCAAATCCAATTTCTCTCACTCAAAAATTCCTCCTCGCCTGCTCCTTAACCATTCTTCCATTAATACATACATTCGTCAATATAAAACTGTTAGAAATAAAGGATTTTTTTCTTAGCTGTTTTCCACTATTTTTTTAGTAGATTGATTATTAGTTTTAAACCAAAAATGAGAAATTAAGTATCTCTAGCTGTAGTCTTTGAAAAAGGGAATTAGTCTCATTTGTGCTGCTTCCTGTATTTTAAATAGAGACTGGCGGAACAAGCTTCAGAACATTCAGCTCCTAGGAAAACGCATTTGATTTTAATCAAGCATTCTGATTTTCACTCCCAAAAAAGCTGCTTTATTTCCTGCTTCGTTTAGATAAGCTTCGATGGCACATTTTCTAAAGTGATTCTCATAGTAATTCATTGAAAAACCCCCTAGGTTAGATTTTTTAGTCTAACTTAGGGGGCATACCTGATGGAGCTATGTTCGTATAGTTCGGCTTATTGCTGAGAAACGCAGGGAGCTGTGAGCTATGTTGAACACTACCTCTCTGGTTCTTAAAGCAAAATACTTTTGGTCCAGCCTCTTCTCATTTTATCTGTTAAAATCCTTTTAGTGACTCGCTATGTTGTTTTAAAGACTCCTGCGCTTTCTTGCCAAACTGTCCTTTTATTGAACTTCCCAAAGTTTCAGACGTGCCTCGAATGCTTTTCTTTAGCGCTTCAATCTCTTCTTCGGTATTTTTCGCAACATCACTCCGGTTTGCCGCACTTTCTTGGCAAGCAGAACCTGCAGCTGAAAAACGAATCATTAACTTTTCACCGTTCTTACGTAACTCCTTTAATAACTCGTCTACCATTGAGAAGCTTCCTCCTCATTTTTATCGATCTGTTCAGTTAACTTCTGATAATTACGCTGATAATCTGACGCTACTTCCTCTAGCTCACTATCCAGCTTTTTTATTTCATTCTGACAGGTATCTTGAAACTCATCACCAAGTCCATTTAATGCTCGGAGACCCTCTTGTAGAGCAGACTGATCATCCGTAATTGTTTTTATATAATAGCGGCTAGCTTCAGCAAGCTCTTCTAAAATCTGTTCGCCTTTATGTTTGGCAACCCGCAAATCATCCATTTTATCTTCATATTGCTGTTTTTGCTTTAGGTAATTTTCCTCCAGCTGTTCGATTGTCTGACTCAATTCGAATTCTCCTTTATCCTTAAATCTGCCCCGCTAATACTTGATCCTTAGCAATCAGTTGAGCAATATTTGTTTTAATCTCAGAAATAAGTGATTCATAAGCTTCTGCTTGGCTTTCCATTTGAGTAATTTTGTCTTTATATTCTGAGACTGGTTCATCTACGATACTTCGCTTAGAAGCGCCGCCAGATTCTAAAGCGTCCATTACTTCTGTATGATTAAGTGTTGTTCCGATATTTTTAGCCGCTTGCTCTGTTTTTTTCCATAACTGTTCCGCCTTATCAATAGCGTTCTGATATTTCTTTTTTATCGAATCGGACATCGTTTTATTCATAGCTGATGCTGCCTCAACTGCAATCAGCGCCTCACTGTCATCTAAATAGATTTGTTCATTAGCAGAAAGTCCACCACCGCTAGCAGTGAATTTTTTCTTTAATTGAAATAATGCCCATTTTTGGAGTGAAGCCTGACGGGCAATCTGAGACATCTTTACGGTTGGATTCTCTGTTTTTCCAAAGACAACATTACCATCCTTATCAAACGTCCAATCCTTAATACTATGACTATCCCCATCTAACCAGAAGATAGTCCCGAAATCTGTGATTTTATCTCTTTTGTTGCCGTCCAACAAATTAACCGTTGAATCATCCAGTTTGCGGTAATTCCTAAATAACTCCGGATTTTCCAACATAAACTTCTTTTCATCTTCATTAAGAGAATCATATAAGAACCAGCCATTAAAAACAGTCGTTGGAATTTTCCATTTTGCTCCGAGCTTCAGCATATAGGCTCCTTGGCTGTAGCCACTCAACTGAGTAACGTTATAGCCTTGTTTATTAACAACGAAATCCAAAAAATCATCAGCTTGCTTCGTTTGTAAGGAGCCGCCATTTTTAGTATCTTTCGCAGTAAAAGCCGTAAAAAAATCCATCCAATCATCTGAACCTTCACCACCAACCAAAGAAGGCGGTGTTGTCCCAGCAGAAATAACCGCGACATTATTGGGATCCCCCTGAGGATAAGCATCAGTGATAGGTGCAACAGCAAATCCTTGATAGCCGTTGTTGTCAATATCTGCAGAAGCGACTATTTTGTATTGTTTAGTGGTACTATCGGATATTTTTACGCTTACAATGTTTTGTTCCATCTCTGTCAGCTCATTGTCTGGTTTAGCAACATATGTTATTCCATCTTTATATTTAGGATCAACTTTATAGACTTCCTGATTGAGAATATTCAGTTCTTCATCTATATACACTTAAATATCCTCCTCACTTAAATCGCTATAAATAACTTTGACTTTAGCTTCCGTTTTACCGTCTTTTAATCTTGTTGCCCCTCCATACCCGTATGCCCCAGCTTCTTCTATAGGTAAACTAAGCTCAATAATATCTTGAGTATCCTCAGTTATAATATCCGCTCCAACTGCAACAAAGCCAGCTAAATGATTGTAGTTATACTCTTCTGAAAAACGTATTTCTTTAATTTCTGTAAACCCATTTTTTAGACGTCGAGCGGCGACTTTTTCCCATTCTACAACTTGTGCCTGTTCGTTTTTCTTAAACATGAGAAACCCTCCTCCAATACTTAGTATTAGTACTAACACAGCAACTACACTTAAAACAATTTTTTTATTCATTTTTTCGTCCTTAATGTCCATTTTTAATCACTAAATTTATTATACTTGTAAGTAAAGATGAAGTCTATCTGTTACAAAAATTATTATAATTAAAGCAAGGTGAAATATTTGGCTTCTTATAAATATAAACGTGAATAATAAGCAAAAAAACTTAACAACTATTATAGTTTAAATTCGTGAAGATGACTGCTTTGTAATAGTTACACGATCAAATTGTTCCCTTGCTTTTATCTGTATAAATCACTTGCACTTTTTTTGTAGTTTCTCCCTTTTTCAAATTAGTACCTCCACCATAGCTTCCAAGATTTGTTTCATCTGTGGGTAGGGTAAATCCAATACTATCTTGCACTTCCTCAGTTATAATCTCCGCTCCAATTGACACAAAACCAGCCAAATGATTGTAGTTATATTTTTCTGAAAAACGTATTTCTTGAATATCTGAAAATTCTTTTTTTATTTGTTTAGCAGCAATTTTTTCCCATTCTACAACTTGTGCCTGTTCGTTTTTCTTAAACATATATAATCCTCCGCCAATGCTAAAGAATAGCACTAGCACTGCAACTACGCTTACAATAATTTTTTATTCATTTTTTCGTCCTTAATGTTAATTTTTAATCACTAAATTTATTGTACTTAGTAAGTAAAGATAAAGTCTATCTGTTACAAAAATCATTATAATTAAAGCAAGATGAAATATTTGGCTTCCTTCAAATATGAACGTGAATAATAGTCAAAAAAACTTAACAACTATTGCAGTTTAAATTCGTGAAGATGACTGCTTTGTAATAGTTACACGATCAAATTGTTCCCTTGCTTTTATCTGTTTAGCAGCAATTTTTCCCATTCAACAACTTGAGCTTGCTTATTTTTCTTAACCATATAAAATCCTCCACCAATGCTAAAGAATAGCACTAGCACGGCAATTACGCTTTAAATAATTTTTTTATGCATTCATTTATCCTTCATTTCAATTTTTTTATTGAATTTGGTAAACTTATTTTAGAGTAGTTATCTAAGCTGGATACCGCCACAATTACTTACTGTTCATTGGTATCTATGTTCGCAAAAGCGACTATTCTATTCAGATTATTCAGTTCATCATCTGTATGTACTCAGATTTCCTCCTCACTTAAATCGCTATAACTCACGTGCACCTTATTTGTAGTCCCTCCTAATTTAAGTTTTATAGGTTTACCGTATGCACCAATACCATAATCTTCATTCTCCGGAACTGGTAAGTCAACATCAATAGTATCTATCCCATTACTAGTTATAACCTCAACGTTAACTGCAACAAAACCAGCTAAGTGATTATAGTTATACTTTTCTAAAAAGCGAATTTCTTCTATATTTGCAAATTTATTCTTTAGACGTTGAGCCGCCACTTTTTCCCATTCTACAACTTGTACCTGTTCATTCTTCTTAAACATGAGAAACCCTCCTCCAATACTTAGTATTAGTACTAACACAGCAACTACGCTTACAATAATTTTTTTATTCATTTTTTCGTCCTTAATATTAATTTTTTAGTCTTTGATTATTGAATTTATTATTTAAGAGTAACCATTCTAGGATGTGAGCTATCGAAAATATCTAATAGGTACTAGTTTTTATATCTGTGGAGAAAATAACTTTTATCAACTGTAACTCTATTTACTTCACTGTTTTGGTTTAGAATCCGACTAAGAACATAATTTCCTGAACCTCTATTTTGATTGGGGTAGATTGTATACTCGTTGATTCAAATCATTTAATTCTCTGTCTGTATACAATTACAATTTTTCCTCCTGTCCATTTGTGTAAATAATTGTAGCATCATTTTCAGTAATACCTTCGTCAGCAGATATCCTGCCATAACCATAGCCATAGCTCGAAAGCTTCTCATCATTTTTATCAAGGGGGAGAGAAATTGTTATCTTAGCAACTTTTTCCGAAGTTTTAAGTTCAACTGTAATTGCAATGATTCCTGCAATCCAGTTATCTCTATAATTTTTTGAAAAACGAATTTCTTCAATATCTGTAAAAGTATTTTTTATTTGCTTGGCAGCAATTCTTTCCCATTCAACAATTTGAGCTTCTTTTTCTTTCTGTTTAAACATATAAAATCCCCCGCCGATACTTAGTATCAGCACTAACACAACAATTATACTTACAATAACTTTCTTATTCATTTTTTCGTCCTTAATGTTAATTTTTAGTCACTTATTTCATTATACTTGTATTTAAAGATAATATCTATCTATTCAAAAATGATTAAGATTGGTTCGAACTAAGCAATCTTTAGATTATTAAAAAGCAAAAAATCTTTAATGGAGGTGTATATGTTTTCAAAGGTTTTACTAATTTATGAAAAATGATATAATGCGAAGGTTAACAAAAATATCTAAGGGGTATTAACTAAAATGAAAAAAATGTTTGAAACAAGGATTATCATTCTCTGTGCCTTAATTATTGTCGTTCTGGTTACAGATATTATTTCTATGTTCTCTTTCTTTATCAGTCTTCCCGGTGTATACAGATCAGCACTTTTCGGAGAGGTTCTAAAAAACTATGCCATCCACGCTGTTATTCAAGGAGGTATTATCGGTTTGTCTCTATGGTCAATTAAAGAGGAAAAAATCCGTCCTGTACTTGCTGTTGGACTGCTTTACTTTCTTTATAGTCTTGGTAGATTATTGTTTAATATCTCAGCAGATGTTCAAGGCTACCTGAGAAGCCTTGACTTGTTAAGAGGTCTTAATCTGATCATTGAACTATTGATTATTCTTCTTTTAGCTTCCTTTTTTATAAACAAAAAAATGCGTGATTATGTTTTCAATAAAGCGAGCTAATGATTCACTAAAGGAACTGTTTTCGCATCTATGTTCTCACTTAGTTGTATTTTTGAAGCTGGGAGCATCATTGAACTACGGAATGGCTGATTTTTCAGAACTGGTACATCGTCGTCTTAAGTGATGCTCCAGTTCTTTTTTTATCCGTATAATCCCTTATCATAGAAATCAATTTCTTACTGTTTAAGTAATTTCAGATAAAAAAACACTTCTCGAAAAAATCGAAAAGTGTTTAAAGTAGTATATTCTTTATAGCGAACTAAGCTTCTACGTATTTATTCCACAACAATCTGTTTACTCTGCCCACTGCAGTTTGTAAAATCAACACTAAAGGTGTCAGTTGAGCTATCGTAAGCGATGCCTTCACTCATCGATAAAATTCCATTGTAGTCTTTGGGAATTTTGATTTTCATTCGGCTATTGGACTGCGTTGGATCTGAAAGAGTAAGGGTCTTTTTTGTTCCCTTTATTTGCCTCATGAGAGAAACTGGTTTATCAGAAGCAATTCCAGCAGCCTCTCCTCCAGCTGCCCGCCAAATATTGATACCAGTATAGCCTTCAGCAGGTAGTTGGACTGCCTGTATATCCGCAGAGTTTTCAAGAATTTCTACTGGTTTTTCTCCAGCATAGACTTTTAAATCGGCTTCACTGATTCCCGGCAATATTACATAGGCATACTCTGCCCCAACCGGCTGCTTGCCATGATTAATCAAAAACTTCTGGTAACTGCCGTTGTATTTCTTATCGCTTGGAAAGGCTTCATTGATTTCAGTATAAGTCCCTGTTCTGGTTTCACTGACAACCTCTACTACTTCTTTTTGCGGAAAATAGTAACCCATGGACGCTTCGTCATGATCTGAGTCCAGCAGTAACCATTCTTTATTACTTTGTTCTGTCGGGGTACTGATAGGTCCATTATCTGACAATACCTGATAGTTAAACGCCTCGTTCAGAAGACGATTATCAACGACTGTTTCTATTGAAGCTGTGGTATTTCCTGTAATTCCAGAACCCAACGCAACAATTTGACCATTTACTACAAACCAAGATTTTTTGCCCTTCAAATCCATCGGTAGAACCGTTCCATTATTTTTAGTTCCTTCTTTATTTAGTGACATCCCCACTACTGCCTGATTTTCAAAAGAAACACCACCAACCCATTTTTCTTTAGAGGTTACTGTTGTAAATGCGGAGACCTCATCCTTAAGTGCAACAGTATCAACAGTGGTTCCCGGCAGCCGATAGGGATCAATTGTTGGCCAGTATGACTGATTAAACTGGACACCGTCATTCGTGTAAAGGTACATCATTCCATCTGCTGTATGCCAGCCGCGCTTATTTTCCTTATTGCCTGCTTCAAAGGAAGAAATACGGTTGGAATACAAACTCAAGCTCATCATATATTCTGGCGTCCGCTGAACAAAGCGATCCATAGAAGCATACATCTTTGTTCCAGTGAAAGGCAGCTGATCTCCTGAAATAGAAGCATCATCCAGCAATGACAGTGTCATCCGTAAATCATTGTAATCTCTAGTATTTGTCAAATAATAGTCAGGATTTTCCTTCATCCAGTATTTTACAGCTTCTTTGAGTTTTTGCTGATAAGTATCGGGGGCAAATTGTGCGACAATCAGTAAATTGTACATCGTTGTCGAACCATAGCCTTGTTTTGTTAGAGCCGGCGCTCGGGAAATCGACCGTCCGTTGACCCCTGGCAGCATTTCTCCCTGGTATATCAAAGGTAAAAATGCCCGATCTACATTTTCTACAAAAGCTTGAACAACCTCAGAAGATAGTTCAAATTCAGAATCTTTAGTAATTCCAAGAATTTGTCCGATACCCTTAATCAACACATTACCATAAGAACCAGTATAAGGAATCGTATTGTGCTGAATAAATGAGCCATCTTGATAAAATCCATCTCCCTTATCAACCAATTCAAACACATCGACGATACTCGTTGATGCCTGTCTAATTTTATCAGCATTTTCCTGCAGTATTCCTAATCCCAGAGCAGTCTGAGCTAAATCCGTCCGGTTTGCCCCAGAGGTGACAAAATTCGGAATAAATGCCAAATCAACAAAGGTTCCCTGAGGCTTTGTATATAGCTGCTTGAATGGATCAGGTACGTACCCGCTGATTGCGTCTGTATAGCGAAAAAGCTTTTCCTTTGGAACCTCATCTCCAAGAATCATCAATGTTCCAACAAATTTTTGAGGAACACCAATCTGCCAATCCCACCAATTTCCATGATATTTTTTACCATCATAGCCTTTTTTCAACACCATGAAATCCAATCCAGCTTGAACCGTCTTACTGATTGCAGGATTTTGATAAAAGCTGGTTCCTTTTGTTCCGTATGCCAATGTGAGTTTTTGAAGCTTGGTAAACTGAGTAGTCAAATCTGCTGAAGGAGTATTTCCCGGTTCTAAAGACCACAGAAATGTTCGGTCAGGATTCTTATCC
The DNA here is from genome assembly GCF_056924295.1 of Enterococcus sp. LJL128. Classification (NCBI taxonomy): domain Bacteria; kingdom Bacillati; phylum Bacillota; class Bacilli; order Lactobacillales; family Enterococcaceae; genus Enterococcus; species Enterococcus sp. LJL128. The sequence continues at coordinate 163,020 of NZ_JBXPBP010000003.1, read as the reverse complement.
ATTGTCTGATAGAGAGCTTCTGCTTCTTCTGAAAGCTTCTGAACATAATTGACTACTTCCTGAGATGAATCATCATACTGATCAGAAACTAGCTGATTCCGCCATTTTTCCTGTAGTTGGTCATACGTATCCGTTTCATTCTCCAGCAGAGCTTCTCCTTGATTAACAAGAGGAACAGTTTCCTTTGTCAGATTGAGTTCTTCAGCCCATACTGCATTTGGCTGGTAGAGCAGCAGCCCGACCATCACTGAACAACTAATCACTAAAATAGACTTCTTACGTAATACTTTTACCATTCGTACACATCCTCTTCTATTTGATTGCAGCTCTCCCCTGATATCCTTGAATCAACTGTTCTTCTTGCATTAAAACCTATTTGAAAACCTCCGTATGTTAGATAATCCTTCTCACTCCCCTCTTAATTATAATGACAGTTACTGGAAATCATCTATTTACTAATGATTACTGTAAATCCGTAGCTCTCTTGACTATTGTTTTATTAAAGAGTACTTATTTGACATGTCTGAGCTTTTCCCAAAGATAGAAAAGCTCAAAAAATGAAGGCATAAAAAAGTATGCAGCTCCGAGAGCTTCAATTCTTAGCCGCTCTGCCCATTTAGAGATTGATGAAATCGGAACGAAGTGAAGTGAGCTGCTTCTGGAATACTGTTCATTCGGTTTTTGAGCAAAGAAAAGAGTGGAAACTTATTGTCCCACTCTCCTCTTTTCAACGTTAACCTAAAATACCAAATGCGCTCAATGCAATCGAAAGAATTAAAATAATCCAGATAACACGGGTAGAGTTTAGTTTTTTCTGCCCCAGCATCCAATACGTTAGGATGACTAATAAAATCGGAACTAATGAAGGCAGTATAGCATCTAATGTATCCTGAATGACCAGCTCAACACCATCCTTTTTGTAAACGAATGGTACAGTTGCTTTGACTACTGATGGAATGAGTGCACCAATCACAGTTACTCCCAATACAGTTGCCGCATTGGTAAAAGCAGCTAGCTTATCCTTTAGTGTCGTTACAAGCTTAACTCCCTGCTTATATCCTAGCGGAAGCAAAGCTGCCCGAGCAAACAGCAAGGCAATATTAGCGATTATCCAGATGACACAGCCGACGACAGACCCGCTTTGAGCCAGGGTTCCTGCAACCGAGCCGAAAATGGTTCCCCAGATAACGTGAAACAGGGAATCACCGACACCGGCTAATGAACCCATTAAAGCCGTTTTCAAAGCGACTATTGTTTCTTTCGCTTTGTAACCGTCCTGCTCTTCGATTGCCACATCAATCCCCATAATCAGATTTCCAAAAATTGCATTTGTATTAAAGAACTGATTATGTGTCCGCAGCATATCTTGAAATTGTGTCTCATCATGTCCATAGAATTTTTTCAGCACTGGTAAAATACCGTAAAGATAACCTGTACTCATCATTCGCTCATAGTTCCAGTTCAGCTGACTACCTAAAATATAGCGCCAGCTAATTGCATTCAGCTCTTGTTTTGTTAATTTTTGATTACTCATCCCCGTCATATCCTCCTTCAAAAGTATCTGTTCCCGTAACAGCTTGAGCCGTACCTTTCTCGCTGTCACGTTTGAAAACCAGCATCGCTGCCACCACTCCGATAATTGAAATACCTAACATTGGCACTTGTAGATAGGCAGCTAAAAAGAAGCCAAGCAACAAATAAGGAATATATTGTTTTGTCGGTAAATATCGTAATAAAATTGCCACACCAACTACCGGTAAGACACCACCAGCAGTTTTTAATCCGGTCATCAGCCATTCAGGCGTGTTTTCGGTAATCGTTGTTACCGCCGCATCTCCCACAAGCAGCATCAGCAAAATGGGAATTGCTCTGGATAATCCCCATAAAAATGAACCTGATAAAACAAACTTAGGAATTCGGCTAACCTGCATGTTATCAATCGCTTTGTCCACACGATGCAGTAAATAGACATTACAGAAGCGGGCAACAACATCTAGTTGAAGCATCAACAGGGAAACAGGAACAGCTAGTCCGATGCCGTATTCTGCTCCTTTACCAGATAGCACAGCAAATGCTGTTCCCAACACCGCACCTGTAAAGTAATCCGGTACAGAGGCTCCGCCAAATGCAGCAATCCCCAGACGCATCAGCTGTAATGTTCCTCCAACCATTAATCCAGTGGTTAAGTCTCCCATGATTAGCCCTGAAATCATTCCGGCGATAGCCGGTTGAGTCAGCGTATTTGAAATAAGTGAATCATTAATCGCAATAAATGCATATATAGTAATAAGAATAATTTGGTATGCTTCTAAGTGCATGGTTCTTTCCTCCTGAATTTAGTTTCGTAGTTTTTCCATAAAATCGATAGATGGATCATTAGGTACCAGCTGAGCGGTAATTTTTACTCCCTTTTCTGCAATTCCTTCAAACACAAGCTCTTCATCCTTCATAACTTTAATGCTCTTGGTTATCTCTCTGGCGCCTTCTTTATAGCTCATGTTGCCGACATTCACAGCCGTAAGCTGACCGCCTGCTTCAAGATATCTCAGAACATCTGTCGGATTCTTGAATAAAAGAAAAAGTCTCTGTTTTCCATATTTTCCTTTTTGGATATTTTCTGCTGCAGCCTCTATAGTCAAAACTGATAAACGCATCGTTGTCGGTGCAGCCATCCGCAATGAAGATTTTTGCAGCGGATCTGCTGCAGCTTCATCGTTGATGACAATAATTCGCTGTGTATTCAAACTCGTCGACCAAATCCCAGCAACCTGTCCATGAATAAGGCGCTCATCGATTCGTACATTGACGATAACGGCTTTTCCTTCAAACTCTTTGTATTTATCCAAGTCTGCGTTTGCTTCAGAAGTTTCTTCACCTTTTTCCGAGCATTTAATCTCAGCTTTGACATCCACCATACTGCCTTTTGAAAGTTTAAGCAGTTCCTTTACAGTGATTTGCTGATTGACTGCCGCTTCAATGACCATTGGAAGCGACATTCCCGCTAATATATCTACCTCTTCTTCTTCCATATAATGCTTAGCTGCGACATTACATGGCGTTCCTCCACCTAAATCAGCTAAAATAAGTACTGGCTTGTTAAGGGCTTTCATTTTCAAAAGCAATTCGTTTTCGAACTGGATATTATCGCCGTCAGGCCGCAAAGAAACCGTATGTACTTGTTCCTGCTGCCCAACAATCATTTCCAAACTGCTTTTTATCCCTTCTGCCATCTCACCATGACTTATCAATACAATATTTTTCACTTAATCCCCTCCTATTGGTTTAAAATGTTCTCACTTAACATGTTATGTCTTGCGTAAACCTACTATATCACATATCAACTCATTCGTAAACCTAATATCTTAATATATTGAATTTTATTTTAAAATTTTGACCATGGTTATTTTACTCCATATGTTATAAAAGATAAAGCGATTGCTAATCTCAAGTTGACATGTTATCCTTAAATAGATAGATTTCTTCAATAACGCAAGTACTGGTACGCTTTTTTAAGCACACTCTCTGCAAAATAAATTTTTTAAGTAACACGATAGCTATCTCAAAGAATTGGACTGAATAATCTTGTTTACTTCACTGATTCTTTCATCTTCTCGCTTTCTATACAAGTAGAGACTGCTTGATTTTTCCTGTATAAGCGATGAATAATTTATAATAACTATGTCATAAAAAGGAGGTTGCTATGATTCCTAAATACGAACAAATCAAACAGGAGCTCATGAGCGAAATAAAAAATCACAAATTTATTCCTGGAGATAAATTCTATTCCGAAGCTGATATCAAACGAAACTATTCTGTCAGCTCCATTACAGCCGTGAAGGCTTTAAACGAACTGACCAGCGCAGGCTACCTATACCGGATTCAGGGGAAAGGCACCTTCGTGTCAAAATCAAAGGTCTCACAAAGTGTAAAGTTTTCAGATATTGAGCTGCATTCGTTGGATACCGAAAAAATTAAGGTCCTCTCTATCGAAGAGGAACAGAACCCGGAGATACTAAAAGAATTAGGTTTGCCAGCTCACAGCTCTTACTATAAAATCAAACGTGTCCGTTCTTTTGGAGATATTCCCTTTCTGGTTCATATCACTCATTTACCTAAGAAGCTAGTCAAAGAACCTATCAATACTGATTTATCTGCCTACGCAAGCGTCTACGAGCGGGTACGTAAAGACTTTAATCTCGATCTCTTTTCATTAGCCTCTATAGAAACGAATGAGATTGTTTTCCCGGATGATGCTGAGCTGCTGAATCTTTTACGGTTAAGCTTTAGAGAACCTGCAGTCAAGCAGGTCAAACACTCCTATTTACCAGATCGTAGTGTTGCAGAGTATATCGTCAGTTATAAGCACTGGAAATATTTCAAAACAAAAATAGAAGTGGAAGCCGAGTAGCTTCCACTTCTATTTTTGTTAGCATTTCATTTTTTCACAATTGGTGCTGCCGAGAAGGATAATTCCGTAATCTCAACACCTTCTGTTTCAAAAATAACGACTTCGTTTGCTCCCTTTTGTAAAAATTCTTTTGGACAGTATAGCGTATGAATTGGACCGTTCTGCCAATAGCGCCCAAGGTTTGTTCCATTTACAAAAACAACCCCTTTACCATATGTTGAACAATCAATAAATGTATCACTCAGCTCCTCTAAATTGAACATTACTTTATAAAATGACGGCTGTTCAGAATTTTCTCCTGCTTCGTAATCAATCTTTTCCAGCTGCTCTGCAGTTAGCTCCAAAGGATAATGTGTATACCCTTGATGGAAGTGAATATCCTGCATAATTCCTCCTCGGATGCCCTTTGATTGCGTCGGACTGTTCAGCTTATAGCCATAATTGACTCTACTCAAATTTTCAATCAGCACATCCAATGCGATGGTGTCTTGGCCTGCTTGTCCCTCAATCGAAAACTCTTCTCCTACAGTTTCCTGATACTGGGTGATTTTATGTGTTCCATTTACATAAGCTTGGATGCGGTCTCCCGCTTCTACAAATTTTAGCTTGTTTTCATGAGAATAATTTTTAAGCGTTAGCGAGTACAGCATGTAGCCGTATCCAGAGCCAGCTTGCTCCATCGTCAAAGGATAAGAGGATTCAATCGGCTGGGTGATTGCTTCTTTCGTTTGAAATAGAGAAACACTAGCGGTTACGGGGAATACCCCTAAGCTGACCAACTGTTTTTTGCGGGGTTCAGCCTGCCAAACCTCTGGACAAACTTCTCGAATTGCCTGCTGTACTAAATAATATTTTTCTGTCGGTTCACCTGCTTCTGTCAGCAAAGCGTCATAATCATAGCTTGTAACTTGAGGTAAATCCGTCGTTCCTCTTGCTGAACACCCATTGTAAAAACCAAAATTTGTGCCGCCGTGAAACATGTACAAGTTCAATGAACCAATTTCCAGCATCTCCTTTACTTCCTTAGCTAAGTCTTTGCCGTCTCGTTTGATAACAGGCTCTCCCCAGCGATTAAACCAGCCATCCCAGTATTCCATACACATAATCGGCCATTTCTTTCCATGCCTCGACATGAACGCCTGAAGCACTGCGGCATTTTCTTTTGAATGACTGCCAAAATTCCCAGTGACAAACACATCATCTTCAATTAGCGTTCCCGCATCCAGCACTTCATCCCAGGAGCCGTCAGAAGTAAACAGCGGCACTTCAACACCGCAGTCTTCCATCAGCTTTTTCGTTTGACGCAGATACTCCTTATCCATACCATAAGAGCCATACTCATTCTCAATCTGCATCATAATGACGGGACCGCCCTGAGTCACCTGTAGAGGCAGCAGCTTGGGCAATAGAACATTGAAGTACCTGCGCACCTTTTCCATAAACTTCGGATCTGTTGACCGCAGCCGCAGCCCATTTTCCTTCAACAGCCATGCCGGTAGTCCGCCAAACTCCCATTCAGCGCAAATATAAACAGACGGACGTAAAATAACCATTAAGCCTAACTCTTGTGCCAGTCCTACAAAAGCTTCAATGTCTTTTAGCCCGGAAAAATCAAATTGTCCTTCAACCGGTTCATGAATATTCCAGGGAATATATGTCTCAACTGTATTTGCTCCGAGTGCTTTCAGATTATATAGGCTATCCTCCCATTGTTCAGGCGTTAAACGAAAGTAATGAATTGCTCCGCTAATGAGTTTTACTGGCTGACCATCCAGTAGAAACTCTTCTTTTATCTCAAATGTTTCCATCTTCTCTCTCCTCACCAATATCTTTGCCAATCTGGTTTTGCTAACCGCATTAAAGCTTCAAAATAAAAATAGTCGCCCCATAAATTCGGTTCGTCAATCCCCTTTCCTTCAGCATGGGCATATACGCCATGCAAAAGCAGCCCTTCATTATCAGGAGCTGTCTGAGCTGTGTAATGTTCCCCCAGCTGATAAACCATCCCTCTTGCAATAGCTTCTGCATCTGAGTAAGCAGTCAGCTTTTCAGCCTCCAACAGTCCGCAGGCAGCCACTGCCAACGATGAGCTGTCTTTGTCTGAAGGATTCTCATCATTGAAATCAAAATCCCAATAAGGCACTAAGTCTGCTGGAAGCTGTTCCAGAAAAACATCAACAATCCGGCTATAAACAGCTGGAACAGAAGGCTGATTCCGTCCGCTTTCATCTAAAGGAATTCCTAATATTGCCCAGCTTTGTCCTCTAGCCCAAATAGAAGCATCACTGTTTCCCTGATGGGTTGCGCCATGGCTGGGTGCCCCCGTTTCAGTATCAAAATAGAAGGTGTGAAAAGTTGAAGCATTCGCTCTGATAACTGTTTTTAAAACAGTTTGGTAATGTTTTTCTCCAATCTCTGCATAGCGAGGCAGACCAGACACCCGTGTCGCTTCAAACAGCAACGGGACATTGATTAGAGAATCTATAATTAAACGGTATTCTTTCGGATCACCTAGTCTTCCCCAAGCCTGTATAAAATTCCCCTTCGGCTGAAAGCGGGCACTTAAAACATCTGCCGCTTGTAAAAGTGTTTTTTTGCACTGCTGATCGCCAGTAATTCGATAGCCGGCACCTGCCGATAAGCTATAAAGAAAGCCAATATCATGGTGATCCAGCACAAAGTGATCATCCAAACGCTGCTGAAAGCTGTCAATATTCTTCAACGCTTGCTGCTTGAACTTTTCTTTTCCAGTCCATTCATAAGCAAGCCACAACATCCCTGTCCAAAAGCCGTTTGTCCAATCATCATTGGCCTTGATTCGGTATTGCCCATTAACCGCTGAAGCGGACGGAAACTGATTGCCGAAGCGCAGCATATTCTTTTCAAGCTGCTGAATACAAAAATCAATCTGATTATTTAGCCATTCTTCTGTCAGCTGCTGGCCTAAATTAATCAGGCATTGTTTATTTTCATGAAGAGTCACTTTGTCCATCTCCTTAACTTGTTAACATGTTAACTTATCTCATTATAGCTTACTTCTGAAAAAAAAGCGACCTTTCTAATGGGTTAATTTATTTTCCTATTGAAAAAAATAGAAACAGAGCTGGAATAGTTATCTCCTTGCTCTCCAGATTAGTCCCAACATTCTTTTCTATCAGCAAAAAAGCTTGGAACAAAATCAGCTGCTTTCTGATTTTGATTCCAAGCTTTATCATTTTACTCTGACAACAAAAATTACTGCTTTTTCATCTCAAAAAACTCAGCTGTTCCGCCCAAACACTTCAATTTGAGTTAAGGCAGGAAATGGTGATTCGTCAGCTGCCTTCTTCATATTTTTTAAAGTAACTGTAGTTGTTTCCTTTTCTGGAAAATGGACATCCTGAAAGTTTAATGAATTATCCGTTAAGACAGTCAGCAGCTCTCCATCAGAAAACTCCAATGTCACCTCTGTCCAATAGCTGTCATGAGGATAATCTCCTCTAAGCAGCAGACGAATCCAGTCAATACGTACCTTTCGGCCAAAATCAATCGTCAATGCTGCATCTTTTTGCTGATTGATTCCCCATGAAGCAAAGGGGTACTTGCCATGAGAAAGATTGCCATATTTTCCGTCAATCGCATTTTTAGCGAAAAATACAGCTTCTCCCCTTGTTTCTACATTTGCTTCTGCGTGAGGATAGGCTCCTGACGCTTCCTTTTGATCGTGACTGTTCTGAGAAAGATTCTGATAGCTGTTAACTTCAAAATCATACGCTTTTCGAACCATCAAATGGTGCCGCTTAGAACGAAAACCTGTTTCAACAGAAGCAGTCATTGCTTCTTCAGTTGTAGGAATATGATACTCCCACGATGTTTGAGGCAGATAAATCAGTGTTGGCGCCAATGTTTCATCTAGCTGAACAACGAAAAAGGAATCTTCTAACTCTGTTGTTACAACGATTTTATCTCCATTTTTATACACGTAATCCTTAATGGCTAAAACAGCCATTTCTTCGCCAGCTGCTTCAAATGCACCATTTTCTGTTTCATCATCCAGACGCCCTGTAATCAGAATATCCTCACTCGTCTTCAATGCTACTTTTATCATTCTTTATTCCCTCTCTTCTTTTGTATATAAACCGCCAACCAAACTAATCAAGCGATGCCGTCCGCTTGGCAGCTGTTTCTTTAAATATGGAAAACTTGTTCTTGGAAAAAACAATGAAGTATTCGGCTCAGGCTGCACAATATATGCTTCTTCAAAGTCTTCAATATTGATAATTTTAGACGTTAGGGGTCCTTGCTGAACCGATGCCGTCTCCTTACTTCCAGTAGTATGTGGCTTGCGTCCCTCAAATCCAACACTGAAGCCGCCTTCTCTTACCTCTAGAGGACGTGCTGTTTCAATCTCATGAAAGCGAACGTGCCACTCGCCAAAAGGATAAATTTCTGTTCGAATGTTCACTCCTTTAAATGGTGACCATTGATGAACAACTTTTTCCTCTGACAGTTGATAGCTTTCTGTTTCACGTTTTACTCGAAAACAGTTGCCGTCTACAGAAATCGCTAACGTATTGTCAAAGGCTCCTTCTTCATAGCGAATCCCTGCTTTAGGCACGCTAAAGCCAAATTTTGTAGAATAAACAAACTTGCTGTATTTCGCTTCTCCATGAGCCTGTCCTTCTACAAGCATTCCTGCTGGAAAGCCCAGCACATGCGCGCCATTGCTTTCATGAAGTAATAATAGCCGACCTTCTTTTACAAGCCGTTTCTCATTCCTTTTTAAATAGATTGGCTGAGCCTGCCAAAAAGGATGCGTCTCCTCAACAGCTAAAAGTAAAAATGTTTTGAAAGCCCAATATGGAGAACCTGGTGCATTGTAGCCCTCTGCCATTACCAGATTTTCATAGTGATAGCCAATGGACAGCCGTCCATCAAACGTGAAGATATCATGATCCATCCATTTTTTCATATGCTTGGACATGATTCCTTTCATCACTCCCCAAGGCACGGCTTCAACATCAGCAAAAACTAAAGCTGAAAAAAAGGCCGCCTGAGCAAAACGATAAGTTAAGCTTCGTCCATAAGGCAAGGCTTCTCCGTCAGCATCAAAATAATGCAAGAAATCCTGAGCGAAGCGGGTCGCCCGTTCAATAAATATCTGAGACCGCTCTGGATCTTCTGCCCCCATAAACTTGACATAAATTAACCCATAGTAGTGAAAAGCAAAAGGAATATAGTAATCCCTTTGTGTCTCTTTCCCATCAACATACCAGCCTTCACCAACATACATCCCATCGGTGAGCAGCAGCTCTTTTTCTAACGCTTCATGATTCAGAGCTTCTCCACATTGATACAGTGCAATTCGAATCAGAACTTTAAAAAACATCCAGTTATTCTTAGGAATCTGCCGGTCAAGCGCCTGAGCCATCCACTGAATAAGAGTTTGCTGCTGTTTTAATGGCAGCTGTTCCCAAAAATATTCCCTGTGCAGCAATAGTGTGAGTGATAACGCCGCCATTTCCACAATATACTGGTCGTAATTCTCAACATCTCCCCAATATGCCGCATTCGCAGAATCGGTACCGGCAGCCAGCTTGTTTAAATAAGCGTCACGCAGCTGATCATCCTTTTTCAGCGTCCAATAAGGAGCCAGTCCCCACAGCGGACGAATAAGCGCTTCCATATCCGCCCGCTGCTGATTGTAAACTGCACCACTACTGCCAAGATGCACTCCTGGAAAATCAGAATGAATAATTTCTTCTCTAATCGGCTGAATCAGTTTTTCCATTGCCTGAGCATAATCCTCTCTAGTTAAGAAATCATTGTCCCACTGTTTCATCATTGCCGTCCTCTCCTTTGTCTACTGCAAAGGATAACAAGAGGACAAAACTTTTTCAACTGCTCATTTGGGTACGCTCTCACAAAGTCTTAAGCTAATTATAGACAGGAAAATCGGCTTAATCTATTGGTTTAAAAGAAATATGTTCATTCTTCCCAAAATTTGTGCACATTGAATGAAATAAACAGAAGTACTTAACTTGAATAATCTAAAAATTAGAAAAGAGAAACAAAGAACATATGAAAATAACTCTCATAAAAAAATTATGAGAGTTAGTATTATTTTAAATAGAAATAGCCGGCACTGCGATTCTAGCACCTAGCTTAGGCTGCGCTCCATAATTAAAAACCGGACCTGACTCATAAGATAGCTTATAGCCATAATCAGCTGGGATGTATTTTTCTATTGCTTCATACACCTCATCGATAATCTCGCTAAAAGACTCCTCATTTTCATAAGGAGCACTTTGGAAAGACAACATGATGCTTTCCGGTAGCTCTACAACCTCATAGCCTTGTGGAAGTATTTTATCATAATCAAGCGGAACCTCAATTCCCGAAGCCGTTTTTGCAAAGCCCTCACTCAAAAATTCCGGCAGCGTCAATAGAGCAGCTGGCTCAAATTTTTCCTGAATGCTATTTTGCAGACCTTCCCAGTCACAGCCCATCTCTTCACAATAGGAGAGATAATCATCTGCATGGTGCGCAGGAAGAAAGAGCAGTTTGCGTCTTGGTTTGTGTTGAACGGTAATTGTGCACCTGCTGTGCCGATTATGGATTCTGGATGCTTCCTTATGTTCTAGAATAGCATAATAATGACTTAAGGGATGCATAGTGAATAAAGGCAGAGGTATTCTCTGATCGCGATATTCTGACGGAGTCAGTCCAAATCTTTTTTTAAAGGAGCGAGTAAAGCCCTCGTGGGACTGATAGTGATTTGTTAGAGCAATTTCCAAAATACTTGTTTCCGTTTTTAACAATTCATTGCTGCTTTGAGTCAGTCGAACCGCAGCGATATACTCTTGTAAAGTTACTCCTAGTTCGGTTTTAAACATTCTATCAATCTGTCTTCGCGAGTAGTTGACCCGCTCACATATCTTTTTAACGGAAAAATCTTCTTCCTGAAAATGAGCAGCAATATATTTTTGTATTTCTACAATTACTACCACCTTATCCATATGGTTTCACCCTCTTTTTCTCCACTATAAAGTATCAAAAAAAAATTGTCTTGATTTAACTAGACAATTTTCTTATTTCTATAATAAAGCCTGCTGCTGATTCCCCTCTGGATTAACTCTATAGCCGAAGCTACTTTTAAATTATATCCTTATTACTCAGCGAGCTAAAAAAATAATGGCCTGAAAATCGATGTATATCATCCCTATCTCAAGACTGGCTGTTTTCTTTTCAAAACTTATTCATCATAACCGTGATAAGTTTTCATTGCTTCAATCTGTTGTTGGTACGATGTTCTCCCTTCCGGTATAGCATTCGCTAGCTGCTCTAACGCTAAAATTGCCCGCTTTTTCAGCTGAAAACTGATACCGCCGGTAATTTTAATGACACCGAACCCAACAGCTACGGTAATCTGATTTGACTCAATAACCTCGCTTTGATGGTTCTCTATGAACGCTGGTTCATTTTGAATTTTTAACGAGTCCAGATAGTCGAAGCCCCATGTAGTAGAAATAAATGCCGGCAGCTCTTCGAAATCCTCTAAATCATCGTCTTCTGCTAAACGTTCTTCCAGCATACGAAGCGCATCATTACCAGTATCATTGCCAAAAGGTGCATAGTCATCCGTAATATTATAATAGATGTCATCGGTAAAATGCTTCACAAAAAAAGGATGTGATGTCTCTCTGGCAACGCCTGCCTCTTCGTCATCATAATAATAATTGATTTCTGCTGATACATCCTGCCAGTCTGTTTTATCCGGTAATTTTTCTGAAAGATAATTCAAAAACAAGGCCAGACATTCCTCGATTTCTCCTGTTTCCTTACGAAATTGCTGAAGCTGTCCCTCATTGTCAAATTGAATTTCAATAGTATAGAGGCCCTTTTCCCAAGCTACTTGAATAAAAGGGCTGTTTTCAAGTGTGGGACTGGCTTCCAGTATTAAAACATGAAACTTCCCTTGGGCCAGCCCTGCAAATGCGTTGGTAATCGTTTGAGGGGTAACTGGTTCAATTAATTCATTTTCGTTAAACAATTCGAAGACTCTCTTTTTTTCCATAGCTAACACTCCTTAGCTTTCTATTTTTAAAAGTAGGGATGGCATTCGTGCGCCTATGTCCTACAACTGAATAAATGGTATCCCCAAGCTTCTCCATACTTCTAGGATTGGAGAGCGAAAATAGTGTTTCTCGACAATTTCTGTATTGTCCGCCTTATTGCTGAGGTACACCAGAAGAGACGCGTAGATGTTTATCAATACCTACTTGGTTTTCAAGACAGCACACTCCTGTCACATTCATCTTCAACGTCATAAGTAAATATAACATAGGCGACTTCAAACAAACAATACCGTTTCTACCCTGCAATTAATTTGAACTACCTAAAAAAAAGCTTCTATAATATTTTTTTATTGGCGGAAAATTTGCTAGTACTTTTTAAATGTTCAAATACAAAAGATACAACAAACAGATAAAATGAAATCGCCTAAAATTACAGATTAAAAGTGTCACAGAAGGATTGAACAACAAGAGCAAAGTCATCAAACGTGTAGTAATGCTGTAAAATTTTATCCTCTTCATTCTCGTATTTATATTGTTCAAAGACTTATTTTTTCTCCGCATAAAAGAAAGAACTTGAAACAGCATCAGGATGTTTCTGCATTTGTTTCAAGCTCTGTGAGTTTATTCAGCTTTTGTCCTACTAACACAATTCAACCAAGAACCAAAAAACTCGCAGGTTCCGCCAGATGACGGTCCTCCGAGTTATTTTTTTACTATTCATTCATTTACATTTTTACGATTAATCCAGCTTTTTACCGTTGGACTCGATTACTTGCTTGTACCAGTCAAATGATTTTTTCTTATAACGGTTCATGCTGCCTGCTCCATTATCGTCTAAGTCGACATAAATAAAACCGTAACGCTTACTCATTTCTCCAGTGGAGGCACTAACTAAATCAATACAGCCCCATGGCGTGTAGCCCATCAAGTCAACTCCATCCTCAATAGCTTTTTCCATTGCTAAAATATGCTGGCGCAGATAATCAATTCGGTAATCATCCGCTACATAAAAGTTCTCATCAACCTGATCAATCGCTCCCAAGCCATTTTCGACAATGAACAACGGCTTCTGATAACGGTCATACAACTCATCCAAGGCTATCCGCAAGCCTTCTGGATCAATTTGCCAGCCCCACTCGCTGGCTTTCAAGAACGGATTTTTTACTCCGCCAAGCAGATTGCCATTCACTTCTTCGCTTTTTTCAGTAATCGTTACAGCAGTAGACATGTAGTAGCTAAAGCCAATATAATCTACCGGGTAAGCCTTCAGCAAATCCAAATCACCTTCAAGGATTTCCAGTTTTTCTGCGTCCACACCATATTTTTTAAAGATACGATTAGTATAAGCTGGGTATTCTCCCCGAACCTGTACATCTGTACAGAAGAAATTGAATTCCTGATTTTGTTCCAGAGTTGCCATTTGATTGACTGGATTTGCATCCAGGCTATACGTTGTCGCATAAATAATCATACAACCAATTTTGAGCTCCGGATTTAAATCATGTCCAATTTTGACGGCTTTGCTACTGGCGACAAATTGATTATGCCATGCCTGAAACAGATTTTGTTTATCTCCAGCACCCGTTTGTTTAATTAACCCTTGGCTTAAAACAGGCATGTGAAATGCTGAGTTGATTTCGTTAAATGTCATCCAGTACTTCACCTTTTCATGGAAACGGGTCAGAACTACCTGAGCATAACGCTCAAAGAAATCAATCAGCTTACGGTTCTTCCAACCGCCGTATTCAACTGCCAAATGAAGCGGCATTTCGTAATGGGAAATCGTGATAACAGGTTCAATCCCATAGGTCAGGCATTCATCAATCATTTCTTCATAAAACGCTAAACCAGCTTCATTTGGTTCAAGCTCATCTCCCTGTGGAAAAATACGTGCCCACGCAATAGAGAAGCGATAGCATTTAAAACCCATTTCAGCAAACAGCTTGATATCTTCCTTAAAACGGTAGTAATGATCAATGCCCCGATGATTAGGATAGACATACTTCTCTTCATCAATCGACCAGTCAAAAGTCTCGCTGGAAAGGACCGCCAACCGTTCTTTTCCGCCTGGCATAGCATCAGCAACTGAAAGTCCTTTGCCGTCCTCACGATACCCGCCTTCCAGCTGATTAGCTGCTGTCGCTCCACCCCATAAAAAGCCCTCTGGGAAGCCTGTCGTTTTTTTCATGTAATTCTTCCTCCATTCCGTTTTTCTAAGCCTGCTTTTATTTTACTACAACTAGAAAATCTTCTCCGTGCAGAACATTTTCCTGAGATAAATCAAGAACATCTAAAAAGCTGTTGCTGTTGGTAATAACTACAGGGGTTTCAATAGAATATCCTTTACTCGTAATTAATTCCGGATCAAATTGAACCAGTAGATCTCCTTTTGAAATCTTATCACCAGCTTTAACAAATGTCTCGAATCCTTCTCCATTTAGCTCAACCGTATCCATCCCTACATGAATCAATAGTTCAATTCCATCGTTTGACGTAATACCTATTGCATGACCTGTTGGAAAAATAGTTGTTATTTCTCCATCAACAGGAGCATAGACATTACCATCCGTTGGACGTATAGCTAGGCCTTTACCCATTGCACCAGAGGCAAACACATCGTCCTTCACTTCAGATAAGGGGAAAAGATCTCCGCTGATTGGACTTGCTAAAACCAATTTTTGACCATTTTCAGAGCCTGCTTCTTTCTTACTTTCCGTCTCGATTCCTTCTTTTTTTGTTTGTCCGCCTTCTTCAAAACCTAAAACAAGTGTCAGGACAAAGGCTAAGATGATAGCAATCCCTGTACCGATGGCTGCAGAAACAATTCCAGAAGTATCACTTGAATCTGGAGCAATAAAACCTGGCAAACTAAAGACGCTAACTAGACCAAAAACATAATTTTTTGCACCGCTGAAGGCTACAAAAGCGCCCCCAACTGCACCACCGATACAAGCTGCGATAAATGGTTTCTTAAGCGGCAGTGTAACACCATAAACCGCTGGTTCAGTAATACCGAAGATAGAAGTCAATGCTGCTGAAAGAGACAAGCCCTTCATTTTTACATCTTTACTCTTAAGGAAGACAGCCAATGCTGCACCACCCTGTGCCATTACTGCCGGCAATAGCATCGGCATCATTGTATCAATACCGCCGCCGGCTTCGGAAAGGTTCAGCATCATGATTGGCACGAAGCCCCAATGCATACCAAACATTACAAATACTTGCCATAATCCACCCATCACAGCGCCAGCCAACAACGGACTTAAGCCATAAATTGAATTATACGCACCGCCAAGCAGGTTCCCAGCAACTGTTCCAATTGGTCCAATTAAGATAAAAGTTAATGGCGTCATTACTAAAAATACAGCTAAAGGAACGCAAATGATTTGCAGCGCATTAGGAATGACCTTTTTAAAGAAACGTTCTACATACTGCATAACAAAAACGGCTAGAATAATCGGAATAACAGAGGATGTATAGCCGCTTGCCCCTAAAATTACCGGTATACCGAAGAAGCTCAATTCTGTTCCGGCTAAAGCATTAATACTCGGATGAACCAGTGCCATCGCTAAACAGACTGCTAAAAACTGATTCGTATTGAACTTTTTAGCTGCTGTGAAAGCCAGTAAAATCGGCAAGTAGGTGAACAGTCCGTCAGCAACTGCAAAGAGTACCAGATAAACACCTGAGTCAGCTGCCAACCACCCCATAGTCAAAGCTAACGTCAAGAAGCCTTTTAGTACCCCAGCTCCTGCCATCGCTCCTAAAAACGGTGTGAAAATAGAAGATATAATATCAATCAGACGATTAAAAATATTACCGTTTCCTGAGGCAGTGTCTTCATGTCCTTCATTGCCTAAGCTGCTCTGTGCCAGTAATTCCTTGTAGACATCATTTACATGACTGCCGATTACGACCTGATACTGACCGCCGCTTTGAACGACCTGAATGACATCAGGGTCATTTTTTAAATCTTCCGTTTTCGCAGCGCTTTCATCCTTCAGATTGAAACGTAGTCTTGTTGCACAATGGACGACTGTGTTTACGTTGGACTCTCCGCCAACCAGATTTAGTACCCGTTTTGCTATTTCTTGATTTTTACTCATAGATATACCTCTTTCTTTTTTTATATAAGAAAAACCCAAATTGAAAAAACAGTAGCACAAAACAAACTTGTACCTACTTATCTTTTCAATCCGGGTTTAGCCTGCATTACCAGTAACAATCCTGCGATTGACTTTTATTTATTTTTTTCTGCATCTCCAACCAGCCGCTGAATATGGATGGTTAGATAGGTTTGTTCCGCTTGTCCAACCGGCTTATCGTACTTTTTCTGTAAATACTCATTAATCCGCTGAACCGCCTGAAAGGCTTTGGGATATTTGGACTGAATCAGTTCATAAAGGAATTCATCCTCTTCACTACTCAGTTCATCCTTTAAATAGCGTTGACTGAAAAATTGAAGATGAGTAACCATCCGCTGATAATTCAGAGAATCTTCATCAAACAATGTACCGAAATACCTGCCAATAATGGTTAAAATGCTGCCGACAATTTCCGTAGCAGTCATGGTAACTTCCATGGTGTTGTTGCCTTGTTCCCCATTGACAATATGAAAAGCGATGAAACCGGCTTCATCATCACCAAAGGCGACACCAAACTGCTCATTGATTAACTGTATCCCCTGCTTGGCAACTTCAAACTCCTTTGGGTAAAACTTACGTGTCTCATATTTTAAGGGATTAGGAAGTTCAATTCCATCTTTTGCTCGAGCTAAGGCGTAATGAATGTGGTCAGTCAATGTTAGATAAACATTAGATGAAAGCTCCACTCCCAGCTTTTCCTCCGCCAAATCAACAATTTTTTTAACTGCCTCCACCTCTTCTGAAGGTAGATCAGAAAACAGCTGCTGAAATTGACTAGATAAGGCTGAATCCTTGAGAACAAACTCCTTTTCAACAAACTCTGGTAAAAGCTCATCACCCACACGTTTCTTGAAAGCCAATCCACGGCCCATATAGACAGTTTCCTCTCCGGAAGCATTGCGTGCCATCACGACATTATTATTCAGTATCTTTTCAATAATCATAATGAACACCCTCCATTCCAAAATAAAAAAACCTAGAATCCACCTACTTCTCCTGCTAAAACTAGCACAATAGTTGATTCTGGTTTTGCCTGCCTAACAGTAACAATCCATTTACGGTATCAGAATAACATTATTCTTTTAAATTTACAAGCCCGAAAATTTATTTACTTCATTTTTATTAGACAAGTTGGAAACAATCAAAAAAGTGCTTTCATTCTATTCATTTTTCGTAAACTATTTTGTCAGCAAAAATATTGCAAAAAACAAAGCAGTCCACGCTAAATTCAAAAGAAGCTGATTTGAAGTATTCGTAAATCAACTGTAAGAGGCTGGAGCATCGTCTGTTTAACTGATGTTCCAGTCCACTTATTTCTTTCTTCTCAAGCCTCATTTATAGCCGTTTAAGCTCCTGTCAAAGGTGTTCATGAAGCTTCTAAACACAATAGTCAATCTTTCTTATTTTAGTATAAAATGCAGAATGAAGGACAATGTGAACCAGCCAACAACGCTAATTCCAATTGCAATAACCCAGCCTAGCAAGTTATGCTCTAAAGGCAGCGGCATGTTCATCCCAAAAAAGCCGGTTACAATCGTTGGAACAGTTAATAAAATAGAAAGCACGGTTAACAGCTTCATTGTATCATTCAGATTATTATTCAAAATATTGTTATACGTACCAGAAAGCTGCTGCAGTACTTGGGAAGTCAGCTGTGCCATTTCCACTAACTGCCGCGCTTCAATATGAGTATCTTCCAGCTGCTCTCTTTCGACATTATCCAATAAACGAAAAATGCTCTGTGTTTTAATCTGCTCTAGCAAAACAGCATTTTGTTTTGCGGCAGACAGAAAGTAGACGACTCCTGTCTCCAAATCAGATAATGCTAAAAGATTTTTCTTCGTCGTTTTTTCCTTCAGCATATCATTAATATGATTTCTTTCACGATTCATTTCTTCAATAATCGGAAAGAAATTATCAGAAATAATAAACAAGCTTGAAAAAAGAAACTTGAATACAGAAACGGTCGAATTCTTAGCTAAATAGTTCTCCATTTCTTGAACAATATAGGCATTTTTACTATTTGAAATGGTGATTAGCTGCTGTTCCTTAACAAGAAAGGTCATGGGATTTGTTTCATAGCGAATGGCACTTTCTTTATTTCCCGGAACATTATAAATCAAGGTAAACATGTCCAGTTCACTATCAAATTCAATACGCGCCCGTTCATTTTTATCCAGCGCATAAGAAATAATCTCATTGTCAATACCATACTGTTCGTACAATTCAGAATGATCGGCCATATTGTCAGAATCTATATTGACCCAAGCACATGTATCATTTCTAAACTTCTTTTCTGTAACCATCACTAGCCCTCCACTTATAAACAAAATAAAACTGCTCAAACACACTGAAAATCCTTTCCAATTATAGCACGCCGACCACTGTAATCAAGAGAAGCAGTCTGATTTAGTTCTTTATCTCAGTATCAGGAAGTCTTTCTGGTCTAAATCAAAAAAATGATACAAGCTTGAGAGATAGATAAATATCTAAACCCTTTTCTCCCAAGCTTGTATCATTTTTAATGCTTACTTGCTACATGTTGTCTCCAACGGTTTCTTCCTTTGCCATATTGGCTGTTACTTTTTCATCTACACGAAGGAACGGCAGATAAATAAATACACTTGCAGCAATAATCAAAATCTGTAAAACGGCTGCTTTCCAATCCCCGCCTGTCGCTAAGAAGCCGGAAATAACCGGAGGTGTCGTCCAGGGAATCTGCACAACTACATGATTAATTAAGCCTGCAGCTGTAGCAAAATAGGCAACTGTTAAAGAGAAAATCGGCGCCAAAACAAAAGGAATGATTAAGCTGATATTAAAAACTATCGGCAGTCCGAAAATAATTGGTTCACTGATATTAAAGATAGCTGGCGTAACAGACAGCTTGGCAAAATCTTTATAGTCTTTCCGGCGGCTAAAAATAAAGATTGCAATTAACAGAGCAATCGTGTTGCCGGATCCGCCCATTACAGCGAAAGTATCTTTAAATGCCATGTTGATAATATGAGGAATTTTTTCACCGCTAGCATAAGCAGCCATATTTTCCTGCATATTTTGGATAAGGAATGGATCTAATAAAGAGCCGGAAATCACTGCCTGATGAATCCCGAAGCCAAAGAATAAATTGGCAATTGATGTGATTAGAAGAAAGCCCGGTAGTCCTGTCGTTACTTTGCTCAGCGGACCAGTGATAACATTAGTAATTAACCCATTTACATCCATATTAAATAGCTGATTGACTATAAATGATAGAATTGCAAAGCTAGTGACCGTAATCATAATGGGAATCAACACATTAAATGATTTTAAAACTGCTGGAGGAATATTACCTGAAAGCTTGATTTGAAGCTTTTCATTACTAGATAATTTGATAAACAGCTCTGTTGCTAATAAGCCGACAAAAATCCCAACAAACATACCTGATGCTCCAGTATGAGTGACTGGAATCACTCCGCTTACTTCAACTGCTTTCTGAGCATTTTCCGGTAAGAACATTGTTTTCATTGGTGTCAATACTACAAAGGTAGAGATAGCGACCAGTACTGCTGCAATATGATTTGTATAATTGCGGCTTACGCACAT
The DNA here is from genome assembly GCF_056924295.1 of Enterococcus sp. LJL128. Classification (NCBI taxonomy): domain Bacteria; kingdom Bacillati; phylum Bacillota; class Bacilli; order Lactobacillales; family Enterococcaceae; genus Enterococcus; species Enterococcus sp. LJL128. The sequence goes on along the minus strand of NZ_JBXPBP010000003.1, from coordinate 142,825 downwards.
ATGATAAGAAACTGCAGCTACAACAAGCAAGGTCGTAATACTCAATGTACCGTTAGCAATAGATATACCAATTTCCTGAACAGTCGTTAAGGTAGCTGGATCAATGATTTTCCCCATAAATCCTGTAGGCTCTAAAATTACATAGTTAATGAGTGTGACAAAGCCGGCCAGCATCATAAAGGGCATGAATGTAGCAAAGGCATCCCTCAACGTTCTCAAATGGATTTGGTTACCCATTTTCGTGGCAATCAGTCCAAACTTTTCAAAGATAAGATCTTTTTTACTAGTCTTTTCCATGTTAACTCTCCTCGTTTTTATTGTAAGCACTTACTACAAGAAGTATCATACTACTAATTCCTTTAAAAGTAAATACCTTTATGTAAAAATATATACTTTTAATTATAAGCAAAATAAAAAGCCAAAAAATGGCTTTATTTATTACTAATTTTCTACAAATACTGCTTCAAAAACAAAATCCTGATAAAGATGCCGGGTAATTGAATATTCAAAAGGAAGACCATTCGCCAGAAAAACATTTTTTTCTACCTCAATCATAAATTCACCAGGTTCAATCGCCAAAAGACCACCATCAAATTCCGTTGCTGTATCTCCTTTAATCCGAATATGAGAAGTCTTTATCTCAAGTCCTAAATCATCTGTTATATAAGAATATACTGACTTTTTAAGATGCTTAGGCTCCAGTCCTGGAATGATAGACAATGGCATGAATGTCCGCTCAATCGAATAGGGCTGATGATCAATAAATCGACTTCGGATAATATGATAGACATATTCTTTTTTATCAATTTTTAACATCTCAGCCACCGCATCTGAAGGCAGCTCAATCGAAAACGTATGGATTTCTGAATCCACATGCTCCTCTCCAACTACACTAAAAAGCCCTTCATTTGGACCAAACACCTTTGAATTATCAATAGGCTTGCGCAGCACTTCTGTTCCAAACCCGCTTCTCGACCTGAGCACTCCTTCGGAGACTAACAAATCAATGCCCTTCTTAACTGTTAATTTACTGGTTTGATACTCCCCTGCCAGTTCATCCCCAGTCGGCAGCTTCTCGCCTATCTTAAAAAAATCCTCAGTAATTTTCTTTTTTATATCTAAATAGATTTCCATATACTTAGGCAGCTTTTTCATTTCCTCTCCTCATTTCGTTATAAAAGATATAATTAATTATATACTTTTCACTACTTTTATCAAGGTAAACATAAAAAAATAAAACTCTCAAAAACAAAAGTATATACTTTTTAATATAAAACTATTTATTTTATCTTGAATTGATGATATTATATCCTTGTAAACAAGGAGGACAATCATGAATAAACAACAATTAACATTTCCAGAAGACTTTTGGTGGGGCTCTGCCTGGTCTGCTGAGCAGGCAGAGGGCAGAGGCGAAACCGGCAAAGCAGAAACGGTTTGGGAACGCTGGTACAAAGAGCAGCCCTATCGTTTTTACAATCGTATTAGCTCTGAAGTAACTACCGATCATATTCACCGCTATAAAGAGGACGTTCAGCTCATGAAAGATACTGGTCATAACTCTTTTCGTGTCTCGATTTCGTGGGCGAGAATGTTTCCAAATGACGGGACTGGCGAGGTAAATCCAAAAGCGGTTGCCTTTTATAGAGACTTATTCACCGAAATGAACAATAAAAATATCAAAGTTTTTGCCAATCTTTATCATTTTGATATGCCGGCGAAGTTACAAGATAAAGGCGGCTGGGAATCGAGAGAAGTTGTTGATGCCTATGCCAATTTTGCAGCGGCCTGTTTTAAAGAATTTGGCGACTTAGTTTATCATTGGTTTACCTTCAATGAACCGCTGGGACCAATTCTTGGTAGTTACTTAGAAGACTTTCATTATCCAAATATCATCGATTTCAAACGCGGTGCTCAAGCAGCATTCTTTACTATTCTTGCTCATGCAAAAGCCATATCTGCTCATAAAAAACAGAAACTTCCCAGTAAAATCGGGGTCATTCTGAACTTAAGTCCGACTTTCCCAAGAAGTCAAAATCCTGCGGACGTGCAGGCTGCAAAAATAGCGGATCTCTTTTATACACGCAGCTTTCTCGATCCAATGGTCAAAGGCGAGTTTCCAGAAGAGCTGACTGCTTTATTGAAAGAATATAACCAGCTGCCGGCCGATTATACAGCAGAAGACTTAACACTTATCAAAGAGAATACCGCTCAAATCCTCGGTTTGAACTATTATGAGCCCCGTCGTGTTAAAGCACGCTTAACCGCTGTAAATTCTGCCGGTCCTTTCCTGCCGGAATGGTTCTTCGAAAATCATATCATGCCGGGACGCCGAATGAATGACTATCGAGGCTGGGAAATTTATGAAAAAGGAATTTTTGATCTGTGCATGGATATAAAGAATAATTATGGTAATATTGAAGCCTTTATTTCAGAAAACGGAATGGGAGTTGCTGATGAAGAACGCTTTATGGACGAAACAGGTCAAGTCATTGATGATTACCGTATTACTTATATTCAAGACCATTTGGCTTATTTATGGAAAGCTATTCAAGAAGGCTGCAATATTAAAGGCTATCATTTATGGACCTTTATTGACTGCTGGTCATGGATTAACTCCTATAAAAACCGTTACGGTTTAGTGTCGCTTGACTTGCCTACACAAAAGCGAACCATCAAAAAAAGCGGAGAGTTTTACAAACAGCTAAGTGATCAAAACGGCTTTAACTATGATATAGACTTACTCGTCTGAAAAGCTTCATTCCATCGTGCTTAGACAATAAAGAAGCGTGCATGAGCCAGTCAGGCTCCGCACGCTTCTTACTTTATACATTTTTTTCTACTTGAAGCCTTTTTCCGCTGAAGTAAATGAGCTAGCTGCCCTCTAGCACTTCAGCTGGGCTGCTTTGACTTAGTTTAACATAAATGATTCTCAGCTTTGGATGAATTACTACTACTCGGATTTCATTGAATATTGTTGAATCCCTTTTTATTTTTCACAGGAAAAGAGAGTATAAAAGAAGTTTCTATCTCCGAACTGCTAACTTCAACGTTTCCTCCCAGAGCCTCTAAAATATTTTGAGCAATCGCTAGACCAAGACCATAGCTGTTTTCATGCTGCTGTCTGACATTATTTGAACGGTAGAAACGGTCAAAAATTCTCGGCAGCTCCTCCGCTTGGATCTTCTGTCCTGAATTTCTAAATACCAAGTAGACATATTTTTGATTGGTCGTTAGCTGAACAGTAAAGCTGCCTCCATTATTTGTATATTTATAGGCATTATCAATAAAAATTCCCAGCAGCTGATCCAGCAGATTTGAATCTGTCCACATGAACGTCTTAGGAAGCTCTTTAGCAACAGTAATCTGCTTATCAGCAAATCTGCATTCATAAGCTGCCAGATTATCCAGTATAAGCTGATCTACTCTGACTTCTGAAAAATTGAGCTGCTTTGGCGCTTCAATTTTAGCCAAAGAAAGTAGATTATTTATAAGACCATTCATTCGCTCTGCTCCCTTTGAAATATTGTGCAGCCATTTTATCTGATCCGCTATTGTTTCTTCTTTATTGGTATATAAAACCCCGGCATTTGCTGTAATAATACTAAGAGGTGTTTTCAATTCATGAGAGGCATCTGCCACAAATTGCCGTTGCTTTTCCCAGGCCTTGACCATCGGCTTCATCGCACGATTAGTAAAATAAACAATCACTAAAAAAAACAAACCTAGCAAAGCAATCCCGACGCTTACCAAAGTTAATGCTAAAAAGGTCAAGCTTTTTTTTGAATCTGTAATATCTAAAAAGCGAATTAGGTAGGTATCATCCTGCTCCTTTATTTCTTCTTCTCCATTAACCAGTGAAACAATTGCTGGAGAAACAAGGTACTGCCATTCTCGGTCTCCAAGAGTCACTGTGCCCTGATTTTTATTATTCCAAGCAGTTTTAGCCGCTTTAGCAAATTCCTGCTCTGCCATTTTTACAGCAGAATCTATCGTTAATAGTTTACCGTTGTTATCTACCAGCAGGTTGAAATAAACACCGGAACCAGGAATGATACGGTTGATGACTAAAGGGTTATCTGCCAGCTTTTCTTTCCCCTGTTTCACTTCACCTCCAGTGATATGAAGCTCTTCTACTTGGCTCAATTTTTCCTGATTTTCGGCACTTATTCTTAAATAGGTGGTTGTATAAATAATGATAAATGCAGCCAGCAAAATGACCGCTACAAAGGCCGTTGTTATTCCTATTAAATGCTTACGAAATGCGGCTATCATCCTTCCAGCTCCTCTGGCAGCTGCAGTCTATAGCCTAAGCCCCGCATTACTTTTATCTTTGCCAGACTATTGACTTGCTTTAGTTTTTTTCTTAAAAGTGAAATATGGATTTCTACGTGATTGTCTTCTGCATCTGAATCAAATCCCCAAATTTTTTCAATAATTCTTTCTTTTTCTGATAATTGAGGATAATTAACAATCAGCAATTCTAAAATACCGGCTTCTTTATTCGTTAGCTTTACTGATTTTTCTGCACCTGCCAGCATCAGCGCGTACGGATCCAAGCTGATGTCTCCAAAGGTGTAACGTCCATCCTGCTTGTATTCTCCCCGTCTGCGGCTTAATGCCTTTAAACGTGCAGACAGCTCCTCATGCTGAAAAGGCTTAGCTAGATAATCATCTGCGCCCTTGTTTAGACCATCCACCTTATCCTCCCACTCGCCTTTAGCCGTCAGCATAAGTACAGGAATTTGGATACCAGCTTCCCGCGCCTCTGTCAGCAGCGTAAGCCCATCCTTTTTTGGCAGCATAATATCCAAAACAGCTAAATCATAGATTCCTGACAGCAGACAGTCTAATCCATATTCACCATCCGCTGCAATATCAATTGAATACCCATCTTTTTTCAAAATTTGAGCAACCGCTTCTGCCAGCATCTCTTCATCTTCTACTAAAAGAAGCTTCATCCTATTGTTCTCCTTTGCTACTATTTTTAGTACATTAATTTTTATCATCATACCATAGCCTATCTCATCAAAAACCGATTTTCATAAAAGCTTCAAGATGATTATCACTGTTGAACCTTTAACGAAGCCTGAATAGTTGTATTTTTACTACAGGTTCACTAAAGGTTGTTTGTTTAAAATAGTCCTATCAAACAAGAAATGAAGGTGTAATTATGACTAAACAACACATGAAAAACGAACCTGAAGCTGTGCAGAGTACTTGGCAGTCTCGTCTAAAGAAGATTCCTTTAACAGTCAGGACGGGCGCCGTTATTGCCCTTGTCGGCTTGTCTTTCGCTTCATACAGCATTGGTAAATCAGTCCAGCAAGCAGAAAGCAAAGCCCCTTTAACAATGTCAGCAGCAAACAGCTCAGCAGCATTCGAGAATGTCAATTTCCGACGAAATAATAATCGGTGGGAATTCTCGTCAGATGGCGGTAAAACTTGGTCAAAAACACCGCCGGAAGGTATTTCTCAAGACAGCAGCGGCCGATTGGGCTACGAACAGGCACAAACAAAAGAAATGAACAACACTTCAAAAAGCAGTACTTATTTCTCCCCATTTACTGACTCAGATGGAAATACTGTCATCATGAAACGAGAGGCTGATGTCTGGACATTCTCATCAGATGGGGGCGAAACGTGGTCTGAGAAAATACCCGAAGGAATCGACATTGCAGATGACGGTACTTTAACTTGGAAAAGCAGCGATGGAAAACAGCTATCCAGATTCGATCCTCAGCAGGAACGCTGGACCTATTCTGAAGACGGCGGCAAAACTTGGTCTGATCCGTTGAAAGAAATTGAAGATTGGATTGAAAATGGTGTACCCCTTTCTGATGCTGACGGCGTATCAATGAAGCTAGAGAATGGAAAACTTCTTTATTCTACAGATGGTGGGAAGACTTGGTCTGAAAATGCACCGGAAGGATACGAAGCTGCCATGAATACTGTACTTTCTAAAACAGAGGACGGCAAAACACTTTACTCAACAGACGGCGGTAAAACCTGGTCCGAGGAGAAACCCGAAGGCTTTGATGTACCGTCAATCGATGAGATTATGGAAGCTATTCCAGAAGAATGGCGGCCTTCTTCCGAAGAAGAGCTAGGCAGCAACCCAACAGCTATATAAGCTCCAGCCCTCTCTTATCTTTCTAAAGCATCAAAAAAGATTCTTAGTCTTGGTCATTTGAACCAGGGTCAAGAATCTTTTTTCTTTGTCCTCCAGCTATAGTTTCTATGTTTAAATTATTAAAGCAGTTATCCCTTTTAACTGTGTCTAAAAATATGATATCTTTAAGAAGCGGCAGTGTATCTTTGTCTTGTTTGTTTTCATCAAAAAGTCTAAGCTATTGGACATGTGTTGGCTGCAGAATCTTTGCATAAATAATTGACGTGTCTCTTGATAGGAACACATGTAAATCGTGTCGGCTGTTGCCGTGCTCGGTTGATCGAACTAAGGTCTCCTGTAAAAAAATGTATCTGAATTTCAGACATGTATGATAAAGCTGTCTAAGTAAAAAACGAAGGAGTGGAAAAGGATGAACGTTACTATAGCAATCGATTCATTTAAGGAGTGTGCAACCTCAACAGAACTGGGTAAAGCTATTGAACGAGGTATCCAGCCCTTTGCAAATCCAGTCCATGTCATTCCTATTTCTGATGGTGGTGAAGGGGCAATTGAATCGGTTGCCGCTGCTTTTGATGGACAGTACATAAAATTTGATAGCCTGAATCCATTTGGTGAAGCAATTCAAGAAGACTATTTTTTAACCACGATTGAAGGAATAGAAACGGCTGTCATTGAATCTGCACGCTTTGTCGGCATTCACTTCCTAAAAGGTCGTAAGGAAGAAAGCTATCTTGGCAGCTCTTATGGGCTTGGTCTGGCAGTCTCAGACGCTGTCAGCCGCGGAGTAAAACAACTGATTGTAACATTGGGCGGCAGTGGAACAACTGATGGTGGATTAGGGATGCTGCAGGGGCTTGGTGCCCGCTTATTTGACGCCGCTGGTCAATTATTAACAGCTGGCTGTGAAAACCCTCTGCTGGTCACCCATCAGCTGGAAATAGAAAAAGCTAAACAGCATTTAGCTGGTGTCAAACTAATTGTGGCAAACGATGTTGCTAATCCCTATTGCGGCAGGAAAGGCGCTGCCAGAATATTTGGTCCGCAAAAAGGATTAACAGCAGCTCAAATCGAACAGCTGGATACTCAGCTTTATCTAACCGCTGAATATCTAGTGCAAAACGGTTTTGCTGATTTACGACTCATTGCTGGTGCAGGAGCTGCCGGCGGTTTAGGCGGTGCTTTCGCCCTATTAGACGGAGAGATGCAGCCGGGATTTTCCATCTTTTCAAAATTAACTAGGCTGGAAGAACATATAGCCAAAAGTGATTGGGTAATCACTGGCGAAGGATGTCTGGATACGCAGTCCAGCGCCGGAAAAGTGCCATACGGCGTAGCACAATTAGCAGCGAAATATCACACCTCTGTACTGCTGCTCTGCGGCAGCTATGAAGAAATCCCTGAACAGGCATTGTTTGACGGCATTTTCTCCATCCAGCGGGAACCAGTCTCTCTCCAACAGGCAATGGATAGAGACTACACCTTGAAAAATATTGAAATGATCAGTCATGAATTATTCAAAATGCTGGCAAAGAAAAAATAAACAACAGAAAACCAGACGGCATATACAAGTGCTGACGTCTGGTTTTCTGTTGTTTATCATTATTCTATTCTCTAGGGTCTAAGCAGCTATTTTCTCCATTCTTTTTCAACGAAGTAATCCTGCTGCCCGGAAATCGTCACTCCTGCCAGCATGTCATAAACAAGCTGATCTGAAAAAGGCAGCTTTCTTGTAAAACAGCATGATTCAGCTGAAACAAGAGTTTCCTCCTCACTTAGATTTATCAAATACAACGCAGCTTGCTGCTCATTGCAGCGAAGAATCCCTAAAATATTTTCAGTATAAAATGGATAAAACGCACCCTGTACCAATACAGGATTCTTTTTCCGACGATCAATCCACTTTTGATATAGGTTAAAAATCGTTTGATTTTTGTCCTTCCACGGAAAGAATTTTCGATTTTCAGGATCCTTCCCGCCAGTTAACCCCGCCTCATCACCATAATAAATCGTCGGTACTCCCGGCAGCATGAACATCATTCCAACAGCCAAATTAAGTCTGGATAAGTCATTATCCAGCAATGTCAGAATTCTTTCTGTGTCATGTGTCCCAATATTGTTCAAATTATTATAGAAAATATCCATTGGATAATTTTCCTGTAAAACTGTCAACTGCTCTGCTGTTGCCTGTGGCACCTGTTCTCTTCGAACAACAGAAAGAATCAATTCCCGAAAGGGATAATTCATCACACCATGAAGCTTCTCTCCAAAAATATACTGTCTTCTTTCGCCATAGGACTGCTTTTTTGAAGCATCTTCCCAAACTTCTCCAATCAGCACCCGTTCAGGATATTGATCAAGCTTCTTTCGAAAACCTTCAATAAAGAAATCCGGCAGTTCATCCGCAACATCCAACCGCCAGCCGTCCACACCAAGACCAGTCCATTTATCTAATACACTGCTATCTCCGGCATAGATAAATTTTTGGAAATCTTCATTGGCTTTATCCACCTCAGGTAGATCCTTAATCCCCCACCACGACTTATAGTCCTCTGGGTACTCCGTAAATTTGAACCAAGGAAAGTATGGACTGTTTTGCGTTTGATACGCCCCAGCTTCTTTACCATAGCGACCGTCGAAGTTGAAATACCGGCTGTTTTTTCCAACATGGCTAAAAACACCATCTAAGATTAATCGAATACCGTTTTCGTGGAGAGCTGAAACTAGCTGTTTAAACTGCTCTTCATCACCCAAGATACCATCAATAGCCAAATAGTCTCCTGTATCATAGCGATGATTACTGGCAGCTTCAAAAATTGGGTTTAAATAGATTACCGTCACACCCAATGTTTTGAGGTAAGGAATCTTTTTTATCATTCCCGGCAGGTTGCCTCCATAAAAATCCCAGCGAATGATATCGCCCTGCTCATCCTTTAGGTATATAGGTTCATCTTCATAGGTTCCGTAGATAAAGGTGTTCTTCTTTGGATTGCAGATTTCCTGGTGCTCGTTCCCGTTAAAAAAACGGTCAGGAAAAATTTGATACACAATCCCTTCGCGGTACCAGTCAGGTGCAGCATCCGCCTTGTCATAGCAAGTGATTTGATAGGGATGTACCTGCTCAAGGTCTGTTGATAAAACACATGGGCCCCCCTGGCCCTGATTCGATCCGCAGTATGTGGTTTCATATTCACTTGTTGCAGATTTGTTTACAATTTCAAAATAATAGAAGTATAACCCTGCTCCCTGAGCAAAATCATACCCACAGGTATACAGGTCATGCTCACTAGCTGTCATCGGCAGCCGTTCAAGTCCACGTTCCCCTGCTTCTTTACGCATAATCAGTGAAACCTGTTCAACCTGTTCTTCTTTGACGCTAAGTGAAAAACGAGCGTTTTTAAACTTTTCTATTGCACCAAACGGCTGCTTGTACTCGTCCAGCCAGGAATTAAAATAAATCGCAGTCATTGTGCCTCTCCTAAATCTATAAAATCCACAAAATTTTGTCTATGGAATTTACGCTTACTTTCTTTGTTTAGATACCGGGAAGTTCCTTCATACCACTTGTTTCGTATGTCGATTCTCTTACTATCCCCTATTAGTCAGCTGAACTTCCGCAGCTTCAAATGATTTTAGCTTCGTACCAGTATGTTTCCTTCATAAATGGCTCTTAATGAAAACGAAAGAAATAAACTGTCTTATTTTAGGAGTGGCGACAGTCGGAACTCTCCCACCCCTAAAATCAAATGAATAAACAGCGTCTCAACGATATTCTAGGCGCCAAGGATTGAAGCAAAGGAGAATTCTTTTGTCATCCCTTCTTTTTTAAGCCTTTGACTGGTTCAATCTGCCAGATTTCTTCTGCATACCGCTGAACAGTATAGTCAGAAGAAAAGTGACCGGCTTCTGCTGTATTGATTAAACTGATTTGCTGCCAGCGTTTTTTATCGCGGTACAGTCGCTCAATCGTTTTCTGCGCCTCAATATAGGAATGATAATCCCGTAAGGTAAAATATTCATCGTTGTATCGGATTAGAGAATCGAAAATTTCTTGTCCTTCAATTTGAATATTTGGAATTGTCCCATCGATAAACGAATTTAATATCCGCTGCAGCTCTAAGTCATTTTCATAAATTTTGATTGCCAGATAGTCCTGTGTTTCATAGTAGCTATAAACCTCATCCTCTGTCAATCCAAAAATCACAATATTTTCGTCGCCAACGATATCACGAATTTCGATATTCGCGCCATCTAAAGTCGCAATCGTCACTGCCCCATCCAGCATCAGCTTCATATTACTAGTGCCGGAAGCTTCTTTGGAAGCCAATGAAATCTGCTCACTAACATCTGCTGCCGGAATAATCATCTCTGCCAAGGAAACATTATAGTTTTCTAAAAAGACAATCTTCAGTTTCCCTTGAATTTCTTCATCATTATTAATTAGGTTTGCCGCTTCATTGATACATTTAATCACATGCTTTGCATACGTATAGCTTGGTGCTGCCTTGGCACCAAAAATAAATACGCGAGGATAGATATCCGCATCAGGATTATCCTTCAACTCAAAATAGAGCTTCAAGATGTGAAGCAGATTCAGCAGCTGGCGTTTATACGCATGAAGCCGCTTGATTTGAACATCAAAAATAGCATCCGGCGATACTTCAATTCCAGTAGCAGTAAGAATGTAATTTGCCAAACGAACCTTGTTCTTTCTTTTCGTTTCAGCTAACTTTTGCAGCACAGCTTCATCATCCTTATAATTCATCAGTAGATGTAAATCATTGGGATTGCTGCGCCAAGATGTGCTGATTGTTTCATCCAGCACATTAGCTAAAGGCTCATTTGCCAGCTGCAGCCAGCGCCGCTGCGCAATTCCGTTAGTTTTATTGTTGAACCTTTCCGGGTAAAGCAGATAGAAGTCATGAAGCACGATGCTTTTCAGTAAATCGGAATGAAGCTTGGCTACACCGTTGGTACTGTGACTGCCGATAATGGCTAAATGAGCCATATGCACTTGATCCCCTTTAATGATTCGGGTACGCTCAATAATTTCCTGGTCAACCACTGAAGACATTTCTTTGACAAAGCGCCGATCGATTTCTTCAATAATCATATAGATTCTCGGAACTACTTCGCGAAGCATAAATACCGGCCATTTCTCCAATGCTTCTGCCATGATTGTATGGTTGGTGTAGCTCATCGTTTTAACTGTAATTGCCCAGGCTTTTTCCCAGCTCAGCTCTTCCTCGTCAATCAGTATCCGCATCATTTCAGCCACACAAAGCGCCGGATGGGTATCATTAATGTGAATAGCCGTATATTCTGCTAAATCCTTCATTGCTATACCTGCTCGTTTGTGGGAACGAATAATACTTTGAATTCCTGCTGACACAAAGAAATATTCTTGAACTAAGCGCATTAAACGACCTTCATAATTCGAATCGTCAGGATATAGGACTGACGTCAAGTCACGAAAATCACGACGTTCTTCAATGCTCAAATACTTGCTTTCTTCAAACTCTGGAATCTCTGCTGACCATAAACGCAAGGTATTAACCATATCGTTTTGATAGCCTACCATTCCTGTGTCATAGGGAACTGCACGCAAAACCTGCTGGTTCTCGTAAACAGGCTTTAATCTGCCCTCTTCATCTTCTTTCAAATATACCTTGCCGCCATAATTTACATTGACTGCTTTACTTGCTTTACGAACCTCCCACACATTACCCTCACGCAGCCATTCATCCGGCAGCTCTACTTGATTGCCGTCGACAAATTTCTGCTTGAACAAGCCATAATCATAGCGGATACCATTGCCGTTGCCTGGAAGACCACACGAAGCAATAGAATCCATAAAACAAGATGCTAGTCTGCCCAGTCCGCCATTACCTAAAGCCATGTCCTTTTCCACCTTGCACAAATCCTCTAAATCGACATTCATCTCTTCTAAGCTGTCCCGCACGATGTCCAGAAGACCCATGTTCAGTAAATTGCTTTTCAGCATTTTCCCCGGTAAAAACTCAATCGAAAAGTAATAGGACTGTTTTGCCCGGTTGTCCCGAATCGTTGTCCGTGTTTGTTTCCAAGCATCTGAATAATAAGCTTGGATAACAGCTCCCAGCGAATCAAAGAGTTCTCCATTTGAAGCCTCTTCCACTTCATTTGTGAACTTTTCCTGCAGCCTGCGCCTAAAATCTTCTTTAAACTGTTCTTTCGTGATTTCCATCTGATTAAAATCCCCTTTTACCCTTTTTGAAAAACAGAAAGTTGCGACAGCAATCGGTCACAACTTCTTAAAGCCAAACGAACGTTGTTTTAGCAGCTCTTACAGCTATTCAGCGAATAGTGGATGCTTGTACGTACTCGTTAAAGCAGAAGCTTTTTCTACATTCTTCAACCACTTTCACTGATAGCCGATAAAATAACTAACGTTCTTTATAATGTTCGTTTTTCTAATAGAAAAACGATGAGCACCTATAAATTTACGCCCCTGTTAACAGCTGATACAAGTCGATGTACTGCTGTCCAGGCTGCCGCCAACTGAAATCCGTGGCCATTGCTGCTCGTATCAGCTCTTGCCATATAGCCGGCTCTTGCTTATACAGCTCTGCTGCCTGCTTGATTGCCTCCATCAAATAGAAAGAACGAAACTCATAGAAACCGAAACCAGTTCCTTCTTTTGTTATCGGATTGTAAGGAATTACCGTATCCTTCAAACCGCCAATCTCGTGAACAATCGGCAGCGTACCGTAGCGCATAGAGATCATCTGAGATAGACCGCAAGGTTCAAAAGCCGAAGGCATCAGGAACAAATCAGCGCCGGCGTAAAACAATTGGGCCAATTTAATATCAAAGGATATACTGACCGAACATTTCTCAGGGAACCGGCCGGCGAAATTCCGAAAGCTCTGCTCAAATCCAGGGTCTCCTGTTCCCAGCACAACTAGCTGGATATCTGCTGCCATCATATATTCCATCTCATCCATAATCAGCTGAAACCCTTTTTGATGGGTTAAGCGGCTGACAATTGCAAATAGCGGTACATCCCTTTCAGGCAGCCCCATTGTCTTTTGCAGCGCAGCTTTATTAACTGCTTTCCCGTTTAAATCAGCTACCGAGAAATTTGCTGGAATCAATGGATCTGTTTCGGGATTATTCATTGTATAGTTAATGCCGTTTAAGATACCGCTCAGCTTATCCTTTTCCATCCTCAGCACCCCATCCAGTCCGGACCCAAATTCCGGTGTCTGAATTTCCTGTGCATAAGAAGGACTAACTGTATTCACACGACCGGCATACAAAATTCCGGTTTTCAAAAAATTGACATTATCATCAAAACGAACGGTTCCATCAAAGTATCTTTCCGTTCCCATCCCAAATAAATCTGGCAAGATTTCTGCAGAGAATATACCTTGAAACTCAATATTATGGATAGTTAAGACCGTTTCAATTTTCTGATATTCCTGGATCCAATGATATTTTTCCCGAATTAAAAAGGGAATCATAGCTGTATGATAATCATTAACATGAACAACAGCTGGAACAAACGCAATTTTCTCCATCATTTCTATCACAGCCAGCTGGAAAAAAGCAAATCGTTCGCCATCGTCATAATGACCGTATAAGCCTTCTCTGCCAAAATAATATTGATTATCAATAAAATAGTAGGTTACATTGTCCAGCATCATTTTTTTTACACCGCAGTATTGATGGCGCCAGCCGACATCTACATAAAAGCTGAGTACATCTTCACACTGGTCTTGGTACTTCTGCGGCATTTGCTGATAGTAAGGCAGCACCACTCGAATATCCAGCCCTTTTTCTCTCAGCTCTTTCGGCAGCGCTTCTGCGACATCTCCCAAACCGCCTGTCTTAAAAAAAGGTGCGCATTCTGCTGCTGCAAATAAAATCTTCATTCAGCTTCTCCCCCAACCACATTTTCAGTAACATGTGCTCCTTTTCGAATCACAGCTAATTTATCCGGAGTCCCTTTAATCTGAACACCAGAATCAACGACGACACCTTTATCCAGTATAGCATATTCAATCTGAGCGCCCGAAGCAATTTTTGCACTGGCGTTAATGAGAGAGTGCTTCACCACTGCACCAACATCAATTTTGGTCCGACGGGAAACCAATGAATTTTCTACTGTTCCCTGGACAACACAGCCTGTGGCGAACTGACTATTCTTCACCATAGAATCAGGAGAATAATAAGTGGGTACTTCATTTTTAAACTTCGTATAGATTTTTTGATTGGAATACATCAGCGCATTAAATTTCTGCGGATCCAGCATATCCATATTCGCTTGATAATAGGACTGAATATCATGGATATTCTTAAGATAGCCAATGTACTCATAAGTGGAGCACTTCGCCTGACCAAGTTGAGATTTCATTAAATCAATCAGACTTGGTGATGCATCATTTTCCTGCGCCCATTCCAGTGTTTGAATCAGCCACTCTGTTTGAACAATATAGGCTTCCATACTCAGGTTGACTCTCTCGGCTTCTGCGCTGGCATCCTTCAAGACATGGGATCCAGTCACACTACCTTCTTCGTTGATATCTAGTAAAGTATCCTCTGAACAGACACTTTCTTTATTCACCCGTTTATAAACAACAGTTACATCATTTCCTTGGGCTTGATGGATTTTCAAAATAGCTCTCAAATCTAAATTACAAAGCATCCGGCTGCTCATGAATACCGTATATTCTGATTTTGATTTTTGTAGATAATCAATCAGTGAGCTATAGAACGGCTTTCCTTCATTTTTCTTTTTCACGAAATCCTGATAAAAGTAAGTGAAAAAGCGATTTTTCAATGAATCTAAATCCCACTCTTTTCCGCCGCCAATATGGTCAAAAACGGATTGGGTTTCTCCTTCATTGAAGACCATGAATAATCTGTCGATGTTTGCATTGACTAAGCTGGATAACTGAAAGTCAATCAGACGATACTTACAGTCAAACGGCAGTGTGGCCAACGGTCTTTTTTCAATCAGCGGCATCAATGCATCAAATTTTTCGATATTTCCAATAATTGCACACATTCTATTAGTCTTCATCTTTTTTCACTCCGATCACTTCAGAATAACCAATCACGGCGATTTCCTCTTCATTATATACTACTGCGTTATCCCCAATTACCGCATCTTCACCAATAATTGCGTTCTTGATGGTGACATTTTGACCAATCTGAGCTCTCGGCATGATAATGCTGTTTTCAATAGTGCTTCCTTCTTTTACTTGAACATCTGTAGACAGAATACTATTTTTTATTGAGCCTGCCACATAACAGCCGTCAACAATCAGCGCATTCTCAACAGACGCCGTTTCTGTGATAAAATGAGGGGGCGAGCTGGTGTTTTTAGAGAAGATGCGCCAAGATAAATCACGAATATTAAACTCGTTATCGATATCAATAAACTCCATATTGGCTTCCCAAAGCGAATCAATTGTCCCTACATCTTTCCAGTACCCATTGAAGCGGTGCGCATACACATTTTCTCCAGAATCAAGATAAGCAGGAATTACATTTTTCCCGAAATCCAGCATTTGACTATCTTTGGAATAGCTGTTCATCAGAACCTCCCGCAGTCTAGCCCAGTTAAAAATATAAATACCCATTGAAGCTAAATTGTTTTTTGGCTCATCTGGTTTTTCTTCAAACTCAATAATACGGTCATTTTCATCTGTATTCATAATCCCAAAGCGGGAAGCTTCCTTGATTGGTACTTCAATAACTGCCACTGTTAGGGAAGCGTTGTTTTGCTTATGCTCCTCCAACATGGCTTCGTAGTTCATCTTATAAATATGATCACCAGATAAAATAAGAACATATTGAGGATTCATTTGGTTGATATAGGCAATGTTCTGATAAATCGCATGGGCTGTTCCCTGAAACCATTTTTCCCCATCTGAGCTTGAATACGGCTGCAAAATCGTTAGACCTGAATTGATGCCGTCTAACCCCCAGCTTGCCCCGTTGCCTATATGACTATTCAATGCCAGCGGCTGATATTGCGTAACCACCCCAACATTTGTGATTCCGGAATTAACACAATTACTTAACGTAAAATCGATGATACGGTATCTACCGCCAAACGGCACGGCAGGTTTAGCGATATTTTTGGTTAGCTTTCCTAACCTTGTTCCTTGCCCTCCGGCTAAAATCATTGCTAGCATTTCGTTATTCATCTTTTGTGCAGGTGAATAAATTCACCCTACCTCCTTTCATCCTCAAAAACTATATTGCTTCTTCATTTGCCTGCAGTATTCAGAAAAAACGCTCCTTCTTCTACTGACAAAGTATTACCTCGTTTTTTTTCGTATCTTGATATCTTTCGGCTGTATAATAATTGCTCCCAGAGCAGGTACCGTCGTTCTAATTTGATAGTCAAACTGCTTGAAGGGTTGTTCCTCTGCAGCTGCATCTTCATTCATTTTTGTCCAGGTTCCACCGAAATCCTTCATTTCAGTATTCAGAATCTCCTGATAGCTTCCTTCATAAGGCACACCGATAGAAAACCCTTGACGCTCTACTGGAGTCATGTTTAATACAACAAGTAGGAAGTCTTTTTTTGTTTTCCCCTTGCGGATAAAGCTGAGTACTGTTTCCTGACTATTGTCGGCATCAATAACCTCAATCGTGTCATAGCTGTTATCCAGCTCCCAAAGCGCTCGATGCTCCTTATAAAATTCATTTAGCGTACGGGTAAAGCATTGCATTTTTGCATTCATATCATCCTGCAAATCCCGCCATTCCAGTCCTTCATCATATTTCCACTCTAGGAACTGTCCCCACTCACTGCCCATAAATAAAAGCTTTTTCCCCGGATGGGTCATCATGTATACATAAAGATTCCTAAGCTGAGCGAATTGCTTGTAGCGATCTCCCCACATTTTATGCATCAGGCTCTTTTTCCCATGAACCACTTCGTCATGAGACAAAGGTAAAATGTAATTTTCGTCCATCATGTACATAAATGAAAAAGTGAGCAAATTGAAATGCTCTTTTCGTACAATCGGGTCCATTTCATAAAAACGCAGAGTATCGTTCATCCAGCCCATGTTCCATTTGTAATCAAAGCCTAATGCTCCTGTTTCTATCAAACCGGTAATTTGCGTTTTTGACGAACTCTCTTCAGCAATCATGATTGCTTTCGGATGAGCGAGCTTAATAACCGCATTCAGCTTCTGCAGGAAATAATACCCTTCGAAATTTCGGTTGCCTCCTTCATGATTCGGCGTCCACGGTCCTTCATCATAATCCCGATACAGCATGCTTGAAACAGCATCCACGCGAATGCCATCCAAATGGTACATTTCAAGCCAAAAAAGGGCACTGGAAATCAAAAAGCTTTGGACCTGTGGTTTGCCCAAATCAAAATTCAACGACCCCCAGCGAATGTTTTTCGCCCGATCCGGGTCTTCATATTCAAATTGCGGTGTTCCGTCATAATAAGGGAGCGTATCATCATTAATACAAAAATGACCTGGTACCCAGTCAATCAAGACACCAATATTATTCAAATGACAGCTTTCTACAAAGGCTTGCAGCTCCTCTGGTGTTCCATAATAAGAGCTTAAAGCAAAGTAGCCAATCAGCTGATAGCCCCAAGACATACCTAATGGGTGCTCCATCAGCGGCATAAATTCAATATGAGTATAGCCCAGTTCTTTTACATAAGGAATTAGCTCCTCCTCCAATGATTTAAAAGTATACGGTGTACCATCATCGTGATGGCGCCATGAACTGGCATGTACCTCGTAAATATTCATCGGCCGTTTAAAGTAATCCGAGCGTTTCTTTCTTCCCTGCCACAAACCATCTTTCCAGCGCTTTTCCGGAATCGTATGAATAACTGCTGCATCTCCCGGACGCTGCTCAAAAGCAATCGCAAAAGGATCGATTTTGAACAATTCCCTGCCGCCTGCCTGACGGATCTTGTACTTGTACAAATCCCCTTCAGCCGGCAGCTGGGTAAACAGCTCCCAAATCCCCTCGTTTCCCTTAATCATAGGCAAAGAATCTGTCCAGTCATTAAAATCCCCAACTAACCAGACCTGTTCAGCATTTGGTGCCCAAACCCGAAACACGTATCCGGATAGACCATTTTTAATATCCTTATGAAATCCAAAGTAATGCTGACTATAAAAATTTTCTCCGGAAAGAAAACGCTGTGCCTGTTCAAGACTATTTGCTTCATCTCCCGATACATTCATCTCGTTCATTCTCAACCTCCTTTATTATTCATTTTTTAGCATATATAATTGTAAAATAAATTTAATAAGCATGCATAAATATAACATAATATGCATGTCTATCGCCATTAATTAATAAGGAATTCTCAAATAAAATAATCGAATAACCTTATACTTCATTTTACTATAAAAGCCCTTACAATTGTTGATATATTTGCATTTTAGGTGAAAAAAATAAAGAAATATAAATTGCAACAGCATTTTTATTCTAAATAGAAATATTTATTCACTTTTTTTGATAAAAATTACAATATTATAATTTTAAAAACATTGTAATCTTACTTATCACTAACACCTCTGTTAAAGAAGTATGTTTTACAAAGAAAAAAGCATATCCATTGACTAAAAACACTGAGTTTGTAATCAATTGAAACAACAGCTAGCTTTTCTTTTTTTTAATACAACTATTTTTTTGTATTTTTTCACATATACCAATTTTGTTCAATAAAAACTATTGCTTTGCTACGCCAGAGCATAAGCTCTCAAAATATTGACCAATTCTAACACTTTCAGAACCGCCTCCATTAAACACTAAAAACGCAGGATCAATCGATTCCTGCGTTTGTTCACTAATTTTATTAAGACCATTTTATTTACTTTTCTACAGTCCGGACAAAGCTGATATAAGTTACCACAAAATAAATAAAGAAAATAGTAAGAAACATCGCTAATGCAATTAGGTAATAAATAATCCCCGGCATACTTAGCCCTGTATAGAATGCAAAGTTATTACTGACAAACAATCCCGTACATATACTAATAAATACTGAAATGATAACTGGACACAGGTAGTAAATACCCAGCTGTTTCAAAATCACTTGATTTCGTTCTCTTTTATTCATTCCCAGATTCTTCAGTATCTGATAACGGTACTTATATTTAGAGGCATCAGAAAGCTGCTGAATCGCCAGCACACTCATTGCTACAACTAAAAACACGATTCCTATATACCCCAGCGTAAAACTCATACTCGTTGTGACACTATCCAGCTCTGCAACTAAGCTTTCCCGTACTGTAATAGGTGTGCCGAAAGTAATCAGCTGTTCGCTGCTTGTTCCATACTTAATCGCTAATAGCTGATCTTCTATATCGCCATCTTCACCCAAATAACCGGAGATTTTTTCCAAGTGCTGTTCAATCTCATACATAGAAGAGCTATCCACATTTGCTGCTAAAATACTAAAGTAAGGAGTTATTTCTGCTAAGCTGCTGTCAGGAACCACCAGAATGTAGTCGGCTCCGTTCATTCCACTTTGCGTGAAAGCATCTGTGACAGTATCCTGATACACCAATGTTTCCTTGCCAACGACCAGATTATTGGCTAAGCCATAATCTGTGAATGTATCCACCAGTTTTTCTTTTGACTGAATAAGATAGTGCCCCGCTTCCAAATGAATATCCTCAAAGCCTGCCATCCGCCGCAGCTGATTATAGTCAGACAAAAGCATGTAGGTATCATAGTCAAAATATGCGCTTCGTCCTTCTGAATCATAAGCACCTTTGACATTTTTATATAAATACGCATTTAGCTCACTGCTCTTATTATTCTGATATACATGATAGATGTGTTCTGCTTCTACTTTTCCATATTGTTCAATGACTTCTTGTTGTTCATGAAAATCAGTTGTCACTTGATCTTTAAGATAAAAAACATCGATATCCATCAAGTTCGCATCGAAAACTTTCGCCTGATAATCAGAGAACAACAACACACACATCCAGCTTAAGATTGTTACCGCAAATAAAATTGTTAATGAGCCCATGGTAAAACGCATCGTTCTAATCTTTGAAGCCAACTGTCTAAAAACAAAAACATTTGCTTCTTTAGTAACCCATCTTCCTTTTTTCTGGATAAAGCTGCTCAAATAACCGGATAAGCCAATATAAAGACCATAAATAGCTGCAAATAATGCAGCCAGCATTGGCCAAATCGTTTGCATTGTGACATTTCCCGTATAAGCAACGAGATGAAAGAAAATAATATATACAAAACTAATTAAGAAGAGCTTTTTATTTTTCACACTTGGCTCATTATTGTTTTCTAAATACAGCAAATCCCGAATTTCCATCTTCTTAAATTTCCTATTGATTCTAAGCAGTGCTAGTGCGTAGGCGAAGAAGTAGACCGCAAAAGTAAGCAGATAGGTGTAGATATTGATATCAACCGTATACTGATACTTCGATTCAAAAACTGTGAAAAAAACATTAATCAGTGCAATATGCAGAAAATAACCTGGAATAAGACCTAATAAAAACGTTAGGATTCCTAAAAGCATATGCTCTCTTTTAAACATCCTAGCTACTTGCTTCTTAGTCATGCCAATCAACAAGTACGTCCCAAATTCCCTGCTCCGCCTCTCCAGCATAAAATTGATAATATATTTCGTCAGCCAGACAACAATCATCACAACAAAAAATGTAGCCAGACCGATAAAGACAATCATCGAAGTAATTTCATTCAACAGGTCTCTAATAGAATTAGAAAAAATCAGTCCATTAAAGGCAAACATCAATGATGAAATAATCGTCATTGTAATAATGTAAACCAGATAATCTTTGACTGACCGTTTGGCATTACGCAATGACAACTTATTAAGCATGGCCATCGCCTCCAATGATTGACAGTACATCAAGAATCTCATTTAAGAACGCTCTTCTTGTCTGCGTTCCTTTATACAGCTCTTGAAACACCTCTCCATCGCTAAGAAACAAAATTCGATTACAATAGCTGGCGCTAAACGCATCATGTGTGACCATCAAAATAGTCGCCGCCATCTCCCTGTTCATTGTTTCCATCGTTTCCAGCAGCATCGTTGACGATTTTGAATCCAAGGCGCCGGTCGGCTCATCCGCCAAAATCAGCTTAGGGTTAGTAATTAACGCTCTGGCACAGGCACACCGCTGTTTTTGACCACCAGATACTTCATAAGGAAATTTGTCTCTAAACTCATAAATTCCCAGCTGTTCCATGATTTGCTTTGGCGTTCGAGTCTTGCTTTTCTTGTTTCCCTGTAGGCTTAGGGAGAGTGTAATATTCTCTTCTAATGTCAACGTATCCAACAGATTGAAATCTTGAAAAATGAACCCAAGGTTTTCTTTTCTAAAATTTGCTAACTCATCTTCTCCAAATTGAGTGATGTCTTTCTTGCCAAAGAAAATCTGTCCGGCACTTACCCGGTCGATTGTCGCCAGCATATTTAATAAGGTTGTTTTCCCACTGCCGCTGGTTCCCATAATCCCAGTAAACTCTCCTTCACTTACAGAAAAATTTACTCGATTTAAAGCTTTCGTTGTACTCCCCTTATTCCCATAATATTTTTCTACATTCACTACTTTTATTAATTCATTCATTTCCCAACACCCTTCCGTTACACACCTCCAATTAAACAGCTTTGCTGCAAATTAACAGTAATTAATTATCTGGAGGCGATTTACTCTATAATCCAAGTATATGACTTCTTAAAACCATGTCATATTTATCTAGATTGCATTAAAGTTACAACTCTGAAAGATAACTATTTTTGGGAAAGATAATGACGATTTCTGTATACTCATTTTCAACTGCCGCACAATCAATTTTCAGCCCTAATTTTCTACATAGCTTTTTACATAGATACAAGCCGAATCCTGTCGCTTTTCCAGCAGCTCTGCCGTTGGTTCCCGTAAAGCCTTTATCAAACACTCGAGGAAGTTCATGACTTTTGATACCGATGCCGCTATCTCTTATCGTTAGTTCGGTCTGTTCCTTGGTTGAGACAGCCGTGAAAGACAGGCTGCCCCGCCCCTCTTTTTTATACTTAACTGCATTGAAAATAAGCTGGTTAACAATAAATGCCAGCCACTTCTTATCTGTATATACAAACTCTTCACAGGCAATTGTAACCTGCATCTGATTTTGAATGAGAAGATATTTATTTTTCTTAATCAGCTCAGCGATTACTTCCTGCAGCAAAACCTCTTTTATGAAATAGTCTTGATGAACATAGTCACTTCTTGCATAAAAAAGCGTTTGATCTACTTGGTTTTCTAAGTCAATTAAATACATTTGAATTTTTCGAGCCGAATCTGTCTCCAGCTCCGCAGCGGCCAAATGCAGACTAGTCATGGGCAGCTTCACCTCATGAATCCAGGCCTCAATAAATTCTTTATAGTCAGTTTGCTCTTCCTCCAACCAGGCAATTGTCTCCATAGCAGAAGTATTCGCTTTTCTCAGAATGTCCCTATACAGCTCATCCTCATAACGCCAGTTTTTTTCTAAAAGCTCATGTATTAGATAGGGTTTATCCAGCTGTGTCATTTGCTTGTCAATCCCTCTAAAGAATCGTTTTCTCTTATAGTAATCCAAAGTAAAATAAACAAAAATAATACTTACCCAAACAAGAGCAATCAGCACAATTGTGACTGGTGTATTTCCTAGAGTTAATAAATAGAAAGATAGAATGAGCAGACAAGAAAAATGAAGCACTAAGACAAATAATTTATCATGTAGATAATAGAATAGTTTCATATTTGATAACCTACGCCTCTTTTAGTTTGAATGAAGTTTGACACACCCAGATCCTCTAGTTTACTTCTTAGTCTAGTCATATTAACGCTTAACGCATTGTCATCAATAAAAACATCATTGTCCCAAAGATAGACAATAATATCCATTCTAGGCACGACCTCTTCTTTTCGCTGGAGCAGAAAGTGAAGCAGTTTAAACTCGGTCTTCGTTAGTTCTGTTTCCTTTGCTTCAAACCGAGCCTTGTATGTTGTCAGATTTAAAGTTAATCCCTTATGTGTTAATACAAGCTGCTCCTTTGACTGGACCACCGTTCTCTTTAAAAGTGCCTGAATCCTTGCCAACAATAGTGATGGAATATAGGGCTTGGTTATAAAATCATCACCGCCCAACAAGATACAGTCCAGCTCAGTCAGTACATTGTTATCACTGGTTAGAAAAATAACCGGCACCGTTGAGGTTTGTCTTAATGTTCGACAAATCACCTGACCATCCTGATTTGGTAAATTCAAGTCCAGTAAAACCAAATCTGGCGCCTGTTCCTTTATTTGCTCCACTACATTTTCAAATACTTCAACAGCTGTCACCTCATAAAATGCATGCTCCAGCAGCTGTTTTAGTTCAGCTCTCACATTTTTTTCGTCTTCTATAATTAATATCTTCATAATTATCCCCGCTTTATTCTCAGCTAACTAAAGAAGCTCTTAATCAAGTTGTCTTTTTTAGCAGCCGCAGATTCCTTCTCATTATAGCATGTATTAAATACTGAAAAGAACTTTCGTTTTAAAAGGAAAATAGAGCAGCTTTATTACAATCCAAAAGCATATCCAAAATCGATGGCACCATAACGCGTTAAAAAACGCGAATTCTAGCCCTTTTAATTATACTGAACAGCTAAAGTCCCATTTTCCTGCCTTTACTTATTCATATCTCAGCTAAGTATTCTTAATCGCTTCATTTTACTCTTGAGCCTGCTTGAAAGTAGAGTAGCAGCCGAATTTTTCAGGGATTATTGTGGAAATTAAGAAAAACCACAGGCTAGCTCATTTTAGAATAGTCATTTTTAATACTATTGATTGAAAAATGACTTTTACTTTCGGATGCATACCATTCTGTTAGCACGTCTTTAGGCAAACAGAACTGGCAATAGGGTGTGTAAGCAAGTCAGTCGCCAGTTCTGTTTACTTAAATATAGTGACAGAATAGTCTGTGCTGTTTCGATAACGATTGTTTGAAAGAGACTAGCGTAACTTATCTTTAAAAATTAGTTTATCTAACGATTCGTTACTAACATTTTTAGATATATTCTAACACCTTAGATTTTATTTTCTCTCTTCATTAGAATCTTCTTTGCCTTTCTGCCATAAGCGCTAAAATGAAAAACTAATTGAAAAATATTGAACAATCTTATAGCTATACTTGATTTTACTAAAATAATAATTTCAACAAGTCTTTATTCTTCAGCATATCGAATCAATCCTATAATTATTTTAATTTGTGAATATCCCATCAATATCACATTCCTATTCAAATACCACAAATGATTTAGGTTGACGAATAAAAACACAACTGGTATTATCTGTTTGAGAATGATAATCTCATTCCGTAATTGAGAATAAAAAAGAGACAGACATTTTTTAATGTCTGAATTATTAACCATTATACTTTGATAATCAAACTATTTTATTTGATAAATCAAAAAAAGTATAAGTTAATCATTCATTTATTACTTTGACTATCAAGATAACTAGGAGGATTTTAATGAAACGTGTTGTAATAACCGGCTTGGGTGCAGTGACCCCCATTGGCAATACTGTAAAAGAATACTGGCAGAATTTAATTAACGGGCAATCAGGCATTGGAAAAATCACGAAATTCATTTCTGAAGAGATTGGTGTTTCCTTAGCTGGTGAAGTAAAGGACTTTGATCCCAGTGCCGTCCTTGATCGAAAAGAACAAAAACGGATGGATTTGTTCTCACAATACGGGCTGGCTGCTGCTCTAGAAGCTTGGCAAATGAGCGGGCTGACAGAAGCTCTATTCGACCCTAAACGCTTTGGCGTCATTGTAGGCAGCGGAATCGGCGGCATGACTACGCTGCAGAATCAGGTTCGAGTGATGGACAAAAAAGGACCAAACCGAGTAACTCCTTTCTTCGTCCCTATGGTCATCGCAAATATAGCTTCCGGTAATATATCCATTCGCTTAGGAGCAAAAGGAACATCACAGACTATTGTAACTGCCTGTGCCTCAGCTACAAATGCAATTGGAGAAGCGTTTCGGGCAATCAAATACGGTTCAGCTGATGTTATGATGACTGGTGGAACAGAGGCGACAATATGCGAGATTGGAATTGCGGGGTTTGCCGCATTAAATGCCTTAAATACCACAGACAACCCTGCACGTGCCTCCATTCCCTTTGATAAAGAGCGCAAAGGCTTTGTTATGGGTGAAGGGGCTGGCATGCTGGTTTTGGAAGAAATGACGCACGCCCAAAAAAGAGGAGCGGTAATTCTTGGCGAAATTGTCGGCTATGGCAGCAACTGCGATGCTAGTCATATGACGGCCCCATTAAAAGACGGCAGCGGTGCAGCCTCTGCAATGCAGATGGCACTCGCCGAAGCTGATATCCAGCCGGAAGAAATCAGCTATATTAATGCTCACGGCACATCCACACCAGCCAACGATGCGGCGGAAACCGCAGCTATCAAACGAGTATTTGGCGAGCAGGCAAAACATATTCCCATTTCAAGTACCAAAAGTATGACTGGTCATCTGCTGGGGGCAGCCGGCGGCATCGAAGCAATTGCTTGTGTAAAAACACTTCAGGAAGGAATTGCTCATCCCACCATCGGCTATGAAATTCCTGATCCGGAATGTGATTTGGATTATGTAACTGGGAATGCCCGTTCACTTTCAGCAGAATATACCCTCAGTAATTCTTTTGGCTTTGGCGGACACAATGCTGTTATTTGTATGAAGAAATGGAGCGATGAATAATATGGAAAAAGTAATGACTGTTACTGAAATAATGGATTTAATCCCCAATAGATACCCAATCTGTTTTATTGATTATGTAGATGAAATCATTACCGATAAAAAAATTGTTGCTACTAAAAATGTTACAATAAATGAAGAGTTTTTTCAGGGTCACTTTCCTGGAAACCCAACAATGCCTGGCGTTTTGATTATTGAAGCACTTGCTCAGGTTGGTTCCATTCTCATTTTAAAAATGGATCAGTTCAAAGGAGAAACAGCTTATATTGGCGGAATTAACAAAGCGAAGTTTCGACAAAAAGTAGTTCCCGGCGATGTACTAAAGCTTCATTTCGAAATCGTGAAACTACGTGATTTCGTCGGCATCGGTCAGGCTATTGCTTATGTTGATGGCAAAAAGGTCTGTGAATGTGAGCTGACTTTTATTGTCGGCAGATAGCCTCAACTGGCTTTTACGACGGGTAAACTAGCCGCCAGGATTCGAAAAGAGCTGCTGTATTCTCTCATTAAAAAGAGCAGCAGCAGCTTTTTCATGCCAAAAATGTAATGACGCTACCAGATAAAAGGGATTAATCGATATCTAACCTTCTGCTTATACGCTTCATAGCCGGTAAGCGCTTGGGAAAGCACGATTTCTTCGTTTGTTATCCGTTTTATCAATAGAAATGGATAGAGTAAAAAAATTAGCAGTGCTGGTATTGACCCTAGAACAATCGGCATTGCTAAAAAAAGAAGAATTGTGGCTAAGTACATTGGATGTCTAACCACACCATATAAACCTGTATCGATAACCTGCTGATTTTGCTGCACCTCAACCGTACGTGACAAATAGGCATTTTCCCGCATAACTTCCCCATACATAGCATAGCCTATCAGCAACAGGACGGATGCCAAAACGATTAACCACAACGGTAAACGGCTCCAGCCAAATCGAAAATCTAGGCCCGCAGTAATAAAGCCCCCTAAAAACATTATCAGAGACAGCCAAACGACCTGTTTTTGCTCGGTTTCTTTTTCTTTTGTATTTAGACGTTTTTCCAAGAGCACAGGCGTTTTTACCCACAAAACAATACCCAACACTGCCATAGGTATAAACAACAATCCCCCAAGCAGCCATGCATTCCAAAAATCCAGCGTTCCAGCTGGAAAAAACAGCAACAAAGCAATGGCAGCCAACCCTAGTATAAATTTAACTGCTGCTTGAGCTAAAAGTTTTCCCTTCATCCGATTCCCTCCATCCTCCACTTTTTAACTATAACAAAGCTGTAAAAACAAAGATAGCTGAACCGGCAAGCTGTTGCTTTATCGTGTTCATTCATTTGAACGGCTGAAGCTTCGTTGAACTAAAATACTTTTCTCATTTTTAATAATCTTTTTTATTTTTTAGGATTCAGGGCATTGACCTAAACGCTCTGCCAATTTTTCTCTTGAGACAAAAATGTTTATTGAATTCAAAAAGCGAAACAAAACAGATATTTCATTTTGTCTCGCTCATCTTTTCATTTAGCGGCCTGCAGTCTCTATACTGTTTCTCCAGCTGTATCCAGCTTGTTATTTTCTGTCTCACCATTTTCTAATGCTGCCGCCTGTTCTTCCCCTCTTACCTTCTCTTTATCCAAAATTTTTACAAAAGGAAGGTAGAATAGGCAGCCAGCTAATACACAAATCAACTGTAGTAAAGCAATCTGCCAGCCTCCGGCTAAAAAGCCATTAAGAAAAATCGGCGTGCCAAATGGCACTTGAATTCCACTAAGACGCGGGAATAGACCACTCCATATTGCAATATAGGCAACTAGCGTTTGAACCAAAGGAGTTAAAATGAAAGGAATCGCCATAATTGGATTTAAGATTAGCGGCAAACCAAAAATCATCGGCTCATTGATAGTGAACAATCCCGGAACAGCACTTAAATTAGCGACAGTTCGCGCCTGCTTCGATTTAGCAACCAGCAGAATAACAATGATTAGCGCCAAGGTTCCACCGGCTCCGCCAATCCCCGCAAACAAGTCATAGAAAGACTTACTTAAAATATTCGGTAAATCCGACCGTGCCGCACCAGCGGATAAAGCATCCATATTTTGAACATCCATAGGCAGATACAGTGCTGTAACAAAACTGCCAACAACCAGTGAACCATGGATTCCGAAAAACCAGAGAACCATTTGAATCAGAACAATAAACAACAGCGAACCTACGCTAGAGGACAGGCTTTGCAAAGGTGTTGCCAAAATCTGATAAATAAAATCTGAAAACGACCCATACGATGTGAAGCTGAACAGCCAGCTTATAATGATTGCAATGAATCCTGAGATAATCGCTGGAATCAATCCAGCAAAGGTATCCGTTACAAACTGAGGAACACCTGCCGGCATTTTAATAGCAATGTTTTTTTCTAAAATAAAACAATAAATTCTCGCAAAAACCAGTCCGCAAATCATTGCTGTAAACAGACCGCCTGCACCTAATTTACTCATATCCAATGTTGTTGTCTCCTCCAACGTAACTAGAGGGGTCATCATTAAAAAAGCAAACAAGGAAACAATTCCCGCAGGAACAGCAGATTGATTAAATTCTGTCGCCAGTCTATGTCCGACTAGAAAAGCGGCATAAATTGAAATAACACCCACTGTCATACTATATCCGGCTGAGAGATAACCGCCAATATTAATTGAAGCAATAAAGTTTTTCCAGCCTTCAATTGGCAAAACCGCCAAGAGCAGTGCCAGCGACCCAATAATATTGACAGGCAGCGTCGCCATTAGTCCATTTGAAATAGCTTTTAAATATTTATTATTTGAAATTTTATCTGCAAATGCTAAGACGTTATCCATGTATTTTTCCATTTTTTTCACTCCTTATTTATAGGCAATAATCAAGACATCTTCTAAACAGCGGTGTGTATCAAATGTGGTTTCATTTCCCGAAATTTCATACTCCGGCTTCAAAAAGCAATTTTCTTTTAAATCAATCAGAATTACTTGATACTCAGATAAATCAATCGACACAGTAATTGTCGTATTACTAGGTATATAAATCAGATAACAAGCGGCTTCTTCCGTTTCAGCCAAACGAATCTGTTCATCTCCTCTTACTAACAGCTGATTACACGGAATGAGATTCTTGATATGAAGCATTTCAAATAGCTGTTTCATAAAGCCATAGTCATTCGCTCCCGGAAACTGCAGCGCATCCTGCCAATGCATGGGGCGATCAAAGGCTTCACCAATATTTTCAGCAAATGCTGCGGAATGTCCATGCCAGCTCCAAATTCCGTGAGCCCCATAAGTAATCCCTGCAGCCCCTCCTGACAGTACCGATTGCCAAGCAGCTTGACGAACATCTCTTTGACTAAATCTGCCATAAACCTTTCGGGCAAAACCCATTTGTTCATAGCATGGCTCCGAATTAATGATGGGCTTTTCTTCCTCCAATTGGTAAAAATGAGAGGCAAGCGCATAAGGCATGTTCAGAAATGAACGATTATGTCCAGACTGATACAGATAAATAGCCAAACGCCGGCGGATTTCTTCTGGAATTTCTTGCAAGCGGCCTTTAATATGAATTGTTTTTAGTGTCTCTACTGAAGCTTTCTCAAAAAAATCGAAAGCTTCTATATAAGTGTCAATCGTTTCTTGTATAGGAAAGTCGGTATCTCCACCAATTAAGTAAATAGGAGAAAATTGATCAAAGGTCTCAACCACTTTTTCAAAATACTGCTGCCGATACATTTTGGGTATAACATTTCTCCGATTGTCCAGCTCACTTGCCCATGTTCCGGCTACATAGTTTGACCATAAAACAACCAACGCCAGGGTAAATCCATGCTCCTCTGCTATTTGACAAAGCTTTTCAGCACGCTTGAAATATTCCTCATTTAGCACAGAAAAGTCATAGCAACTGTTTGTTTGAGTATACGGCAGTATATCTAAGCTTCCTCTACTCCGATCCCACTGAGGCAAAATGTTGATTTGTAAAGTATTAAACCCTTGTGATTGCCGCTTCTTCAAGTAGATTAACCATTCTTCTTCTCTGATGCTGGTAAAGACACTCCAGCAAGTGTCTGCGAAATAGAAAAAATGCTTTCCCTCTCGAAGTAACGTCCGTTTGTTTTGATTAACAGTTATTTTCATCTCATTAGCTCCTCTCTATCTTGTATTATCATGGTCAATATAGCCTCCTAGCCAGCCTTCGCATAACTCAAACCATTTTGCCACATGAGGATTAATATGACTCGGTTTTCTGGCTGTTGTCCGATCAGCCAACGCTAATCCATGTTCCCCCTTTTCAAAAATGTGCAGTTCAAAAGGAACTCCTGATTCTCTTAACGCTAGGCCCAGCTTTAGAGAATGCGCAACATCTACCAGTTTATCTTCTGTTGTATGCCAGACAAACATGGGAGGTGTCTCCTTGTTCACAGAACAAAGTATATTCATTTGTCGGACAGCGTCTTCAGATGGCTGCTCCATGCCAAAGTATCGTTCATTAGCTGTCAGCGGCTGTTTAATTAAATCAACCCCAAAACCAAGTTCATCTTTTTGAAATGCTTTCTGGTAGACTAGCGGATAACCAGTAACTGCTAAATTTACTCTAATATTCTCCTTAGTCATTTTGAGTGTCTTTAATAGTTGCGGGTCATTCCACCGTGTAGCTAACTGTAGAGCAAGGTGTCCTCCAGCGGAAAAACCGCATATAATGATGTTTTCTTTATCTATCAACCATTCATCAGCATGGCTTCGTACATAGGCAACTGTTTGAGCCGCCTCGATCAGTGCATTATTGGGAATATTTTTTACCGTGTCACCTGTTGTATACCAGAGGACAATACTGTTCAGACCCATACTGTTAAACTTCAAGGCAATCGTCTCCGCTTCCCGATCACTGGTAAACGCATATCCGCCGCCAGGACAAATAATAACAGCTGGGCGTTTCTTCCCAACATTGTATTCTTGTGAATTGTGCAATAAATAAAGCTCAAAATAAGCAGTATCATTCACAACTATTTTTCCTGTTTTCACTTACCTTC
The DNA here is from genome assembly GCF_056924295.1 of Enterococcus sp. LJL128. Lineage (NCBI taxonomy): Bacteria > Bacillati > Bacillota > Bacilli > Lactobacillales > Enterococcaceae > Enterococcus > Enterococcus sp. LJL128. The sequence goes on along the minus strand of NZ_JBXPBP010000003.1, from coordinate 111,905 downwards.
ACTCCTTTTGCCATTCACTTCACAAGTACGCCATCATCTCATTGCTCAATCAACCGCTTCCATTTTTTATATGCCAAATGGATATCCTCAGAATTCTGAGATGGCTTGATTGTTTCCTGTCGAATATGCTTCATCTGAAGAGCAGGATTAGCAAGGGCAGCTACGCCCAAAGCAGAGTATTCCTCAACTTCACTGACAATGACTTTTTTATCCAGTAATGATGCTAGCAAAATCATCAACGCCTTATTTTTGGAAACCCCGCCATCAATAAACACCTGATTAATCGCCTGACCGGAAACCTCCTCCATTGCATCAGTCACTGCTTTAATTTGAAAAATAATGCTTTCAAGAACGGCTCGCAGCATTTCTTTCTCTGTAGTGGTTCTTTTTATACCAAAAAATGCGGCCGTCATTGTATTATCCCAGAAAGGGGCACCCATCCCCTGCAGCGCCGGTATGAAAAAGATATCTTCTTTATTTCCTAATAATACCTCATTGCACAAGTCAGAAATACCCTCTGACACAGCTATAGTTTGACAAAACCAATTGACTGCATCCCCGCAGGAACGGATAATCCCCTCTAACGCGTAAACTGCCTCATTCTTTTTTTGCCAAGCAACTGTTGTTAAAATCTGTCTATTTTTTAGATTGTTCTGCTCCCTAATCTGCATCATTACAGAGCAGCCGGTTCCCATCGTAATTTTAACATCTCCATAGCTCGTACAGGCTTCACCCAGTAAAGCTGCCTGAGAGTCAGCCATCACACCTATTATCGGAATCCCTTGATAGCAGCCAAAGTTCTCATCCGCTGCTCTAATTTCAGGTAAATCTGTCTGGTTAATCCCAAATAGCTGGATAAGCTCTTCATCCCACTGTTGCGTATTAATATTGTACAGCAATGTTCGGCAAGCGTTACTCCCATCTGTCGCGAAAACTTTTTCCTGCGTCAAATTCCATAGCAGCCAGCTATCCATTGTGCCAATAGCCAACTCTCCTGTTCCAGATTTTCCTGCGATAGCTGGATGCTTTTCAGTCAGCCACTTAATCTTCGTACCAGAAAAATAAGGATCGAGCCGTAAGCCGGTTTTCTGATTTATCACTTTTTCCAAGCCCTGTTCAATTAGAGCTTCACAAATGTCGCTGCTTCTGTTGCACTGCCAGACAATGGCATTACATAACGGTTTTCCTGTTATCTTATCCCAAGCTAGAATCGTCTCCCGCTGATTAGTAATCGATATAGCCAGAATATCTTCTTTCTGTACCTTTTGTTCCCTAAAAACCGTTGCCAGCAGTTCTGCTGTGTTGTTCCAGATTTCGAGCGGGTCGTGCTCGACCCATCCTGTTTTCGGATAAATCTGTCGATGCTTTTTGTCGTAGCGTTTAACAATTCTCCCCTTTTTCAATAATAGAAGCTTTGTACCAGAAGTGCTTTGATCAAGGATGATTTGATAGTCTTTACCCATATCATTCACCCATGAAGCTTATCGCTGCTGCTGCTAAAGAGGGCCCATCTAAGCCGTAGTGCTGAAACAGTTCTGGTCCTGAGCCTGTAATTAGCGATTCATCTGGAAAGGCGATGATTTTCTGTTTGATTCCAGTTTCCTCAGCTACTGCCTCGGCTACTGCTGCCCCAAGTCCGTTATACAAACTATGCTCTTCAACTGTAATCACATATCCAGTTTTTTTAGCAGCCGCCAGCACCCCATCCGTATCAAACGGCTTCAATGAATGAACATTTAAAACCTCAACAGAAACACCTTTCTCCTTCAACAGCTCAGCTGCATCCAGCGCTTGCCGCACCATCTCTCCTGTAGCGATAAAGGTCAAATCCTTACCTTCGAGCATAGTCACAGCTTTTCCAATTTCAAAAGGATAGTCTGCATTTTCATAACAATCCTGAACGGGATTCCTTCCTAAACGAATATAGGCCGGAGCTTCAGACTTAACCAAGGCGTTAAACATCTGAATAGTTTCAAAACGGTCAGCCGGAACTAAAACCTGTAAATTGGGAATCGCCCGCGTCACTGCGATATCCTGCAGTGAATGATGGCTCATCCCTAAAGCGCCGTAGCTGACACCACCGCTGATTCCAACTAGCTTGACATTTTTATTTGAGTAGGCGACATCTACTTTGATTTGCTCGATACTCCGCATACTCAAAAAGCAAGCTGGGGAAGCTACAAACGGTCGTTTGTCCATATGAGCCAGACCAGCTGCAAGGCTGACAATATTTTGTTCAGCGATTCCAACTTCTACAAGCTGATCTGGTAATTCTTTTGCAAACGCCCCTAATGAAGCTGATCCACGGGAATCGCTAGTCAATACAAGAATAGACGGATCAAGCTTAGCTGCTTCAATCAATACCTCGCACATAGCCTGTCGATTTGCTATATTAGTTGTTTTCATATGTCAGAGCCTCCATTTGCTGATCTAGTTCTTTTAGTGCCTTTGCCAGTTGTTCATCCGTTGGTACTTTATGATGCCAGCCAGCCTGATTTTCAGACTCTGAGAACCCTTTTCCTTTTATCGTTTTGGCAATAATCAGCTTTGGCTGCTCTGGCTTGTTAGGTTTCGACAGTACATTCACCAACTCTGCCATGTTATTGCCATCTACTATATGCACATCCCAGCCGAACGCCTGCCATTTTTTATCCAGCGGTTCTACGCCCATCACACCCTCGGATTTCCCTGTAATCTGCAAGCCATTCCGGTCGATAATGGCTGTCAGGTTATCCAGCTTGTAATGGGCAGCTGCCATTGCGCCTTCCCAAACTGAACCTTCCGCAAGCTCTCCATCTCCCATCAGTGTATAGGTATGATACGGTCTCCGCTCCATTTTTCCCGCCAAAGCAATTCCCACAGAGACAGGCAGACCATGGCCAAGTGAACCTGTATTCATCTCAACACCAGCTACTTTATTGTTGGGATGTCCGATTAACCGGGAGCCAAATTTCGAAAAGGTTTTGAGTTCCTCTTTTGGTAAAAATCCTTTATCGGCCAGTACTGCCCATAGCACCTCAGCTGCATGTCCTTTACTTTGAATATACTGATCTCGATTTTCCAAATCCGGCTGCTGCGGATTGGTGGTCATTACTTGATAATAAAGAGCTACCAGAATATCGGTACAGGATAAGTCTGAACCAGTGTGACCTGTCTTAGCCTCATAAATCATTTGTAAAACATCTTTTCTTATCTCGATTGCTTTCTTTCTCAGCTCAATGATATCCATACTTACTCTCCTCTCAAATAGGCTTGAACCTCTTCTTCAATCGGATCATAAAAATCAGGCTGAATGCCTAAATACTTACACGCCTCATATAAAATAGGAACAACATTTTTTCTTACCGCTGCCACATGATGAATGTACGGGCCATAAACCAGCTTGAATTCCAGTCGATTCAGATTTTCAAATTCCAAGTATAAATAAGTTCCTTGATTAAATGGACCGTCTATCCCTTTCCCTGTTCCCATCAATAAAGAGTATTCTCCATTATCTCCATCAAACCGGCATAAAGTATATTCATCCTTAATCGCTCTAAAAGCAACCGATCCAGGATAATCAAAGACAAAATGCCGTTTAGGCAGAACAGGCTTAGTTTCTGCCGTTGAATAGGCAAATACACCTAAATGCTGTAGTAATTCACCATTTTCATTTTCCGGATGACGACAGTTTACATCAGCGAAAATAGCTCGATGCTCGCCAAGCGATGCTGCTTCGATTAGTAATTCCGAAATAGCTCCATGAACATCCGTTTCACAAACGAAAGGCAGCCCTTCTTCTTGAAGAAGAGAGAGAGAAGCATAAGGCAAAATACCGATTTCATCTTGAAGCGCAGTCCAGCATTGAATAACTCCGGCATTGCAGCCATAGACCATACAGAGATTTTGCAGAGCTACTTTTAACGCAGCAACCATCTCCAACTCCTCATTTGTAATTTGAACTTCCGTATTTTTCTTGAAATAATCAATAACCATCGCTATTCTTTCGTACTCTTTAATCTTTATTCTCTCAATTTCCTGAATAACTTCTTTGATTGGCACAGGAGACAGCGAGATATTGAAGCGTTCCAATAATTCACCTTCATTGCAGATTACTGTCCAAAAATCGAACGGACGAGGACCAACCTGTAAAATTCTTGTTGCCTTAAATGTTTTGACAACATTACAAACTTTTATAAAATCTTTAATCCCTCTTTCAAACTCAGGGGTATCAATATCAGAATTTTTTATATAGGTAAATGGAACCTTGAATCTTCGAAGCACCTTGCCAATCGCAAAGAGTCCGCACTGTGTATCTCTTAAGCGTGAACCATCTTCTGCCGGCATCTCATCCTTCGGTCCCCAGAGAAGTACCGGAACGTCCAGTTTTTTAGCCAGCCGTGCACAGGCATATTCTGTTCCAAAATTTTCATTGGCTAAAAATAAACCATCAATCCCCTCTGCCTTAAACTTGGCCGCTATTTTCTCTACACCCTCATCATCATAAAGCAAGCCATCCCGATTGATATCTAAAATATCAACATAAGAAATTTCCAGCTCATTCAGTTTTTTTCTTGTCAAATTTGCATATTCAATGGCTGCTTCTGCACTAAACAAATTTCTTCTAGTAGGAGCAAAACCAATTTTCACTTTATCCACTCTCTCCAACTCCAATCCAACAAATTTATAGTATGAAACGCTTTCTTCAAAATCAGAATAGCATCGTCTAACTAAACTCACAATAAACAAATTCATTTTTTTCGTTAAAATATTTTTAGTTTAGTAAACTAACAAAAATAAAAGGATTTAACTTATTATATTGTTTTAAAAATACGTCTTTTTATCAAAAATTAAACAAAACAACTATTTTTATTTCACTAAATTTATTTGATTGTTTTTTAGTTATATGATAAATTGAAAAAGTGGAGGAATGACTTATGAAGTTAGAAGATATAGCAAGAATTGCCAATGTTTCAAAATCAGCTGCTTCCCTTGCCCTAAACGGCAAGCCTGGAGTCAGTGAAGAAACAAGAAAAGCGATTTTAGAGGTTGCTGAAAAGTATGAGTACAGCCCTTTAAGAAGACGCATAAAGAAAGAAGAGAACAGACTAAAAATTCGATTTATTGCCTGTACAAACGAAGATGTTGTACCGGAAAATTATGATCAGCTTCCTTTCTTTAAAGAGCTGCTTTCCTATATATCAACAGAAATTGGAGCCAAAGGACATATTCTTACTACGAACAGCTTGCCTAAAGAAGCTCTATTTAGTGAACTATCACTCATTGAAGAGCTTGATACTAGTGACGGTATTATTATCTTGGGAACGAATTTGACTGCCGCTCATATTAAAACAGTCAATGAACACTTTAATAATTTGGTTATTCTTGATACCCAATGCAGCAGCCTCGACTGCAACACAATTACTATGAATAATTTTCTTGGGGCCTATGACGCTACACAACACTTGCTAAAAATGGGACATCAGAATATTGGTTATATCAAAGGAATACAGCGAATCAATAATTTCTATGATCGAAGACGGGGCTTCAAAGCAGCAATAAGCGCAGCAGGTCTCTCCCCTTCCGATATGCCAAAATTTTATTTACCTGGCATGGAGATTAATCCCATACAAAATAAGCAAGAGCAATTTTTAGATTTCATAAAAGGAATTACTGCGGTCTTTTGTGAAGATGACTATATTGCAATAAGTGTCATCAAGACCTTATCAAAAATAGGTATCCGTATTCCTGAAGATCTTTCCGTCATTGGCTTTGATGATATTTCTGAAAGCCGTGTAATTACTCCTGAGCTGACCACCGTCCATGTACCAATTAAGGAAATTGCTCAAGAGGCAATTTCTCTAATCGAACAAGGAACAACAGCTACCTTAGTGAAGAAACAGCTTTTCCTCAACACAAAGCTTATTTGCCGCGATTCAGTAAAAAAAATGAATTAACTGAATTGAGGAAGAGATGGTATTCTACAAATATGGATAAAGAAGCTGGGGAAAGATTTAGGGTCTTTTCTCAGCTTCTTTCTTTATATGTTGTTAGCTATTAACAACTTGATAAGTGATCTAGTCGGAGCTCCACTATCTGACACTAATCAGATAGCGGAGTACTTTTTTATTTTATCAAATTCCAAAGCTTATTATTTAATGCGCTGATGGATTGATTGATTTCTATTCTTTTTGAGCTGTCATTATCCCAAACATAAAAATCAGTTAACCCTCCCTGAGGAGGATAAATATTCTCCGACATATCTCTTAACGTTTCTTTTTTTCTGAACTACTCATCTCTGAATCTATAATTTCATTTATATCTCTTAATTTCTGAATTTGATAATTGATTTTTTCATTATCATATTTTATTAAAAGTGGTAATAATTGTTGTACTACAGTTTTAATCTCAAGTTCAATTTCCAAGTAACTCACCCTATCCTACTTTAATGGTTGTTTCCCTAAAACATTTACATTCTCTAAAAGCCATGGTTCTTGAATAAATACTTGATCATTATTCAAGCCTTCTTGGTAGATTCCTCCTTGAGTTCCTACAGGCCCCTTGTAAATTGTTGTACCGGTTGGTATCTCAATCTTATAAACTGTGTCTATAGTCGATGTCCCCGTTAAAGCTCCATTTTTATCAAACCATTGAGGTTTTACTGCTGAATTGATACGAACCTTTGATACTGAATTAAGCGGGGTTTCTGTAAACCATTGTCCTAGGGGACTAGTCGAATCTCCACCCCTATAGTAGATTTTCGGTTCTTTTAAAACCTCTATATCATATCTTCCACCATAAAAATCCTTATTTGGTTGTCCTCTAACTTCATTTAATGGTCCTGGATTGTCATACCCATTATATTTATAAGTATATAAATCATCATATTTTGAAGTTCCATTAACCTCACTAGCTTTCTCCGCTTCGTTTAAATCGTCCACCTTATCAACAATCTTATAATCTCCGACATCATTTAGCTTGTTGAATAATTTCAGCTCTTTTTCTGTCAGCGATACGCCATCCAAAAGCTTATTACCTAGTCTAACATTGTCTAATAATGCTAGCACCTGTTTAGCGGATAAAACCTCTAATGCCGTCCAAAATCCGGCTTGCATCCATTCCCCAAAGGTTAGGCTTTCACCTGTAATGGGGTCTTTTCACAAAACAACCCTGTACAAGTCGTACGCACCTGAAAACTCGCCCGCTACGTTTAACATGTCCTTTAAGCTCTCCTGCATGGATAACCAGACATATTTTTCAGTTAGCTCTTTACTATACGTGCCGTTTCGATAGACTTTTAACTGGATGTCTTTATCTCTGCCCCAGTCTACAGTGAAGCGAACCGCTCTACTTTCTGGTTGATTCTCATTGAAATCCGACAATCGATTAAACCAGTCCGCCTTTTTATAACTCCTAGGGGCGTATCCATGCGTTGGGGTAAAGTGTTTTTGTGTTCTGATTTGTCGCATTCCCGTTTTTAAGTCTGAAATTGCCCCCTTCATATCATCAAACACGCCACTCCTCAAAATTTTTTTATTTAACTCTTCATGTTTATTTATTTTTATTTATTATATTATATAAATATTTTATTAAAAGAAATTTCAAGAACAAAAAAATGAGTGAGACATAACTCATTGAGTTATATCCCACTCACGTGGAATCTCGATAAACGGTGGGGGCAGAAGCACATACCAGCATAGAACTGCGACGAGTAACCGCAGGAGCACTTGCCTTACTACCATCTGCGACGAGTAACCGCAGGAGCAAGACCTGCGGAAATAAGCCGAAATTCTCGAGACTAAACACTTCTGTCCATCCTCTTTTTAACCTTTAGTTCACGTTGAGCAAGAATAAGTAATAATTAATTCATCATTTTTCTCAGCTTTCTTATCCATGCTGTAGCCGGCGACTTCTTCCAGTTGATAGCTGATATGTTGTGGAATGATCAATGTAAATACAACGACTGACCCTTTACGCTCCCAACAGGAACGGATTTCGCCCTGTTTAGTCTGAATATGCCCTTCGAACGTATTTATTTTTTTTGAAAAATAAGGTTTTATGAGTATTTTAGAAAAAGCTGCTGCATCCTCAGCAATTGATATTCCTGCTAAAGCTTCAAAATACCACTGTTGATAGCTGGCAAACATCCCGTGATTCATCGAATAATGCTCGCCTACAAATAATTCGGCTAATGCCTGATTACCGTTTTTCAGCATATTACTAAAGCTAATTTCCGATTTCTGAAACAACCATCCTTCAATAATCTCATTATAGTCATATGCATTTAAAGCTTGATACGTTAATGCCATGCCGAAAATTCCAGAATTCAAAACAAATTGATCCTTTTGTATCTTATTTGCGAGCTGTCCGGCTAATTTTTTTGAATCGCCCAAACCTAGTTCAATTGCAAAGGCAAAGGATGTCTGTGTTCTCTCACCATATGACTGATCCTCATTCAAAAATTTATCTTTCACGTTTTTTTTAAGCTCATCATAAATTTGTTCAAAACGAACAACATCCTCATTTAGAATTTGTTTCAAAAGAATATTATATTTTAGAAATAGCAACACTGTACAATAACCAACGAACAATTTATCTGGTGTAGCTTTATTGAAATGTCCTGCAATAATCGGACTGCCGTGATCGCCGATGCAACAGTGAACAACCTCATCTATCCCTTTAGATAGTAAATAGTTCATTTGTTTTTCAATGAAGGGATATTCTTTCCTTACCAGCTCTTTATCTCCATAAAATTGATAATGCTTATAAGTTAAATAGGGATAAACGAGCTGCCATAAAATAGGACCTTCTCCCTGACCAGTTCCATTGGTTTGAATTCCCATGTAAGGAGCTGTTTCAGGAATTCCGCCTTGTTCTGTCTGATCAAAGCGAAAATCATAAATCACTTTTTTAGCGAATTCTTCGAGATCAAATGTGTACAAACTCGAACTAGCTAATGCGACAATATCCCCGCCATAGCCAAGTCTTTCCCGCGAACAATCCTCAAATATTGAGTGGACATTATTCAGCTTCGTTCGTAAGGCAGCAGCAAACAGTTCATTTAAAAACAGACTATCCGTCTCCACTAGGCCTATCTGCTTCAAATCAGTATGAACATATTCAGCTTTAATCTCCAGCAAATCCTCAGCCTCACACCCTTCCAGACAAACATACCGGAATGAATGATAGGAGAATTTATTTTGAAATAGAGTCAAACCATCCTTACAAATAATGACATCTTGCTGAATTGCTTCCTCTGGCGCTCCTAACCCTCCGAATATTTTACGGTCACCTATTTTTGAACCAACACTGCCGATATAGGAGGATTCAAAATCTATTGCTATTCCTCTTCGTCTTTCTCCATAGTTCAAATAGACTTTTTGATTCTTTTTCGTTTTTAGCTTTACCATAATAAAACCTGAAATCATTTCGCCAAAATCAACAATGAAACCATTTTCCCCTTCCTCAATGCTTTGAGGAAGCACTGTTCCAGTCCGTTTGATTTTCGGAATAAAGCTTTTGTTCATAAGCTTTTGTTCAGTAAAGTCTTTTGTTGTCGCTTTGTTCCATAACTCATCTTTCGTTAAATCAATCGTTTCACCTAAATAGAGATTATTAAAAATTCTATTTCCTTCGGATACTGCCCAGCTATCATCGCTGGATAATAAAATCTCATGATTTCTTTCAATGTCACAAATTAATTTGGGCGTACCAATTTTAGCTAGCCGTTCTCTCAAACTGTATTTCCCTAACAATTTAAGCGGCGAGGGATTGTACATTCCATTCCCCAGTTCAAAAACCAGCTCATTTTCACCAATCCTCAAGTATTTGGTAATATCATATACATCATAATAAATACACTTTTTAAAATTTGTCCAATCACTATTTAGTTCAAAATTTTCAATTCTCTGTCCGTTCAAGTAACCAATATAATAGCCTAAAGCAGCAGCATATAATTTAGTAGTTTCTATTTTGTCTATAGTAAAACTTTTTTTCAAAAGCGTGTGTGTATTCTTTTTATAATAAAGCTCAGCTTCTAAGCCATAATCAACCTCTTCATTTTGAATCCATTTCCCTCTGAAATTCCATTTCTCTGTGTTTAAAAGACTATTATCCATAAGCTCTCCTTACTATCAATCACCTTATTCTTCTACCGCTTCTGAAAAATCGTCGCGGAGAGTTCCTTCTTCTTTTATTAACTGGCTATCTGCAACTTTTACAAATGGAAGCCATAATAATGTAACAGCAGCTATACAGACAATCTGCAAAATCGCACCTGCAATACTACCCGTCACTAAATATCCGCTGATTACTAAGGGGGTTGTCCAAGGGACCTGAGCCAAGCCAGTAGGAATCGGTACCAGTCCCAGCGCAAATGCACCATAGGAAATCAGAATAGATGCAACATTACTTAAAATAAAAGGAATAAAGTAAGTGACATTCATCATCAATGGTATCCCGAAAAGTGTTGGTTCACCAACGTTAAAAAGATAAGGAACACCTGCAATTTTTTTCATTTCTTTGTATCTCTTGCTTTTAGCAATAATGATGATTGCAATAATCGAACCAATAATTCCTATATTGGCAAAGCTGTCCCAAAAGCTCTGATTTATAATGTTAGAGGGGATACTTCCTGCAACAGAAGCTGCTCTATTTTCATCCTGTAGTACCTGAAAAATAGGCGACATAACTCCTCCAACAATTGAATCGCCATGGATGCCAAAGAACCAAAGCAGCTGACTAAAAATTTTAACAATGATGATTCCAAAAAGTGAACCACCCATCATTTTTAATGGAGCACCTAACGTATTATTAAATAATTCCAATGCACTCGCTGCAAAAATCCCGTCAAGAAGCAATCGGATAATCCAGAAAAACGTAACCACAAATAGTGAAGGAATAATCGATTCAAAGGGAGCTGAGACTGCGGGCGGGACCGCTGCCGGCATTTTGATTTTAAGTCCTTTCGAATCAATAAATTGATAAATTTTAGCAACTAGAACAGAAATGACTAACGCAATAAAAATTGACTGTGCTCCAAGGGAGGCGACCTCAATAACATTGCCACTTTCTTCTGATGTAAATGGGGTTAACAGCATGTAGGATACGATGGCGGTCATTAACACTTGAATCACATTAATGTTCATCTTTTCTGCAAGAGAACGACTAACTGAAACTAGCACAAGCAATCCCCCAATTCCCAAACTGGAATCACTTACAAGATTTAGCTTAGCCTGCCAGACAGCTTGCTCTACACCAGTAATCATAGTAATAAATTCACCGACCTGCGGGACTGGAAAGAAAGAAATAATTAAAAAAATTGAAGCAATGAATGTAAATGGCATATAAGCCAACATACCATCTTTAATTGCATTGATATAAATATTGCCATTTACCTTCATTGATAAATGACCAAGAATATTTTGCAAGCTATCAAAAAATGTTTTTTTGTTTTCCATAATTTTCCCCTTACTACTTTTTTATTTATTGTGAAATTCTTTTTAATAAGAGCTCTTTACTAATAAGATAACTTAATTATACGTACTGAAAAACGCTTTCACAATATCAAATATAGAGAATAGGACTATCAAAATTTTGTTTCCATGCTATAATTTACTTGTTTGGAGGTGTCGTTATGAAGTATGACGAACTGGAAGAATTATTATGGAGCCCTTCCACTTACAGTGGCATGGCTGATGAAGAATTACTAGAACACTTTAATAAAAAATTTCCTGTTGTTCCATTTAACGAGGAAAAGATGTTTGTCTTTCATCCTAATCGTGAGTTTGAAAACAAAAATCATATTATTTCCGTACATGATAGAAAAAGCGGGAAAGTTCCCATGCATATTTTCCATTATATCGTCATGACCTATGTCTATTCTGGAACCTTTACTCTGACAGTGGAGGAAGAGCTTGTCACATTAAAGGCTGGTGATATCATTATTTTAGATAAACATGTTCCTCATAGCGTTGCTCCCACAGGAGAAGGCGATTTAGGAATCAACATTATTTTAAATGAACAGTTTTTTCCAAATAAATTTATTAATCGTCTGCCCAATAATCAGCTGATTACAACCTTTATCATTGAGATGATGAACAATCGTCACACACACAATCACTATCTTTTATTTTTCACTAAAAATGATGCACTTCTTAGAAACTGTATTCAAAATATTTTATGTGAGTACTTTGATCCCAGACTTTGTTCTGATGATATTATTGACAATTATATAATGATTCTGATTTCCCATCTTGCCAGAGAAAGTTCTTATAACACTAACTTATCCGCGAGTAAAATAAAAAATCAAGAACTTATCAATAGCATTCTTGACTATATCAATCAAAATTATCAAGCTGGTAATTTAACAGATATGTGTGCTGTACTTGGCTATAATCCTTCATACATTAGTAAATTAATTAAGCAATTTTCTGGAAAAACATATAAACAGCTGATTAACGAGCAACGTATGAAAAAGGCAGTAATTCTTCTCCAAAATAATGAACTGCCAGTTTATGAAATTGCCGAACAGGTAGGAATTTCCAATTTAACCTCCTTCTATAAGCGATTCCAAGCATTTACAAACTGTACTCCTCAGGAATATAGATTAAGAATTTAACAGATATTTTGACTAGTCAAAATATTTCCTCTGAGGTGCCAAAGAGGCTTTATCAAAAAAGTTTATATAAAAATAAAGCGGCAAAAGCCGCTTTATAGGAGTTTTAATTGCTAAAATTATTACAGAACCATCATTACCCAGTCAGTAAATTTTCTTGAGAGCAAATCCTGACAGCATTTATTTAGTTTACCTGCAGCATCATTACTTTGGTTGCAATCAGGTTTCAATGTCAACCTGATTGATGGAAAGAAGCGACAAACTATCGAAGCTAGAAAAAGGATTTTTGATTGATAGCCTTATTTGGAACCCACCTCCATATCCAGATTTTCAACTTTTTTCTTCTGACAATAAAAAAATACAACCTGAACCCTATAAACATGAGTTTCAGATTGCATTTTTACTTATTCTAAAACAGAGCTTGGGGTATTAATCTAATAGCCAATCCCCTCTTTCTCTAAAAGCTGATTAAACGGCGGCACAAAAGCACCTTTAATCATTTAGAAAATTGAGTTAATAGTTTATTAATCGCCAGTAGTTCTTCCTCGGCAAAGTCTAAATTGTCTAAAGTTTTCAGATTATCTTCCAACTGGCTAAGTCGTGATGCTCCAATCAAAACACTGGCAACAGTTTCTTGCTGAAGATTCCAGGCTAATGCCATTTCTGCCAGCGTCTGACCTCTTTTTTGAGCAATATCATTCAATGCGGCAACTAATGTTAGTGTTGGCTGAACATTTTCTGCTGACAAAAAAGGACTATCGCTGCGTGCTGCCCGGGAATCATCTGGAATCCCATTTAGGTAGCGGTTTGTTAGTATCCCTTGTGCTAAAGGACTAAATACAATAGCTCCCAGCTGCTCTTCGGCTAAAACATCTGTTAGCCCGTCTTCAATCCAGCGATCCAGCATATTATAACGAGGCTGATGAATGATAAAGGGCGTACCCATTTTTTTAAACAATGCGGCGATGCTCTTTGTCTCTGCTGCTGAATAATTAGAAACACCTACATAAAGCGCCTTTCCCTGACGAACCAATAAATCTAAGGTATGTGCGGTTTCTTCTAAAGGTGTCTCCGGATCTGGACGATGATGATAAAAAATATCTACATAGTCAAGACCCATTCGCTGTAAGCTTTGATCACAGCTTGCAACCAAATATTTTTTTGAGCCCCATTCTCCATAAGGGCCATCCCACATGTTAAATCCTGCCTTAGAAGAAATTATCAGTTCATCACGATAGCTGCCTAACTCTTCCTTCAGTATACGACCAAAATTCGTTTCTGCGGAGCCAGGCGGCGGACCATAGTTATTGGCTAAATCAAAGTGTGTAATCCCACGGTCAAATGCACCTAAAACTATTTCTTTCTGTGTGCTTAGGCGATCTACGTCACCAAAATTATGCCATAAACCTAATGAAATTGCAGGCAGCTTTAAGCCTGAATTGCCAACACGCCGATAATTCATGTTTTTATAACGTTGTTTTTCTGCTTGATACATGTTCTTTCACCTCTTTACAAGAGCATACCACTTCAAGTACACTTGAAGTAAATAGCAAAAAGGAAATTAATCATGAAAACTTATACAATTAAAGAATTATCTACACTTTTCGACTTGCCGGCTTCTACTCTTCGCTATTATGAAGAGGTTGGTTTACTGACAAATATTCAGCGGGACGGCAAGCACAGAATTTATGAAGAGTGTCATTTTAATCGACTAAAAGCTCTTTGCTGTTTTAAAGAAACCGGTATGTCGATTGCTCAGCTGCTAACCTTCTTTTCCTATGAAGAAGACGCCGATAAAAATGAAGAGATGGTGGTTTTACTCACAGAGCATACAGCAAAAGTGGCAAATCAAATCACTCGGCTCCAAGAAAATATGCAGCATGTTCAACGAAAACTCAATTTCTATCAAGATATTTGCCAGGCAGAAAAGCTGCAGCAGCCAGTACCCAGCTGGGATAATTACAAAAATAGAAGCTACTAATACTAAGCGAATTACCTTCGAGTCTTGATGCCATTTTGAATCATTGATAAAGAAATGACCGTTCTAGTATCCTTTTTAAAAATCCGGACAGCCTCTAGTCCGGATTTTTAAGTTTGGAAAACTAAATAAGTGCTGACAGAATTTCCTTCCCTCAGCACTTGTAATCAATGATTTAATATTCTTTTATTGTTACACTCGAATCGGCATCATGAACAGTTAGAAATACCTTTTGCTGGTATTTTTCTGATAATTCCTTGATTGAATCAATTAAATGGTCTTCGCAGTTTACATATAAGACAAGCGCTTCAAATCGATCCTTAACAGAAGCCATGAAAGCTTCTGTCTCCTGCAGCAGCTTTTCTTTTGTCAATGTTTCATAGGCGCGCATTTGTTTTCCTCTCACAAAGCTATGAGGAAGTTCGCCCTTATGGCTCAAAACAGCCACCTTGCTACCGGAATGATCTTTTTTTACAAGATCCCAAATTGTTTCAATTTTTCTAGAATTATTTCCTTTAACTACTATCATGTCTCTTCTCCTTTATCTGCTATTCATATGCGAATAAGACACAAAGAAGCTCATAAAGACTGGCACTTCTCTGTGTCCAGCTCTTTCATGCAAGATAATCCCCTCCCAATTGCGTGTTCTATCAACCATACCATATAAAAAATAAAAAGCAATCATCTAATAATCAAAAGTGAAACACAGCTTTTACAACCATCAAAAAGCGAACAAAAAAAACAAAAAACATCCATTAAAATGCTTTTTCACACAAATTCACTAACGAAAACACGAACTTTATCTACATTTTTCGTATTAAAAACCAAAAAAACATCGACAGAAAAATTATCCAATGTTATGCTTTTTTAAGACACTGAATACTTTAAAGAAGGCGGGAAGAACATGAAAGAACTGTATGATGGTAAAACAAAAACAGTTTTACTTGATGAAGAAAAGAAAGAAGTTTACTTATTGTTTAAAGATAGTGCAACCGGTGAAGACGGCGTTTTTGATCCTGGCTCCAACACAGTCGGCGGCAGCGTTGCCGGCAAAGGCAAAGTTGGTTTGACTGTTTCCCAATACTTTTTTGAATTGATGGAAAAAAATGATATCCCTACTCATTACCTGGGAGCAGATATCGAAAAAGGCATTATGAAGGTTCGTCAGCTAACGGTACCAAATCTGGAATTTGTTCTACGCTATTTTACTGCTGGTAGTATGTGCCGTCGTTTTACCTTACCAGAAGGGCTGCCTTTTGACCCGCCTTATTTGGAAGTAACGTTAAAAGATGATGAACAAGGAGATCCGTTGATTACTGATCGTTTGTGTCAAATGAAAGGCATTTTAAACCCTGGACAATATGATGAAGCACTTGATATTTTAACAAAGGTTGGCGCAGTTCTTAAAGATGCTTTAGCTGATATGGACTTAACCTTGATTGATTTCAAAATTGAAATTGGCTATGATACTGCTGGAAAAATGTATGTCGTTGATGAAATCACCCCTGATATTTGGCGTGTCAAAGATGAAGAAGGCAATATTCCCAACCAAATTGACTGCGCCCATCTAATTTTAGATAAAATTCAAACGGTATAATTTTTAGAACTGGTAGAGTCTTTCTATCAGTTCTATTTTTTTAAATTAAGCAACCTACAAAAGTTCAATTACTGTATATTACGCTTTTCTGCCTTTTTCCATTCCTTCAGTATAAATTCGGCTTACGCTTCAAATCAAGGATACAAAAAAGCATCCCCTTTTAGGAATGCTTTCGTCTTGTATCTATCTTTAACATTTTTTAAATCAATTTGCTTTTCTTGTCCTTTTGCAACTAGTACAATGGATTGAAACTGGTCTTCTTTGCAGCAGCCAAAAGCCTGCCGAAGATGCTGTTTTTCTCAAGCTTATTTCTTCGGCTCGTCCTCATCCATTTTCAGAACAGCCATAAAGGCTTCCTGCGGCACTTCCACAGAACCAATCTGCTTCATCCGCTTCTTCCCTTCTTTTTGCTTCTCTAATAGCTTACGTTTACGGGAAACATCTCCGCCATAACATTTCGCCAATACGTTTTTACGCAATGCTTTAATGTCTGAACGGGCAACAATTTTCTGTCCAATAGCTGCCTGAATTGGTACCTCAAACTGCTGACGGGGAATCAGTTTCTTCAGCTTTTCAACAATCGCTTTCCCACGTTCATAAGCAAAGTCTCTATGCACAATGAAGCTTAACGCATCGACTTTTTCAGCATTTAAAAGAATGTCCATCTTCACGAGACGGCTTGGACGATAATCGCTCATTTCATAGTCTAATGAAGCATAGCCCTTGGTACTCGATTTCAGTTTATCAAAGAAATCAAAAACAATTTCTGACAGAGGAATGTAATACACAACATTCACCCGGTAATCATCCAGGTAGTCCATCGTAATAAATTCTCCGCGTTTTCTCTGAGAAAGCTCCATCACTGCACCCACGTAATCATTCGGCACCATAATCTGAGCCTTGACGTACGGTTCTTCTACTGAGTCAATTACACCAGGATCTGGAAATTCTGCTGGATTATCAACAACCACCTGTGTACCGTCTGTTTTATTCACATGATAAATAACGGATGGTGCTGTTGTAATCAGCTCAAGATTAAATTCTCTTTCCAGACGCTCTTGGATAACATCCATGTGCAGCAGTCCTAAGAAGCCGCACCGGAATCCAAAGCCTAGAGCCTGTGATGTTTCTGGTTCAAACTGTAGCGCAGCATCGTTCAGCTGCAGCTTTTCTAATGCTTCCCTCAAATCATTATAACGAGATGTATCAATTGGATATAGACCACAATATACCATTGGGTTCATTTTTCGATAGCCGTCCAATGCTTCTTCAGCCGGATTGTCCGCTAAAGTAACAGTATCCCCTACACGAGTATCCTGAACAGTCTTGATACTAGCCGTAATATAACCTACATCTCCGACCATTAAGAAATCTCTGGCAATTCCTTTTGGAGAAAACACACCAACCTCTGTTACATCAAAGGTCTTGCCGTTACTCATCATTTGAATTTTATCACCGGGTTTAACAACTCCGTCCATGATACGGACATTCAAAACGACTCCCCGGTAGCTGTCATATACTGAATCAAAAACCAGCGCCTTCAGCGGCGCTTCAACATTGCCTGCCGGTGCTGGAACGTATTCAACAATTTGCTCAAGGATGTCTTCAATTCCGATCCCAGCTTTAGCACTTGCTAAAACGGCTTCACTAGCATCGATGCCAATCACATCTTCAATTTCCTTACGAACCCGCTCAGGATCTGCAGCCGGTAAATCAATTTTATTGATAACAGGTAGAATTTCCAAATCGTTATCCAGCGCAAGATAAACATTTGCCAGTGTTTGTGCTTCAATTCCCTGTGCAGCATCAACTACTAATATTGCTCCTTCACAGGCAGCCAAGCTACGTGACACTTCATAGGTGAAATCCACATGCCCAGGGGTATCGATCAAATGGAAAATATAGGTTTCACCGTCTTTAGCTGTATAGTTTAGTTCCACTGCATTCAGCTTGATTGTTATGCCACGTTCTCTTTCAAGATCCATAGAATCCAACAGCTGCGCCTGCATTTCACGAGAGGTCACTGTATTCGTCTTTTCCAGAATTCGATCCGCAAGTGTCGATTTCCCATGATCAATATGGGCAATAATCGAGAAGTTGCGAATTTTCTCCTGTCTTTTTTTCATATCATCTATATTCATCGTATTCCTCATTTCTTTTCAATCAGCAATTCTCATTATAACAAGGTTTTTCATAGATTTAAAGAACTTTCAGTAAATGAGTTTTCATCCGTCAATCATACGCCGATTTTGACTCTTCATCATTGATGAAATTAGAAATACATGGTGATTTTAATTTCATCCAAATAACAATCTGTTCTAAAAATCATGCGCTCTTCTTATCGGCTGTATGTTTTTCAGTTTTTTGATATACTTATTCTAAACGAATGTTTAATTGGAGAGAAAAATAATGGATTATCAAGAATTTCGAAAACAATTGGAGCTAAGGCCTGTTGGGCAAGAACATCTCAACCAGTACAATGAGCTACTTAGCTATGTTTTTCAATTTACCGAGTCAGATTTGGAAGAAAGCGGTTTTGACAACAAACGAGAGTTCGTCCGTTCAAAACGTCCCATCCTTGAAGTTTCGAAGGTTTTCGGCTGGTTTCATGATGAGAAGCTGATTTCACAAATTTCTATTTATCCCTGTAAAGTGAATATTCACGGTCAGCTGTATGATATGGGGGGTGTCACTGGTGTGGGTACCTACCCCGAATATGCAAATCACGGATTGATGCAGGATTTAATTCATGTAGCTCTTGAAACGATGAGAGCTGATAAACAATGGATTTCCTACCTCTACCCATATAGTATTCCTTATTATCGCCGTAAAGGCTGGGAGATTCTTTCAGATAAGCTGTCCTTTAAAATCAGAGATACTCAGCTGCCCAAAAATATTGATGTTTCTGGAATGGTTGAACGAGTACCAGTGGATCATGAGGATGTACTCAGTGTTTATGACCGCTTTTCCCGAGAAAATCATGGGGCTATGATTCGCAGCCCGTTTAATTGGGAGGAGTACTGGCGTTTTGAAAATGAAGAAGAGCGAACTGCAGCGATTTATTACAATAGCGAGCATCAGCCCCAAGGTGTCCTATTTTATTGGATTGCTGAGGATGTCTTCCATATCAAAGAAATGTTCTATATGAATCAGGAAGCTCGAAATGGTTTGTGGAACTTTATCTCTGCTCATTTTTCGATGGTTTACTGGGTCAAAGGCAGCATTTACAAAAATGAACCACTAGCATTTCTTTTAGAAGACAGTCAGATTAAAGAGACAATTGAACCTTATTTTATGGCGAGAATCGTTGATGTGAAGGAATTCTTGCTAAATTATCCCTTCAAAGAGACTGCCGAGCCGTTTCATCTTATTATTGATGATCCAGTTGCTGAATGGAATAACGGTGTATTTGGGCTTCAATGGGCTGAAGATGGACAGCTAGCCGTCAGCAATCAGGCCTTAGGCAATCCCGTTCGGATGAATATTCAAACCTTAACCTGTCTGTTAATGAACTATCGGAGAGCCAGCTATCTTCATAGAATCGAGCGGATTCAAACAGATAAGCAAACATTGCGGATATTGGAACGGATTCTTCCTGATCAGGAAGCCTATTTCAGTGATGACTTTTAGTTAAGGGATACCTTATAAAAAATGCAGACCCGTGGGTATCTACAAAACGTTGCTATACAAAAATTGGTCATTCACACTGAAAATTTCTGTTTTTTAAGGATAATGATTAGTACTAAAATTAGACAGTCTTCTTTGCCGAAAAAACTGTGCAGTATCTATCATCTGCAACAAAATAAAACCAACACTGGAGGAAATCTTTGAATGAAAATCTACTTTGCAGGACCCATGTTTGCTAATGCAGACTTACGTTATAATGAACACTTAGTTGGGAAAATTCGTGAGCTTACCTCCGAATTAGAAGTCTATCTTCCACAGGAAAATGGCGCAATTAATGATAAGACAGCCTACGCCGACAGTAAAATGATTGCATTAGCCGACACAGAAAAAGTTCTAGAAAGTCAACTGTTGGTCGCTGTGCTTGATGGCTTAACAATCGATGCCGGTGTTGCTTCCGAGATTGGTGTCGCCTATGCCAAAGGTATTCCTGTTTTGGCACTCTATACAGATACACGCCAGCAAGGCGCGGATAATTCGAAAAAGCTGGCTGCTTTGAAAGACATTGCTGAAAATCAATTTCACTATTTAAATCTTTATACGGTGGGATTAATCAAATTAAATGGGGATGTTTACAGTAATGAAGAAGCATTTTTAAAGGCGATACAAGAGTTTGTGACAAACAAATAACTTAGCTGTCTTGAGCAGCTCAGAAGGAGAAACGAATGAAACTAGAATTTGAAGACAAACAGGAACGTCTGGCCTTTTTCTTCCTGTTGATTTTTGGGTTTATTACTTTAGGTGTTAATATCGTTAAAATGTTTACAATGGAACCAGCTAGTCAGTATCAGCTGTTAACTGTAGAGATGATTGCTGGTATCGCAATTATTTTCCTGCCTTTCCTGTTCACAAAACTTACGGGGCTGGTTTTTCCAAAAATTGTTCGCCTTTACTATTGGTTTTTCCTATGGATTTCTGTATTTTTAGGAACTGGGCTGCGACTAATCATTGCCGTTCCTTTTTGGGATAAAATTCTCCATGCAGTCAGCCCTATTTTATTAGTTGCTGTTGGCTATGCGTTAATTGGTTATTATTTAAGAAAAAGCGACTTTACAACTGTTAGTCCTTGGCTGTTTATCGTTATGGGCTTTGCCTTTGCGGGACTTTGTGGTGTTTTTTGGGAGTTCTGGGAATTTTTATGTGATAGTCTAGGCAATATGAACCTGCAGCGTTATATGACTGAAGCGGGACAACCGTATATTGGGCGCGAAGCTCTAATGGATACCATGGGCGATTTATTAACGAACACAGTGGGTGCATTGATTTTAACCGTCTACAGTTTCACTCAAAGACACAAACCGGAATACTTTAAATCTTATGCTTTCCGGAAAAAGACAGACACTCTAAACTAAATAGGATGCCCTAAAAAAAGGAGGAAATGAAATGGCTAATTTATATGTAAAAAAAGGCTTATTATCCAGCAAAGAATTCATAGGCAGCTACAAAAATGGCGACGTCTATAAAAAAGATGGTGTTCTATCACAGGAAAAGGTTGGTTCCTATAAAGAAGGCACGATTTATAAAAAAGACGGCATGATTTCTAAAACAGCGATTGGTTATATCAAAGACCAGAAGATTTATCGAAAGAGCGGTTTAATAGGGAAAGATGTTGTGGGAACTTGTAAAAATGGAAAAATCTACAAAAAACGAGGCATAGTCTCTGAAGATTTCATCGCCTATTACGATGGAGACGATGATGGAGCGGCTGCTGCCGCTTTGCTCCTTTTAGATTTATAATAGATAAAAAAGACTTGGGTCGTATGTAGTGACCCAAGTCTTTTGGTTATTGTTTTATTATTTTGTAACTTCTACGGTCCAAGTAATTGTAGAGGTATATGCCCCGTCTTCTGGAATAATCGTTTTATTATCTGTTCCTAAAATGATATTTTCTTCTGTATAGCTGTATTCTTCATGTGCGCGAATTTCAGGTTGGTTAAGAACCTTCCCTTCTTGATTCGGTGCTTTAAACGGAGAAATTAAGTGTTTCCCTTTTGCAGCACTTCCCTTGTACGCTGCAATGACAGTTTTTTCTTCTGTAAGTGTTGCATGGTCTGCTAACCAGTAACTATTATCTGGTAATCCATTTGAACTATACCCATCTACTTTTTCACCTTCCACTTCAGCATTGTCGGTAAATTCACCAAAATAGAGACGTTCATTCTTCATTTGTGCTCCTGTTTCCACATGTGTCATTGGTGTCCGTTCCGCACAAAGTTTCCACTCACCAGGATTAGTTGATGGGTCTGTAATTCTAACTAAATAGGCTCTCGCGTCAACATATGTCCAATAATCAGCAACATGTCTCGGCATAATATGAAGACTATTATCAAACGGATTTTTCATCCAATCATTGTAAAATGAATCTTCCCAGCTAAACTCATTAACCATTGTATATCTTTGATTAATGGTTGGATGATAGGCCTCTCTATCTAATGACGTTTTAATAGCCCCAAAATCTAAACTTCCAGGTGCAGCTTCTAGTGAAATTCCACCAGATTCTACCTGAACTGGCATCTCTGTTGAAGCTTCTTCAGCATGTACCCTTACTCCGCCAACAGTCCCTAAAACTGTTAACATCCCTAAAATAACCCTTTTTTTCATTTTATGACCTCCCTAGTTTATGTTTCAATTTTATTTTAACATTAATCTTGTTATTTATTTTCTCTAATTTTTTTTTAAAACATAAAAAAGATGATAATATTTGATATTCGGAATTTTTTTATTAAATTTAAGAAAGTATTTTTATTTTAATAAAATATTTTCTGCAAATTTTGTATGGATAATATTATTTTCTAGTGTTACAATGTAAGCGTATAAAATAACTATTAAGGAGAACTTTATGAAAAAAACACACAACTACCATTCTGATTTCGATCAACTTAGTGAACAATATGCTTTCCTAAATACTGCTACCTTGGAAGATTTTGCAGAATTAAACGTTGACCTACGGAAAGCATGGGCAGCAAACGATAGTGATGAAGAAGTAAAAGTCACAAAAACACAAATTAAAAGCTCTGATGGTTACCTATGTGATATTCAAATTATTGAACCTGTGGGACTTAAAACTCCAGCACCTTGTCTGTTGTTTTATCACGCAGGTGGTTTTTTAATTACCGGGATGGCTCATCACATTGACCTGATTCGTGAGTATGCGTTGAAAGTTCAATGTAAAGTCATCTATATTGATTACCGTCTTATACCAGAACATCCATTTCCTGCAGCAAGTAACGACTGTTACGCTCTTTTAGAGTGGGCCTATGAAAATTCAGAGAAACTTGAGATTGACCCAAAACGCATTGCTATTGGCGGAGATAGTGCCGGGGGTTGTATGACAGCAGTTGTGGCTCAAATGGCTCGGGATAAAAATGGTCCTGCATTAGCTGGCCAAATGATGATTTTCCCTACTACAGATGCAGCGATGAGTACTAAATCAGCTCAAGAGTTTGTTGATACACCAATTTGGAATAGTAATTTATCAAAAATGATGTGGCCGCTTTACTCAAAAAACGGTGATTTTGGAACACCCCAATATCTATCTCCTATGCAAGCAGAAAGCTTTGAAAATCTGCCAAAAGCATATATGGAGACTGCTGAATTCGACTGTTTAAGAGATGAAGGAATAGCTTATGCACAGGCACTGAAAAATGCAGGTGTTCCAACAATTCTGAATGAGACGAAACGAACAGTCCACTGTTATGATGCAGAACCTAATAGCAGTATTACAAAAGAAAACATCGCAAAAAGAATCGACTTTTTAAAGAGTATTCTTTATAACTAAGCTTTGATTCTTAATTAAATAAAAAGGTTCTATATCAATTTGTGTTGGTAGGACAAAAACTGAATAGAGTCATCGTAGCGCTTGAAACAAAAAAACAGAGAATCTGTGGTTTTGTTTCAAGTTCTTTTTTGAAAGAAGAAAGGAGCACAAATGATCTCGGCAGCTGGCCGTAAGCGACTTGGCAAAACCCGTGCCAAGTCCATTCCTAAATCGAGTCAAAGCAGCTGTAAGAACCTGGACACACAGTCGCTAATTCCCTATAAAAATGAGTATTTTCCATTCTTATCTTGACCAGCTTATTTTCTGATGGTAGACTTTAATAGAACGTTTGTTCGAAAAACAAGAAGTTGAGGTTTTAAGTATGGAGCAGGATTTAACATTTGGACACCCCATAAAAAAAATACTCTGGTTTACGATTCCAATCTTTATCGGAAATCTATTCCAGCAGTTTTATAATTTTGCAGATACAATGATTGTTGGACGCCTGTTAGGTGTCAATGAACTTGCTGCTGTGGGAGCAACCGGCAGTCTAATGTTTGTTGTTCTTGGATTTACACAGGGATGTGGAGCAGGCTTTTCAATTATTCTCTCTCAGTATTTCGGTAGTAAGGATGAAAAGAAAGTTAAAGAAGGTTTCGCCGTCAGTATTTTTTTAAGCTTAGTTATCGCTGTTATTGTTACAATTGTAAGCTTTGCATCTATTCGTCCTCTGCTTCAATTTATGCAGACCCCAACGGAAATTATGTCTCTTTCCTATGATTACTTATCAATTATTTATTTGGGAAGTATTGCTGCATTTGCGTTTAACTTGCTAAGCAACATGCTGCGGGCACTTGGTGACAGTAAAACACCTTTATATTTTCTAATCTTGGCCTGCATTCTAAATATCTTTTTAGATTGGTTTTTGATTCGCGTTATTCCGATGGGTGTTGGCGGAGCTGCTGTTGCAACAGTCATCGCTCAAGGTGCTGCTTCAATTGCCTGTATTATATACATTGGTCAGCGTTTCCCACTCCTTAAAATTAAGAAAAGGGATTTTAAATTGGAGCGTAGTGAAATAAAGAAGCAGCTGACTTTAGGAATCCCTATGGGCTTTCAATACTCAATTATTGGTCTCGGTCAGGTTGCTCTGCAATATTCTCTGAATCTTTTAGGTACTGCAGCGGTGGCAGCTTATACAGCAGCCGGCAAGATAGAATTTTTCTCGTCAATGTCCGTTCAGGCATTAGGAACTGCCCTTGCTACATTCGCCGGACAAAATTTTGGTGCTGGTAAAATAGAACGAATTCGTTATGCTTTCCGAAAAATACTATGGATTGCTCTAGGCATCGCGGTTTTTATGGGCGCTATTAACTGGTTTTTAGGTGATTTCCTGATTGCTCTATTTGTTTCAAAAAGCGAAACAACGGTGATTAATCTCGGTGTTCAGGTACTACAGGCTAACGGGTTGAGCTACTGGCTCCTTGCTATCCTGTTTATCTGTCGCTTTACGCTACAAGGACTTGGTAAAAGTGTCATCCCCACTGTCTCAGGTATTATGGAGTTAGTCAGTCGTTTTATCACTGCTTTTATCCTATCCAAACAATTTGGCTTTTTCGGCATCACTTTAGCCAACCCGCTGGCATGGCTGCTGGCTGCTATCCCTTTAGCCATTGCCTGTTACGTCACACTGCGTAATTTGAAACCTTCTGAAGAACTTTCTTCTATGGATTATGACGGTACTTTACTTGATTAACTTTGGGCCGTTGAAACAAGAATTGCTGTTGAATAAATGTCATGTAAAGGAGAACAAATAATGAGTATATGCAAAGAGTGCTATAGCTCAAACAATAGGATTACCCCTATTCGTGGAGCCAAAGAATGTCTAGAAACCCATACACAATATATTTGTGGAACGTGCGGCCGCTGCATCTGCATTGAAAAAGATCCTCGCAGACACCTTCAGCGTTGGCATTTTCCTTTCCAAAAACAGGAAACGGCATTACTCTACTTACGAACTGCTGACGTTAGTGAAAAAACAAACTGTGGCATCTATCAGCTAGCAGATGTCAGTGGAAGATTATCCTATAAAATTTTCCCAACAAAAGCCGCTTTGGAAAGCTATTTGATAAAAAATAAATCGAAAAAAAGTACTTCATACTCTCCAGTTTACCAACAGGCAATTTATCAGGTTTTTCCGGACACTCAAATTCGCAGACTGACATTGGATGAAGCGGCACAATACCTATCAGAAATAAGCTAAGTAGCACGATTACTTATATATACTAATGTGTATATTTTACTCGTTCGTTTAAACAAGGAGGTCTAACTGAGCATTACTCGTTCAGTTAGACCTCTTTGTTATTGTCTTTTTAATCGTTCACTCGTTCTTTCCATAATTTTTTCTATCTTTTGTTTCTCCATCAGTAAACGCTGTTGTTCTCGTTCATATTGGCGGCGCTCAGGTTCACTGGATGCTTTTCTTAGATTTTTTTCTGCTTCTTCAATCTGATCATTTAATGATTTTTTCCATTGCTGATTAAAATTCAGCCACCACTGCTGCTTCTTTTCACTCTCTTGGGAACCATCATTTAGAGAAGAACGGAGCAAATTCATATATTGTCGAACGTTGCCTCCCTTTTCTCTTCTTAAATCTTGAACATAATAATTTTTTTGTTCGGTATTCATCTGCGACACATAGGTATCTTCCTCACGATCAACAATATTCTGTAAAAATCCAAGGATTGGCAATACTAGATACGTGACCAAACCGAACTTTGGAAAGAAGTAGGCAAAAATTAGAATAATCAAGCGGAAAGCCAGCATCATCAATTGACGCTTGTCCTCTCTTTGGCGAAAATATTTCGGCAGGCGGTCCTTTTCCTCGATTTGTTCCCCCAAAGAATGAAGCAAAATAGACCATAACAGTGTCACGAAAAAGCTTAAAACACCGTATAAAAAAACAACTTGCTGATTGGTGTCTTCAATCAGTAATCTGGTAAACGTTGGTATCAAAGATAACGCGAATAAAAAGAACATATATACAACAAAATCTTTATTTTTTATTTTTCCAGTTTTAGAAAACTTTTGTGCTCCCTGATACCAAAGATCTCCTACAAAACAAAAACTAATAAAATAAATTCCAATGGAACGAAAAAGAATATAAAAATCTAATTCACCACTTGAAGAAAGCTTTATTGGCAGCTCTAATACAATAATCGTAATAATAATTGCTATGATTGCATCACCAAATGCAACAATGCGTTCTTTCATCTTTTCCATCATTTTTCTCCTCATTTCAGGTCCAATCTAATTAGTAAATCAAAACAACAGGGGCTGCGACGCAGCCCCTGTCAGCTCTTATTTACTATAGACCTAAACCAGTGGATAAATCAAATTATCTGCTGTTTAACCAGTTATTTATAGATTGTTTGTTAGTTCTTACGCTTGAACGGCTTCCAGTTGTTCATTTTCAAATACCAATTGACCATCCAGCAGCGTAATAGTTACTCTTGTTTTAGGAAGCACACGACCAGATACAATTTCTTTTGCCAACGGTGTTTCCACTTCTTTTGTTAAGAAACGCTTCAGCGGTCTAGCGCCATACGCTGGGTCATACGCCTGCTGAGCAATCCAGTCCTTAGCATCTTCAGAAATAACTAATTCTATTTCCTGATGCTCTAAACGAGCAGACAGCTGCGCCGTCAGTTTGGTAATAATGCCCTTCACATCTGCTAAGCTTAGTGGAGTAAACAGAATCGTATCATCAATTCTATTGAGAAATTCTGGTTTGAAATGACCTCTCAAAATCCCTCTGACCTGTTCTTCAACCGCTTCCGGGATTTCGCCTTCTGCAGTCACTCCTTCCAGCAGCAGCTGTGAGCCTATATTGCTGGTCATAATCATTACAGTATTTTTAAAGTCTACTACTCGACCTTTAGAATCAGTTAAACGCCCGTCATCTAAAGCCTGAAGCAAGATATTAAACACATCTGGATGAGCCTTTTCTATTTCATCCAGTAATACAATGGTGTAAGGGTTTCTGCGGACTGATTCAGTCAGTTGTCCCCCTTCTTCATAGCCTACATATCCTGGAGGAGCACCTACTAGACGAGAAACACTATGTTTCTCCATATATTCACTCATATCAATCCGTACCATATGATCTTCAGAATCAAACAGATTTTCTGCCAATGCTTTGGCAAGTTCTGTCTTACCCACACCAGTCGGTCCTAGAAACAGGAACGAACCTAATGGACGATTAGGATCCTGTAGACCTGCTCTTGAGCGAATCACCGCGTCGCTCACAGCATCAACTGCTTCATGCTGCCCGATTACCCGTTTATGAAGAGTTTCATTCAGCTTCATCAGTTTTTCCCGTTCCCCTTCAACCAGCTTGGTTACCGGGATGCCAGTCAATCGTCCGACAACTTGGGCAATTTCATTTTCAGTAACTGATTCCTGCACCATTTTTACATGATTATCTAGATTTTTTGCTTCCAAGTCTTTCAATTCTTTTTCAAGCTCTGGAATTGTCCCATGACGTAGAACTGCAGCACGTTCTAAATCATAATTATTTTCTGCATCCTCCAACTCATGCTTTGCTTTGTCAATTTCAGCTCTTTTATTACTAACCGCATTTACTTCATCTTTTTCTGTTTCCCATTGCAGCTTCATATTGTTCGCTTCTTCTCTCAGTTCAGCCAGTTCTTCTTGAAGATGTGTTAGACGCTTTCTGCTGGCATCATCTGATTCCTTCTTTAAAGCTGCCTCTTCAATTTCCAGCTGCATCAGACGGCGTGTTACCTGATCCAGTTCGGTAGGCATTGAGTTCATTTCAACGCGAATCGTCGCACTCGCTTCATCAACTAAATCAATGGCTTTGTCCGGCAGAAAACGGTCAGTGATATAGCGGTCAGACAAAGTTGCAGCTGCAACAAGTGCGTTATCATGAATATTTACGCTATGGTGGATTTCAAATCGTTCCTTCAGCCCCCGTAGAATACTGATAGTGTCTTCAACAGTAGGTTCTTTTACCAATACTTTCTGGAAACGACGTTCCAATGCTTTATCCTTTTCCATGTACTGACGGTATTCATCTAGTGTGGTTGCACCAATCAGATGTAGCTCACCCCGAGCTAGCATTGGTTTCAACAGATTGCCGGCGTCCATGCTGCCTTCTGTTTTACCAGCACCTACTATATTATGAATTTCATCAATGAAAAGGATAATTCGACCATCGCTTTTATTGACTTCTTTTAGCACTGCCTTTAGCCGTTCTTCAAATTCTCCACGGAATTTTGCCCCAGCAATTAAGGCACCCATATCTAAAGAAAAAATTGTTTTATCCTTTAGATTTTCCGGTACATCCTTGCGTACAATCCGCTGAGCTAATCCTTCGATAATCGCTGTCTTACCAACACCCGGTTCACCGATTAACACTGGATTATTTTTTGTTTTTCTCGAAAGAATTCGAATAACGTCCCGAATTTCTTCATCTCGTCCGATGATAGGGTCCTGCTTTCCGCTTTTCACCTGTTGAACTAAATCAACCCCATATTTTTCCAGCGCTTTGTATTGTTCTTCCTGACTTTGAGAGGTCACTCGATCTCCACCCCGCATATCTTCGATATTTTTTCTCAATTCCTTTTCTGTAATTCCTTGACTTACCAAGTATTTAGTCAACCGATAATTTTTTAGCTTCATCAATGCAAGCACCACAATTTCAGTTGATAAAAACTCATCTTGAAAGCTAATCCGCAGTTGATCTGCTTCATTTAAAAGACTGAATAAATTTTGGCTCATTGTTTGCCCATACTGGACATTACCGCCTTGAACAACTGGATACTCATCCAAAGCTCGATCAACTTCATGCTCAAATCCAGCAACATCCAGTCCTGCATCTGTATAAAAGTTACGTCCAAAATGGTTTGGCTGCAATAAGATTTTCCATAAGTGAGCAATATCTATTTCCTGGTGACGACGTGTTACCGCAATTTGTTGAGCTTCAGCAACGGCTTCTTGCAATGTCGTAGTCATTTTTTCTATTTTCATTAATTCTTTCCTCCTATAACAGTAATAATCTATTTATATATCCTCGCTTCTATTATGAATCTCCCATAACTAAAAGACAAAGATAACGAATGCTTATAGTTAAATTATAGCTAATTGGTCAGTAAAGGTCAAACTAAAAACAGTGCTTTTTAC
The DNA here is from genome assembly GCF_056924295.1 of Enterococcus sp. LJL128. Classification (NCBI taxonomy): domain Bacteria; kingdom Bacillati; phylum Bacillota; class Bacilli; order Lactobacillales; family Enterococcaceae; genus Enterococcus; species Enterococcus sp. LJL128. The sequence goes on along the minus strand of NZ_JBXPBP010000003.1, from coordinate 82,087 downwards.
TGACTTTTTTTCATACTCTTTAGTTAGTCACTTCCACTAGAATCTTACCAGAGTTTTTACATAAAAAAATCAGACCTTAGAACGAACTACATACTACAATAACCCAAGTTAATCAGCCGCCCCCATTTAGACACTAAAAACCCCCTAAGTTAGATTTTCTGGTCTAACTTAGGAGGTGTATTTCATCCATTCTTTATTTCAAAAAATATTCCAATGAAGGTTGAAACAGAAATCTAACAGCCTCGAATGAAAAGCATTTGTATTTCCTGTTATTTGAAAAGCATTTTTCTTATTACCTAAATCCCCTGAAAGGCATCTTAGCATCTGCTAGTTTCTCAAGCTGTAAGAGCTCGTTCCAAACATGCACTATACTTTTTCGATTTGTTTAATCGAGTTCCCCGGAATTTGCGGTGGAATCGACATAGTCATAATTGGCAGTCCTGTTAAGGTGAAACGGATTTTATCCCCTTCCTGCAGTTCATTCAAAGTCAGTCCTTCTGCCAGCTGATTTTCTCCAGCATTTAAAATAACGCCATCTGATTCCATCATTGGTAAAATCGTTTCAGGGTCTTCTACTGCTTCAACAGATGTTAAGGTAATACGGACAGTACCGTCTGTTTCAGCAGCACCCGTGGTCAGCACTCCTGTAAAAACAGATTGTGTTCCTTGTATATTTGATGATGCGCTTGTTTCATCAGATTGCTCTGCAGTCTTATCATTTGTTGAGTGATCAGACATGTTAGCCTCACTGCTTTCTTTTGATTTATCACTGCCAGTACCACACGCAGCTAAAAGTAATACGGTACCCACTATACATGCAATCAATTTTATTTTTTTCATCCAAAAATTCCTCCATACATACTCATACATGTTATTTGAAAGTAAGCAAACAGACTATACATCCTCATTGGTAAAATTTTGAGAAAATAAATGAGTTTATACAGTCTGCCGTTTGTTCTGTCAGCTGAGTTAACCGTTTCTTCGGTCTTGTCCGCTCAGCGTAATTTCTTTTGCCAAATAACGTATCCGCTCCATCAGCCGCTTCGCCTTCAGCGGTTCTTGCTCACCTCTTTGAGAAATTGTAAGATGGCTTTCCAGCCCTTTCATGTCAAGGTTTGAAGAAAAGAAGGTAACTAGCTGTTCCTGCATACGGTATTGAAGTATTACACTTAGAACATCATCTCTAATCCAGCTGGTCATCGATTCTGCACCGATATCATCAATCATCAGAATTGGGGCTTTCTTAACTGCGTTCAGTTTTTCACCCACCAAATCCTTTGCGATTGCCTGCTTCATCTCTACCGTAAATGTAGGAAAATGAATGATTGTTGTTAAAAAACCATCTTTCGCTAAATCATTAGCAATAGCTCCCAAAAGATATGATTTTCCCACACCAAATGTCCCTTGCAGATACAATCCCCGATGAAATTCCTTAGGATTATTGACATAGGCATCAATAAATTTTGTTGCTTCGCTTAGGGCTTCAAAGCGTCCGCTTGATGACCGGTCAAATTTTGCAAACGTCGCATTCCGTATATCCTTCGGCATGGTCATTGCACTAACCCGTCTGCGGACTTCCTCTTCCTTCTGCTTGGCCAAAAGCAATTCTGTTGGGATATATGTGACATCGATGTAATGGAAGTTCAGAGTTAATTTTGGCTCATAGCCCGGAGCTATCATATTGGGATCGTTCAATTGAAACTTCTTCTTTTCCTGAACAAACTCATAGAGCTTCGAATAGCTTTTTTGAATGTCCTCATCTGTTAGCTGATCCCGATGGTCACTAATAAATTGTTTGACATCCGGATCTTCCATCACCGAGTGAACCAGCTCATTGAATCGTTCATTCAGTTGTCTTTGCCGGATGATTTTTGACATTTCTTTTCCTACATCTTCCACTATCGTTCACCTCTTCTCCTTAAGAATTCTTCCATTTCTCTATCTAGTTTTTCCTGTGCTTCTTTAGATAACTTTTCCTCTGGAACAGGATTATCTATCCAATCAGGCAGTTCTTCCTTTCGGACAGGATTTTGCCGGTAGCCGCTAGTATATTCGCGTTTTTTTCGTTTATTCTGATTTTCAGTTTGCTTATTTTTTAAATACTCCATTGCTTTTTCCGGAGAAAAAATTTCTTTTTTTGCCCAGTCGTTAGCAATTGTATAAACATACTCCGCTTTTAGCGTGGCTTGTTTTTGAATGATTAACACATAAGAAATTAAAATATTAATCACGCTATTAGGCAAGCCCGATCTCTTAATCAGATATTCAATGATATATTTTTCCTGTGCAATTTCAAAACCGCCCAGCTGCTCTTTTACTGCAGCTAGATATTTTAACGGCGGAATGGTTTCACTATCAATAATCGTCCGTATATCGTCATCTGAAAAGCCATCTTTTTTTAGTGAGTTAAACCGATACGTCCGTTGCTCCTCTTCTGTTAAAGCGGCCTGCTCATTTCTTCGCACCTGAGGTTCAGCTTGTTTACGCTGCTCCTCATAGTGCTTATGAACTGCTGCTTTCAATGCTTTGGTGTCAATTTCACTCGTATGGTAGTCAAATGTTTCTTTAGCAAATTCAGCGAGTTCCAGCTCATCAGGACCATACAAGCTATTCAATGTATAGACTGCTTCTTTAACTTGCTGAGAATTCTGCGGAATTTTTATTCCAAAACGCTCCACCTGACTGACAAAAAATGCCCAGTCAAACTGCTGCTGGTTCACCGCAGTCAACGGCCGACCCGATACAGGATCTTCAAAGGATTGCTTTAAAGCGTGAAGCAGCTTATGTTCTGAAACTAGCTGTTCTTCCTTAAAAGAGTATACCTCTCTATAAGTGGAAGAAATGTTTTCATAACCCGCTAAAGCTGTATACTTTGGCTGAAAGCGTTCAAACAACTGTTCAAATTTCTTTTTCCCTACCCGATTAAGTAAGGTTAAGGTCAAAATTTCATCTTTAAAAAAACGTTCTATACTCTCAGGATGATTTAACCGATATACATAGGTGATTCCCAGCTCACTATCTGTTTTCACAAATGTATCGAGTAAGCCGATTCCTTCCAGCTTCGCTCGAGCTTCTTCCAGCTGCCTGCTGCCAAGATCCAGCTGCATAATCAGCTCCCGGTGAAAACTTATTTCACTTAATCCAGCAGCAGAAACTTCTCCCAAAAGTGTCAAATACAAGCTAAATGCATTGGCTCCAACAATCGGCTGGTATAAAAATAGTAGGATTTCTTTTTCCTGATCCGACAACGGCTGACTAACCAGCACACTAAAGATATCTTTCGGTTGGATTTCTTTCCTGTTATTTTTCACGGAAAGACCTCCTTATTCATTCTCCGTATCATTTTTTTCTGATTGTGCTTTATCAACAATTTCCTGGAGCTCCTTCAAAAAGACACTCATATCTTTAAACTGACGATAAACACTAGCAAAGCGAATATAGGCAATCTCATCCAGCATAACCAGATCCTCCATTACGAACTCACCAATTAATGTAGTTGAAACTTCATTTTCACCTAGTTCACGCACTCTATTCTCAACATTATCAACAATTTTTACCATTTGTTCCATCGCAACAGGACGCTTTTCCGCTGAACGGATAAGTCCTCTTAAAATTTTATCTCTATTGAATTCTTCACGATCACCGTTTTTCTTAATAACAAGTAACGGAGCAGCTTCAATTCGTTCAAACGTTGTAAATCGGTTATGACAGTTTTCACATTCTCTTCGTCTACGGATAGCTCTCCCGTCATCAGCCTGACGACTGTCAATTACCCGAGAATTATTATGATGGCATCTAGGACAACGCATAGTGATCACCTCAATTTTCATTTAAGTTAGTAGTTATATTATAACACGAAATGTGGTGAGAATAAAAACCCTTCATCGCGTACCAACATTTTAACATGATACTGCACCGCTATGTTGTTTGAAACTACAATTATTAAATAAAAAACAAGCTTTACGCCTATTTAATTCAAACAAATAAATAAGAGAACTACAGTTTAGCAGCTCCCTCAATCTCTCTTTAGTCATCTTTTAAATTAGCCGCTCATCTTTTAGCCAATTCAGAATCTGTCTTTCCAATTTTTCAACGGTTCCCTGATTGTCAAAAACGATATCCGCTCTCTTTTTCTTTTCCTCAATAGGCAGTTGGCTGTTCATGCGCTGGCATGCTTCTACTTCTGAGATAGCATCTCTCGCTGCTAATCGCGTAACCTGTAGTTGTTCAGGGATATAAACAACTGCAATCCTATCCACTGAATCTTCATAGTTCTTCTCATAAAGCAAAGGAATATCCGCAATCACCAGTTGACTTGTCTCAGCAGCAGCTTTAATCGCTTGACTAATCTGCTCTTGTAAAAAGGGGGCTAGGGTATCATCCAGCAACGCTCGTTTTTTATCATTTGAAAAAATCAAACGCCCCAGCTTTTTGCGGTTCAACGTGCCGTCTTCGTTTAATATTTCTTCGCCAAAAACGGCTGTCACTGCTTTAAGTCCTGGGGTTTCAGGCTCAACAACCTGCCGGGCAATCTGATCAGAATCCACAACAGGGAAACCATTTCTTTTAAACACTTTCACGGCGGTCGTTTTACCTGTTGCGATTCCGCCGGTCAGACCCAAAATTAAGCTCATGCTACTTCATTCCTTTCAGCTTTTGGCATGTGGGACAAAAATGAGTACCGCGTTGAGCAACTTTGATTTTTTGAATCGGAGTGCCGCAGCGTAGACAAGGCTCTCCAGTTTGCCCATATGCATGAAGAGATATCTGAAATTTCCCAGCCTCGCCTAAGGCATTTAAATAGCTTCGAATCGTTGTCCCCCCAGCTTCAACAGCCCTTGCCAAAACATCAATAATTGCAGCGTACAGTGCTTCTGTCTCCTTATTTTTAAGACTGTCTGCCGGTTGCTCAGGGTGAATCTTTGCTTCCCATAGTGCTTCATCTACATAGATGTTTCCCAAGCCCGTCACTAGCTTCTGATCTAACAATAACGGTTTTATTGCTTTATGATGCTTTTTTAGCCCCCTACGAAAGTCCTTCAAATGAAACACTTCCGGCAAAGGCTCCGGACCTAAAGCCAGTATCCCTTTGTATTGACTTGCCTGCTCTTTATCAACAAGAACCATCCTGCCAAATTTTCTAACGTCCAGATACCGTAGTTCGGAGCCATCCGTAAACAAAAAGCGAACATGGGTATGCTTGATGAGAGTATCAGCCGCTGATTCATGAAATTCGTATTTCCCTTCCATTCTTAAGTGGGAAATCATATCAAAATCAGTTAGTTTAAAGATTAGAAACTTCCCCCGGCGTTCAACTGCTTTGATGGTTTGGTTTTTAAGCGAAAGCTCAAATAGCTCCTTTTCCGGCTGTTCGATAATTCGTCCCCATAATACCTGTACGTCTTCGATTGTTTTTCCTACTACCAATTTCTCCAGTCCTTTACGAACTGTTTCAACCTCTGGCAATTCCGGCATATTCGTCCCTCCAATCAGTTCAATTTTCATTGTCAAAACTGTTTACTCACTTCATTTAAATAAAGAGGCGCTGCTTAGCCGCCTCTTCGATTATTCCTTAGATTATTTTGCTTCATACCAGGTTTTTCCCCAGCTGCTGTCAGTAATCAACGGAACATGGAGTTTTACGGCCTGCTCCATCTCTTCTTTAACAATTGTTTTCAACTGCTCAAGTTCTTGTTCAGGGGCTTCAAAGACAAGCTCATCATGTACTTGTAGAAGCATCGTCGCCTGTACTTTTTCTTTTTTCAGACGTTCAGCCATATTAATCATGGCAATCTTCAAAATATCTGCTGCGCTGCCTTGAATAGGCGTATTAATAGCTGTACGTTCAGCAAAAGAGCGTAGATTAAAGTTGCGGGAATTAATATCGTTTAAATAGCGTCTGCGGTGATAAAGCGTTTCTACATAGCCTTTATCTTTTGCTTCACGGACGATTTCCTCCATGTATTTTTTAACACCTGGATATTTTTCAAAGTATGTGTCGATATACTGTTGTGCCTGTTTGCGGGTAATTCCTAAATTTTGCGAAAGACCATAATCACTAATCCCATAAACAATTCCAAAGTTTACTGCTTTGGCCTGACGGCGCATATTTGGCGTGACATCTTCCGGCTTTTCAAGACCAAACACCCGCATTGCAGTACTTGCATGAATATCTTGACCGTCAATAAAGGCCTGCTTCAAATGCTCATCGTCTGAGATATGAGCCAGAACGCGGAGTTCAATTTGAGAATAATCCGAAGAAAAAATCAACCAGTCTGCTTTTCTCGGAACAAATGCTTGGCGAATTTTCCGTCCCTCATCTAAACGAATTGGAATATTCTGCAGGTTAGGATCGACCGAACTCAACCGGCCCGTTTGAGTTAAGGTCTGAACATAGCGGGTATGGATTTTTTCATCTGGCTGAATAACTTTCAGTAACCCCTCCACATAGGTTGACTGAATCTTGGCAATTTGACGATAGGTTAAGATATCTTCGACAATCGGCGCTTGCTCCTTCAGCTGTTCCAGTACATCTACTGCCGTTGAGTAGCCTGTCTTCGTCTTTTTAATTACTGGCAGTCCCATTTTCTCAAACAAGATAACGCCCAGTTGTTTTGGTGAGTTCAGATTAAATTCTTCGCCCGCTTCTTCATAAATTTTCTGCTCAATACCTGACAGCCGTTCAGAAAACTCAATTCGCATTTCCTTTAATCGCTGAGCATCTACTCGAATACCAGTAATTTCCATATCTCCAAGAATTTGAGACAACGGCAATTCCATTTTATAAAAGAGATCCGCCTGATTCTTTTCTGTCAGTTCTTTATCCAGCGAATTCGTTAGAAAATGAATGGCTTTGATTTTTCGGGCTAAATGACTGTAAAACACTTCTTCATCTTCCGGCAGCCCTTTTTTTGCTCCTTTTCCATAGACAGCTTCATCTGAACGGATTTCAGTATAACCGTAATGCTGAGCTACACCTTCAATATCCGCATTGCTGTCGTTTGTATCCAGCAAGTATGCGGCTAAAAGAACATCAAAAGTTACTCCCTGCATCTTTCCCGAATACCTGTTTAATGCAACGTAGGTGCGTTTCATATCATAAACTTTTTTCTTATATACATCAGACAGCAGCCATTTAGTGAAATACGGATTTTCGAAAAGCGCCAAATCGCTAGTAACATAAATTTTTTCTTTTGTGCCCCATGCGACGCCAACAATTGGAGACGTATGGTAGTTATCCTCCATCATTTCCACATACAGAGCCATGTCGTCAGTAAACATTTCTTCAGTGAAGGAATCCACTACTTGAAACAGGACATCCTCCATTTCCTGATGCTCTTCTTCAATGTTAAGCTTGCTGAGAAACTGTTTAAATTCCATCTCCTTGTAGAAAGGAACAAGCTTGTCCAAATCCTTTCCTTCATACTTCAAGCTGTCAATATCAATATCAACAGGCGCATTGACTTCAATTGTTGCCAAACGCTTAGACATAAATGCCTGCTCTTTATCATTTATCAGATTTTCTTTCATTTTACTTTGCTTCAGTTCATCAATATGCTCATAAATCCCTTCAACAGAGCCATATTCCTTCAGCAGTTTAATCGCTGTCTTCTCACCAATTTTAGTTACGCCTGGAATATTATCGGATGTATCCCCCGCTAGACCTTTCATATCAATAATCTGTAAGGGCCTAAGTCCATCGTATTTTTCTGCCACATATTCAGGTGTATAGGTCTCCAAATCGCTTACACCCTTAACTGTAATATCAACTTTTACTGAATCCGTTGCCAGCTGAGTTAAATCCCGATCGCCAGAAAGAACAACTACATCAAACTCTTCTTTAGGTACCTTATTAGCTAAAGTTCCGATGATGTCATCTGCTTCATAGTTATCCAGTTCATAGTACTGGACACCGAGTCCCGTCAACAGCTCTCGAATGTATGGCATTTGTTCTTTAAACTCGCCTGGTGTTTTAGAACGCCCAGCTTTGTATTCTGCATAGAACTCCGTTCTGAACGTTGTTTTTCCAGCATCAAAAGCTACAAGCACATGAGTAGGATTTTCCTTTGCCATAACATTTTCAAACATTGTATTAAAAGCATAAATTGCATTCGTATGCAGCCCGTTCTTATTTTTGAAGCGTTCTAATGAATTGTGAAGAGCAAAGAAAGCCCGAAAAGCTACACTGTTGCCATCTACTAATAAAAGTTTATTTTTTGTCATTGAATTTTCTCCCTTTTCTTGGTTTTCTTCTACTCTATGGATTTACGCTAAAAATGAATCACCTATAAGCTGGGTAAGTATTGAGCAACAGCTACTAGGTTTTCTTGCTGTGTCTCTTGACTCTTTTCGAATAATCCGTCTGGTTAGCCACTGCTTTATTATAGAAATAAATGTTCAGGAAAATTCGGTAGAATAAGGGCCACACCAATCATTTCACTAACAGCTTCTATATCTGGATAGATGGGACTCCGATTACTCAACGCAACCCGTATTTTCTAGATCACTTAACTGACAACCCAAAGCTTAGCTCTTTTGTCTCAATCTCAATAAAATATGCATTTTTTCTACTTTTACCAGAAACATAGTTCTGTTATATTCTAACAAATATCTACAGAATTTGCAGTAAGAAGGTAAAGAAAAGACCGAAACAACTTAGGAGAGCTGTTTCGGTCTTATAGGAGTTCACACACATAAATTCACACAAATGAAATTAATTTAATTTTCTATTTGTACTTATTGTACTGTGCATTTTTGAATTATTTATGACTGATTGTTTTCTAAATTGTAAAACTTACAAGAACAACAATGAACACTTAGTGAATTTTGCTTAATTTTCGCGTTCTAACAAGTTCTTCCTGAATGACTTTTTCAGAAAACGATGCCTCAATCTCGGCTAAAACATCATGAGTATAGGCTGGTGGAAATGCCGAACAGAAAGTGACAAATTTCCAGACCAACAGCAAATCAGCGGAATATCTTTCATAATATGCTTTACCTTTTTCGAAATTTTCCAATGTCTGAAGCCTAGAGGAATAAAAGATTTGATAGCCTAAAGCGTCTAATCCTTCTCTAATAGCTTCAGGTTCTTTTAACTGTTCAAAAAGCACAGCCACAGTAAATTCTCCCATATTAGCTAATGTACGGGCAATAATATCCCTTGCCAATGGATAATTCTTTTTTTTAGAACTTTTGGCGTCAGCAATAGTTTGATGCTGATTTTTTCCAAGCTTACCAATATAAGGTATCATTTGCTCGACAGTTTGGGCATTGCCCTTGCCTAAAGCAGAGCAAATTTCCATACGGGAATAGAGCTTTTTTTCGATTAGCAGACGCTCTAGTAGAGCTTTAGCTGCTCCTGCTTCCAGAATAAACGAATGCCCAATCAAACGTGCGGCGGCTGACCGCTTCACAGGGTCTGCTGCATCTAACTGGTTAACTGCCTCTTCTTTGGAAAGCTTCTGAATGGAGCTATTCTCTGGCAGATAGCCTCTACTCGCTAATTCCTTCTGCGATGATTTCATGCTATTTTTCCCCGTTCACACTATGGTAAGATGTTGCCTGCTGCTAAATAAATAGCATACCAGTCTTCCCGGCTGAGAACTATTTCTGAAGCGGCAGCAATCTCCTTGATTCTTCCGATATTCATTGTACCAGCAATCACCTGCATTTCAGCAGGGTGTCTTAAAATCCAAGCAGTTGCCAAACCGGTTGGCGTAGTGCCGTATTTTTCTGCCAGCTCTTCCATCTTAGCATTTAATTCAGGGAATTTATCATTGCCAATGAACACTCCTTCAAAGAATCCATATTGGTAAGGAGACCAAGCCTGAATTGTCATTTGATTCAATCGTGAATAATCCAAAATACTGCCGTCATGATCGAAGCTTCCTTCATCTGTCATATTTACATGAATCCCCTGATCCACCATTTCAGTGTGCTTAATGCCAAACTGAAGCTGGTTAGCCAGCAGCGGCTGAGTCACAGTCTTTTTAAGCAATTCAATCTGCATTGGCTTTTGATTACTTACGCCAAAATATTTCACTTTTCCTTGCTTTTCAAGTTGATCGAATGCAGCAGCCACTTCTTCCGGTTCCACCAATGTATCTGGCCGATGAAGCAACAGTGCGTCAACATAGTCAAGACCTAAACGCTTCAAGCTTCCTTCAACAGAATCAATGATGTGTTCTTTAGAAAAATCAAACATTCCTTTACGAATGCCGCATTTCGTTTGAACAATAATATCATCTCTGGAAATACTGCTGTTTTTTAACGCTTGACCAAAAATTGTTTCACATTCCCCAGCGCCATAAATATCTGCATGGTCAAAGAAGTTAATTCCCTGATCAACAGCTGTCTCAATGATTTCTTGCGGCTTTTCCGCGCCGTTCATGCGCATACATCCTAAAATCACTGCTGCTGCGGTTAAATCACTGGTACCAAATTGAATTTGTTTCATCAAAATTCCTCCTAATCGTTTAACTCATTCCTATTTTATCACACTTGTGTGAAAGGGTTTTATTTTTTATCCTCTAAAAGTGATTCTAACTGAAAAAAGAGGATATGATCGTCCATATTCGTAATAAAGAGAACTGGGCAAGTTATATTTTCATTTGTAAAAATTGGGTGGAGGGCAGTGGTCAGGATAATATCAGCATTATTGTATTCCGTTTGCGCGCCGGCTTCAATAATTTTAATATTTTTCCTTTGTCTAAAAAAAGAAAGAATCTTAGTTTTTAGCTCTCCTTTCTGTTCTATCGGCCACTCTAAAGCCAGATAGATATTTTTTCTTTTTTCCAGCGAAACAGGAGAACAAAGTCTGGTAAAGATTTGGAAATAACGAAATAGTAACTCTTCTTTATGAATTGCCTTAAACGATTTTGAGATTTTTTGAAGCTGGCTAATCCCCTGATTCAACCGTAAAAAGCAAACTGGATAAATTAACGTCATAGCATGTAACGCTGACGTTTTTTCATAATAGAACCCTTCCCATAACTCATGATACAGATGAAAACTAAGCATGGCTATGTAAATTTTTTTCGTAAAAATAATTTCTTTTTCCCAGAATACCTGCTTTAGCATCTTCGCTCCAAGATAAGAACATATTTGAACTCTGGATTTACTTTTATAATAATCAGAAATGCTTTTATCCCCTATCCTTCGACTAAAGGTTGCTGCATATTTTGCAAGCACAGTCAGAAATAGATACATATATTCTTCTGAAGAAAGAACGGCTGCTCTTTTTTTTCTTATTTCATTTATGAAATATTTGTATAGCTCACTGTCTAAACAAAAGCTTTCCATTTCGGATTTCAGAGCAATGCTTTTTTTCTGTTCTATTCTGTGCAGCTGGATGCAGATTATCAACATCAGCTGTTGCTTTTGAATATGATTAACCCTCATCTGAAGAACCCCAATAAGCCCATCACAAAGAGTTGTTGCTTTTCCTGACAAATGCCCATTAGTCCAGCTATCAAATCCTTGAAAAATCTGCCAGCGAAATTTAGCTATAAACTCACGAATTTGGAGCTCTGTTCCTGTCAGTTCCAATGTATTGTGCCGCAGTCCTAAATAATAAGGCTTCAGCCATTCCCTGATTTTGGTAATTCTCTTTCTCATTTTTGCTTCACTTTCAGAAAAATGATTGGTCAAATCCACAATTGAGATGGGGGAAGCTGTGACTACTTTCTCTAGAATATAAACTTCGGGGGTTGAATAAATATAAAGCATACGGAACCTCTCCAAATATAGGGAATTGCTGTTCCGTAAACGCACGCTATCCTTTTCCGTCAGAGTAAGAACTAATTCTTTCTGGTACGTAGAATCCTTTAGGGCACCCTGCAGCTTATAAAGGTATTTTCGAACAGTTTTTACATGAACAGCTAATTTCTCCGCTAACGATTTTAGCAAAATATCTTCTGTAGCATTTTGAAGAATCCCTAGAATCTCTATTATTTTCTTTGTTTCAAAGTCTAAGATGTCAATTACTTCCATATAACCCCTCACATTTTTTTATCAACAGTTCATTTATAAACTACCTCTTTTTCCTGTTTTCATTTTTATTTTTACCTGTTTATAGCAAAAAATAGCCTGGGAAGCTGCCCCAGACTATTTCTGAATTAAACACAGAAAAACAAAATTTTGTAGTAAGCTTTTCTATTACTCGCCTTTTATCCTTAGTGTCATCGCATTTGAAGCCACAATCACCGTACTCAGAGACATAAGAATTGCTCCTACAGCTGGATTCAATATAAAACCGATTGGTGCAAGAATGCCGGCTGCCAAAGGAATAGCAATGATATTATATCCTGCTCCCCACCAAAGATTTTGTATCATTTTTCTTCGAGTTTGTTTAGCTAGGTCAATAAAACGAATAATATCAAACGGATCACTGTCGGTCAAAACAACATCTGCCGAATCAACAGCGACATCTGTTCCTGCACCAATAGCGACACCGATAGTTGCTCTAGCTAGAGAAGGTGCATCATTAATTCCGTCACCTACCATCATTGTTTTATTCCCTTTATCCAGATATTCCTTAACCTTTTTTTCTTTTTCTTCTGGAAGCAGTTCACTATAGAAATCATCTATTTCTAGATATGTTGCGATAGCAGCAGCAGAAACCTTGTTATCACCAGTAAGCATTACAGGAGTGATAGCCAGTTTTTTAAGCGCCTGAATGAATGCCTTAGCTTGAGGCTTAACTACATCACCTAAAGCAATCAGCGCTGCCGGCTGGTCATCAATCAGTAGATAGCTTATTGTATTTCCCTGCTTCAAATAAGCTTCCTTCTCTGACTGTTTAATGGATAGAGATAAACGTTCTACTTCCTTTTCATTCACTACTTTTAAAGAAAGACCATCAATTGTTCCAGTCACTCCAACACCTGAAAGGTTCTTTAAATCCTTTGCCTGATAAGGGATAATCGTCTTCTGCTTCAAATAATTCATAATACCGGCTGCCAACGGATGGTTAGCATCAGCTTCCAATGCACCTATATATTTCAATGCTTCTTCTTCAGAGTATTTTTGATTCAATAGGCTTATTCCTGTTACAGTAAACTTTCCTTCAGTCAGGGTACCGGTTTTATCCAAGAAGACATATTGCAAATCATTAGCTTGTTCCAAGGCATTTCTATTTTTTATTAGCAATCCATGTTTGGCTGCAATAGTTGTTGATCTGGCTATTACTAAAGGAATTGCCAGTCCTAATGCATGAGGACAGGCAATGATAAATACCGTGACCATTCGCTCAAATGCCTGACTTAAATCACCAGTTACCAAAAGCCAGATGAGAAATGCAGACAGTCCAACAATTAAAGCAATATAAAAGAGCCAGCGGGCTACCTTATCTGAAATCGATTCAAGCTTTGATTTTTCAGAACGAGCCTGTTGTACCAGCTGCATAACTTTTGATAGATAACCAGATTCTCCTGTTCCGGTAACTTCAATTTCTATTGTTCCACTTCCATTAATGGCACCGCCAATGACCGTATCTCCGGTATTTTTTGTCACCAATTTTGCTTCACCTGTAACCATCGATTCGTCTACTGAACTTGCTCCCGACAAAATCCGACCATCTGCAGGAATCTTATCTCCGGAACGGATCATCAATCTATCGCCTTTGCCAACTTCTTTTAACGATACTATTTCTTCTGTCCCATCATCCTGAAGCCGTTTTACAGTATCAGGGAGCAACGCCGCCATTTTATCCAACGCGTCTCCGGCATTTGAGATAGCATTCATTTCAATCCAGTGACCCAAAAGCATGATAACAATCAGTGTTGCCAGCTCCCAGAAAAAGTCCATGACATGTTTATCTGGAAAAAGATGATTCATGATAAAAGCGTACACACTATAAAAATAGGAAACAGAAATCCCCATAGCAATCAGCGTCATCATTGCCGGTGCTTTTGCTTTTAGCTCCATTTTGGCCCCGCTTAAAAAGGGTTGTCCGCCATAAAAGAATAAAATTGATGCTAAAACGAGTACTAGCCAGTCTGACCCAGAGAAAGTAAACTGAAAAGGCAAATCAATCCCCATCATCGGAGAAATAAAAATGATCGGTATTGCCAAAATCAGAGACAGCCAAAATTTCTGCTTGAAGTTTCCCATATGCATTGAATGATCCATCCCACTCATTTCATGCCCATGTTCGTGATGTTCATGCCCCTCATGATTCATCATAGCGTGATTCATTGTTTCAGAAGACACCGTATGCTCTGTTTTTATATGATTATGTTTGTTATCCATAGTAAGTCAACCCCTTGCTCATTTAATCTGAAAGATTTCTCTCACTCAATTACAGCATAGCATAGGATTAATCTTCAATGAAATGAATTGACTTCTTTAGCTGTGAAACTTTAAAAAACCTGAAAATCGTTTCTTTTGATACATAGAAAATCTGCAGATTTTACTAAAAAAAGATGAAAAAATACCGTCAGCCAAACTTGCTGGTGCTGACTCAATTTCCTGATACATCTGTTCAATTCTTCTTCTATTGTACTTATATTTTTTTCTAAAACCTCCAGTTACTCCATAAAAAATTTCAAATCCGTAATTTTTTTTAGCTTGAGAAGGTGCATTTTTTAGAAGTCTGTTATATTTTTTAACTAAGCTCTCTAAAATATCTTTTTTTAGTGCTTCGTTATCAACTTTTCTATTAACTATCTGATAGATTTTTTGATATTCTTCCTTAGCGGTTTTCTTATATAAACAGCATGCGTAATCGAAGCCTTTATATAATATATGAGCACTAAAAATCAGACTAACCATTCGTTCATATTCATTAGAATATGTATCAAAAATTGCCGCTTCATATTCATTTATAGAATGATTATGGGATAGTTCATTTAAAAACCGGGAGATTTTCTGCTCATTTCTTTTTTCCATCAATTTTATTTTTTTCATGCTTCCCTCCTAATTTGCATATATTTCGGTAATTCCACTTCTAAAAGTACTTGCACTTCTCACGATGAGTAAGGATACACACAAACAATTGAATATATTTCGGTAAAAAAATTATATCATAGTAAACTAAATTATTCAATATGAGATTTATGAACCTCAAAATGAAAAATAAGAATAATTGTGGTATATTAAATAAAGAACCCTATATAAGGAGGAAATCATTTGACAACAAATCTGTTTGCTGCAGGTGAAAGAATCAAAAGTATACGAAAAAAGCATCGCTATTCAATGGCAGCTTTTGCAAAATTAGTAGGGAATTCCAGTGCAAGTACAGTCAATAACTGGGAAAAAGGAAATAATCTTCCTAAAAGAGAACGTTTAGAAAAAATAGCTATTCTAGGAAATACGACTGTTTCCTGGATTAAATACGGCACCTTCACCGAGTATGTCCTAAGCCTATTAGTAGATATTAACCCTTCAATCAAGCTTTCTGACGATCAGCTGCACAAATTAATTACCACACTTCAACAGAAAAGCATCTCTTATGAAGAAGATTTAGACATACTCGCAACAGCAAAGAACCTATTTCCGACGGCATTTGATTATGTTTACGAAAAAAAAAATACTGAAGTTTTTGCATTAATTGGAGAAGAAGCAACAGACTACTTTATTGAAAAGGATCCTAGCTACCGTATACAGCTCTTGCCTGTAATTAATCAACTAGCTAAAGATGAAACTAAATTTCAACTGCTTCAGACAGCAGCAGAACTGTTAATCGAAGAAGAAGCAGAGTTCTTATCTTTTTTGAAAATCTATTCTGAAAAACAAACAGATGAGAATTAGAAGCATAATTGAGAAGCATCGTTTCCACCCGTTCAAAGACCAGAGTAAGATTGCTTTTCATTCCAGCTCCATACACTGATTATCTTAACCGCTTTTTATGTTACAATTATGTCTTCAGTTTGCGTTATTATTAAAAAACAGTAAATCACAACTATTTTTTTCTAATTTAGGGTATACTGATAAAGGAGTTTTACTTAATTGCTTTTAATGATTTCATTAGTTATATCAATTAAAGCAAAGCTATTATTTAGCATATATCGAAAAAAGTGAGGACTATAACTTGAAGAAAAAGATTATTTTGACCCTTTCCTTTGCCCTATTACTAGGCACTGCACCAGTTGCGGCATTAGCAGAAACAATTGATGATCAGATTGAAGCAAAAAATCAGAAAATCAGCGAAATAGTAACCACTCAAAAGGAAGCAAATGAATATCTGGCAACGCTGGATGCTGAGATTACTGCATTAGAAGAAGAATATAATGCTGTTCTAGCAGAAAAACAAAGCACTGAACAGGAAATCAATACATTAAATACCGAGATTACTAATCTTGAAACTAAGATTGCTAAAAGAAATGACCAGCTGGATGCACAGGCGCGGGCAACACAAACCGGACAGGATACGTCTATTCTTTCTGTAATGCTGAATGCTACTTCTATTTCTGATGCAATTTCCAAAGTCTTAGCTGTAAATACAATTGTTAGTGCAAATAATGATATTATTCAAGCACAAAAGCAAGACAAAGAAAATTTAAACAGTAAAAAAGATACGCTGGTTGAAAAAGCAGCCGCGCTTGAAGCTAAAACTGCTGAGCTATCTGAAAAAGAAGAAGGGTTAGCGCAAGCTAAACTGGACCAAAATATTAAATTAAATGAAATAGCTGCAAGCTTAGCCAAAGAAACTGCTGAAAAAGAGCAGTTTGAAAAGCAAAAAGAAGAAGCTGAAAAGCAAAAACAAGCAGAATTAAAAGCACTTGAAGAGCGCAAACAAAAAATGGCGGAAGCTCAAGCATTGGCTGAAAAACAGGCAAAAGAACAGCAGGCCGCTCAAGCAGCAGCCGAAGCTGAAGCTGCTGCCAAGTCTGAGGAAAATCAGCAAGCTCCTACTGCTGAAGCAGAAGCTGAAGCTACTCCTTCTGTGCCTGATACGTCACTGCCGACAGATACAGAGGACACTTCTACACCTCCTGCTTCAAATAGCGGCTGGGGACTGCCGGTAAGTAGCGTAATAGTTACCAGCGGCTATGGCTATCGTGAAGATCCTACAGGTATTTCCGGAAATTTCCATGATGGCATCGATTTTGGCGGAAGCTCAAGCACAGTGATTATGGCAGTTAAATCTGGAACAGTTGAAGTTGCCGGATATGACGGTATGTCTGGAAACTATGTGATTGTCAACCATGGAGATGGTTATTATTCTTACTACGCTCACCTAAGCAGCTATACAGTAAGCCAAGGACAGACTGTTACACTTGGACAACAGGTTGGTTTTATGGGAACAACTGGTAATTCTACTGGTGTCCATCTACATTTTGCAATTGCTACTGGAATCTGGTCAGGTTTTGTTAATCCAGGACCACTTCTAGGCATCTAAAATTTAGTACTTTGACGGAAATCTATCGATAATAGGTTTCCGTTTTTTCATTTTTTAACTGTATTTGTAACATTGCTAAACTGCTCAAAATATAGTAATGTTATTTTGGGGATTTAAAATAAATGAAAAAGAGGGTTTAAAATTTGAATAAAGCAACACGTGATACTCGAATTGATGTGCTTCGATTTTTAGCAATTATACTTATTCTTCTGGGACATTCATCTCCTCCTACACTTTTGGGGAACCTTCGTACTTTTGACGTCTCATTAATGGTTTTTGTAATGGGCATGTCTTACTCATATAGTCGAGAAAAAGGAGTGGATAAGTATGGATCTTATGTAATAAAACGCTTATCACGTCTTCTAATTCCTACTTGGAATTTCTTGGTAATTTTCTATCTATTTTTCTTTGTTTCTACTTTTATTACAAGAATAACTTATCCTTTCTCTGTTGAAACAATGATATCATCATTTCAACTTGAATCAGGTTTTGGCTTTGTTTGGATATTTCGTGTTTTTATTGTTATTTCACTGTTCTTTCCCATTAGTTACATTATTTTGTCTAAAGTAAAGTATCTAAGCATACAGTTGACCTTGTTGACTTTCCTACTACTCTTTCAGCAAAGTGTTATCCGCTTTCAACAATTTTTCCCTGAGAGTATTAGTCCACATTATCATAACTTTATAGTTATTCCTTTTGGTTATCTGATTGTCGCCGCTTTCGGGATGCTTGCAGTCAAATTAAGAAGAGAACAATTGTTTTGGGTTTTTGAACTGTGTGTTGTTATATTTTTAATTTCAGCTTTTTATCAGAACTTTGAATGGGTAAATAAGTTTAAGTACCCGCCAAATGTTTATTATTTATCTTATGGTCTATTATGTTCTTTTTTATTATTATTTTTACTAACATCTAAATTTACAGCAATCTTTAGACAAAATGACATTGTCAAATGGTTTTCAACTCATTCTCTAGATTTGTATTATTGGCACCTTATCATTGAATTTATACTAAGAATATTTTTTAGAAATTGGTTGCCAAGTTGGCCGCTTAAATTTACTTTATTACTAATTGGTTCCTTCATCCTTACCGTTCTAAACAGTAAACTAGCACCTAGATTACTATCTACTAATTATCTACTGCTGCTTCTAAGAAAATTGGGTGTCTTTACAAAAAAAGCAGATCTAGTTAGAAAATAACATTCTATACCTAAAACATCAGTGAAATGAAGGCTCTATACTTTTTGATGTTGTAGTGCCCCCCAAAAGTTAGACTTTTTATAGAGTGGATTTTTCCACTCTATTTTTTATGCAGTTTTTTGATTGAAACGTCGAAACTCTACTGGGCTTTTCCAGTTAAGTTTTTCTTTGATTCTATAATGATTGTAATAATAAATATACTTATGAACGACTTATCTTAACTCATTTTGGCTTTGATAGACTTTTCCATAATACATTTCTTGCTTTAGAATACTGAAGAAATTCTCCATAGGAGAATTATCTAAACAGGTTCCTTTCCGAGACATACTTTGAAAGATACGGTTATCCTTTAAGGTTTGTATATAGGTGTTCATTTGATAAGCCCAACCTTGATCAGAGTGGAAGGTGCGACGATAGGGACAATCATTTGTTTGGAAAATGGCTTCTTCTAGCCCTGCCATAACTGTTTTACCATTTGGTTGAGTAGAAAGGCTGTAGCTTAGAATTTCACTGTTATACATATCCATAAATGGATCTAAATATAGTTTTTTCGGGCGAAGAATGCCTGTTTTATCCGCTTCAAAATATTTAAATTCAGTTGTATCTGTCGTGATTTTTTGATGAGGAACAGAGGTGTTGAATCGTCGATGAATCAAGTTTCTAGCGACCTTACCAACGGTTCCTTTATATGAATTGTATTTCCTTGATTTCTTAGTGAAAGCATTGACTTGTAACTGTAGCTTTTGAATTAATCGCTGCACTTTCTTTTTATTTACTTGAAATCCACGTCGTCTCAATTCTTGCGTCATTCTTCTATAGCCATAATGTTTATGCTCCTTACGAATCGCTTGAATTTCTTCTTCCATCCTTTTTGTTGGATTACTTCTGTTTAATCGTTTTTGCCAATACATGTAAGTAGCTTTGGGAAACCTTAAGGCTTCCAGAATATCTTTTAATTGATAGTGTCCTCGGAGGCTGTGAATGATTCGTGCGATTCGTTCATTTTTCGTTCGTCCTCTAAACGTAGCCTCCTCAATTCTTTTAAATAGGCATTCTCAATTTTCAACATTCTGTTTTCTTTTTCTAGTTTCTCTAATTGAGATTGTTCACTTGGTAATGACTGGGTTTCATTTCGTTTCTTCTTAGTCATTGTAGGTGGACGTCCTTTCTGTTTAGAGAGTCCATCTATCCCCTGTTTCCGATAGGTTCTAAGCCAACTGGCAATTAAAGGCGGATTGTTAATTTTCAGACAATTGGCTACTTCTCGATAGGACAGCTCTGTTGTTAAATACAACTCTATCGCATCTAACTTAAATTGAACAGAATAATTCCTATTTTTTCGACTACGGAGTAGTCCTTCCTTACCAAATTCATTATAAGCATTGATCCATCTTCCTATTTGACTATTACTTTTAAACCCATATTTTTTTGCGAGAAAGTTTATCCCTCGCTTTTGATCCAGATATTCATGGACTACTTTTAACTTAAAATCAAAACTATATTTTGCCATACTAAAAAACCTCCAAAAGTTAGATTTTCAGTTCTAACTTTTTGGGGTTGGTACATCGGTACATTTAATTGTTAGTCATTTTTTATATCTACGAATTATGCGCTCTTATAAATTTTTCACAGTCATTCCTTTTCTTCTCTAAATAGAAAGAACTCATTATTATTGACTACAAACTCCTTAATGCCGTCAGCAGCTTTATCAATAGCTGGTCAATTTTTATAGGGAGAAAAATGACAGTAAGTTGACAGTTAGAAAGCACTTATATTCGCTATACTAACGTTGTAAGATCTTACAAAAAAGTAAAGAAAGGAAAACTTATGGCAAAAACAATTGGAGAAGTAAAAAGTTTTCTTGATAGTCTTATCGGTCAAATAACGGTCGATAAATCTAATGCCGGATTAAATGGACAATGTGTTAGCTTAATTAAGAACATTCTTGAATTTGTTGGCGCACCAAATCCATATGCTGCGCGTGGAAATGCAAAAGATATCCCAGTTACCTACGCTTCAGAAGGAATTGCAAACGTCGGTTCTGGTACGCTTAACATTGCAGTTAATAGAAATGGTGGTGGCGGCTATGGACACGTTTGGGTAAAAATCGGCTCTGATAGCTGGCAAGCTAACTGGGCGGGGTTTCCTGTGAAGAAGAATGTTGGAGAAGATCCTATTACGGATATTTTAAATCTAGATCAATGGATTTCAACAGTAGGTGGAGAATCAAATGGTGGTAGCGGCCAATACTCAAAAGGGCCACTAACAAATGCTGGATATAGTATCTCACAAGACAATATTCGCTTAGTCATTGATGCTACAAAAAAATATAATCTAAAGCCAAGTTTTTTAATTGCTCAGATGTTCATTGAAAGCCATTGGGGGGATCCAAATACCTCAATAGCTGGCAGTAAAGACAATAACTGGAGTGGTATTTCTGAACCATTTAGCGCACCAAGTGACCTTGGTATAAGTATGAGTCGTGGGTCTGCGCGCCCAGCTAACGAAGGAGGCTACTATGTTCACTTTCCAACTTTAAATGATTTTTTCAAAGCTTATGCATTTGTTTTGTCAAAACGTAATGGGCTGTACAATGTGGAAGGAACAACGACGATTGAATCTTTTTGTAAAGGCCTATTCAGAGTTGGAGGGGCTTCTGGAGATTATGCAGAAAGCGGATATCAACATTATCTAGGAATGCTGGTATCTACTTACAATGCAATAATGCAACAGAATCCAGGTAAACTAGAAGCCATAGATTCTAGTGAAAATGATGTAGAAGATATGAAGGGAGAAGATGATATGACAGAATTTGCAATTTTATATGGTACAGGTGTGTTTTATGTTTGTGGAACCAAAATGAAGTTACTAACTCAAACAGAGTGGAGTGTACTACGTTCTGTTTATAACCAAGTAACTGCACATAAAACAGGTAAAGCACAAGACATCAAAATTATGGATTGGAAAAACAATAAGGCTACATTTGATGCTTATGTCGGTATTTGCGGCGGCTATACAACATAAAAAATATATTAAAAGTCTGGGACAGAAAAATCCCAGATTTTTAGTATACCTAAATTTGTAAAAAACGCGGGCTAAAAATAACTTCTTCGATAAAAAAACTATTCTGTTTCATCTATGAATTGAATAAAAACTTCTTCAATCATATCCCTTTCAGCGCCTGTTTTGATTTGCTTAATTTTCCCTCAGTACCTTGAAGATAAAGAAAAAGCTAAGTCCTTATGTACCAAGGGCTTAGCTCTTATATTAGTTACCTTCTTCTTCACTCATGAAGGTATTGAAGACTTCTTCAATCATATCCCATTCAGCGTCTGTTTCAATTTGCTGCAGCTCGCCTTCTGTTCCTCCATCATTTTCAATGTAAGCATATGCTTGAAGCTCAACATCTTCATCTTCAGGTACTCCTGCTGGATATAAAAGAACGTAGTTTTTACCAAATTCTTCCTGACCATCAACAGTCAGCAGGATTTCATATAGCGTTTCATTTCCTTGCTCATCTACTAATGTGATATGCTCATGTCCTTCGTGGTTATGTTCTGTCATCATTATCTCCCTTTCTTTATTGAGAAAGCTGCTATACTTTTTTATCATTGACAGCTTCTCTAAAAAATTTGACAGCTGCTTTTTAGCTGGCATACCAGTATTTTACAACTGCCTTCTCTATTAGTAATTTCGTACACTGCATTAGTTGTTCTTGCCCGCACCATCTAAGTAATTCTGCAAAATCATCACAGCAGCAACTTTATCTATTACTTTCTTTCGTTTTGCTCTAGAAGCGTTTGCTTGTTCAACAAGCATGCGTTCTGCCTGAACCGTTGTCAAGCGTTCATCCTGATAGACAACAGGAAGCTGAAACAGCTCCTCTATTTGCTTACCATAAGCCATAGAAGCTTCTGCTCTAGGACCAATTGAATTATTCATGTTCTTAGGCAGTCCTACGACTACTTTAGACACTTCATATTCTTTAATTAGCTCGCCTAAACGCTCAAAACCGAATTGTCCTTCAGCTTCATTGATTCGGATGATTTCCACGCCTTGAGCTGTCCAGCCCAGCAAATCACTGACTGCCACTCCGACTGTCTTTGAGCCCACATCAAGTCCCATTACTCTCATTGAAGGTTAATACCATAGCTTGACAAGTAGTGCTTTACAAGCTCTTCCATAATTTCATCCCGTTCATGACGTCGAATTAAGTTCCGCGCATCCTGATAACGAGGAATGTAGGCCGGGTCTCCAGAAAGCAAATACCCTACAATCTGATTGATAGGATTATAACCTTTCTCTTCTAAAGCCCGATATACGGTAGCTAGAGTCTCACTCACTTCTTTTTTCCGACTTTCATCAAAGTCAAAACGTACTGTTTCATCTGTAAAACCCATGTATCTACACCTCTTTTCTTTCTATTCATACACATTCATTCTACTAGAAACTATGTAAAACTACAAATAAAAATTCATTTAATCCGAATCAATTTAAGTAAATATTAGAAAAAAGATTGAGCGGTTCCCTTTAGAGAACGCAACTCAATCTGATTTTTTATAAAAACAGCTGTATGTTATATAACACTTGTCTCTTTCATCACATTAGCCAGCAGTGCTTTTTGTGCATGTAGTCTATTTTCTGCTTCCTGGTAAATATAAGAATGACTGCCATCTATGATATCCGCTGACACCTCTTCTTCTCTGTGCGCTGGCAGACAATGCAGGAACATATAGTCAGCTTTTGCCTGTTGGACTAGCTGTTCGTTCACTTGATACTTGTGAAATGCCTTTACCCGTTCCTCCTGCTGTTCTTCGTCCCCCATACTTGCCCAAACGTCTGTAACAATAATATCAGCTTCCAAGACTGCCTCAGCAGGGTTTTCAGTCACCACAATTGTACTTCCTGAGACTTTAGCGTATTCTTCTGCAAGTGAGATAAAGGTCGGCTCGGGCTGATATCCGTCAGGAGAAGCAATTGAAATATCCATTCCCGCGATACTTCCTCCTATTAAAAAGGAGTGAGCCATATTATTGCCGTCGCCAATATAAGCCAGTTTCAGCCCCGTCAGCTTCCCTTTCACTTCATAAATAGTCATGAAGTCAGCCAATACCTGACAGGGATGGTGGTTATCTGTTAACCCGTTAATTACTGGAATGTCCGCTTCATCAGCCAGTTCCTGAACCATTTGATCAGAATATGTCCGAATCATAATGCCATCAACATATCCAGACATGACTTTAGCAGTATCCTTAACCGGTTCTCCCCTGCCCATTTGAGTAGATTTGCTGTCTAGAACAATCGCTTGACCTCCTAATTGAATGATGCCGGCTTCAAAGGATACACGTGTACGTGTGCTGTTTTTTTCAAAAATCATTGCTAGTATTTTTCCAGACAGCGTATCCTTATAGTCCAATGGTGCTTGCTTCATTTTTATTCCAAGCTGAATAATTTGATGAATGTCTTCCTTTGTTAATTCTGTTAAATTTAAAATACTTTTTCCATATAAGGCTTCACTCATTCTCCAATTCCTCCAATACCTGACAGATTTTTTCAATGCCAAAAGCAAGCTCTTCCTGCGTAATAGTCAGCGGCGGCAGCAGCCGCAAGACATTATTTCCTGCTTTCAAAACAACAATTTTTTCGTCAAGCAGGTTTGCTATTGCCTTCTCCAAACATTCCGGGCTAGCTAATTCAATACCAATCATTAACCCTTTTCCTCTAACTGCCCGAACATTTTCTGTATCAATCAATCGGCTGCTCAAGTATTCAATTGCTTTTTTTCCCTTTTCAGTAACTTCTGATAAAAATTCAGGCGAGCGAGTCCATTGCAGTACTTCTTTGGCTACACTCATGCCTAATTTATTTCCACCAAAGGTTGATCCGTGACTGCCTGGACCAAATGCTGAAGCAAGTGTAGATTTTCCAACCATTGCACCAACAGGAAAGCCATTGCCAAGCCCCTTTGCCAAGGTAAAGATATCCGGTTGAATGCCCCATTGCTGAAAGGCATAAAGACTGCCGGTTCTACCAATTCCAGTTTGAACCTCATCAATTATTAACAAAATACCTTTTTCCCTACAAAGCTGGGAAACCTCTGCTATCCATTCTTTTTCAGCTGGGATAATACCGCCCTCTCCTTGAATCAGCTCAAGCATGACGGCTGCTGTTTCTTCATATAGTGCCTCTTTCAAATCAGCAATGGAATTATACGGCAGATAAACAAATTCGGGCAACAGAGGATAATAGCCTTCATGAATTGACTTTTGGCCAGTAGCACTTAAAGCGCCAAAGGTTCGTCCATGGAAAGATTGTAAAAAAGTAATTATTTTCTTTTTCCCAGTAGCTTTTCTCGCTAGCTTTATAGCGGCTTCATTTGCCTCAGCTCCGCTATTACAGAAATAGGAAAGATAGTCTTCCCCGTCTGCCAGCAGCTTTCCTACCTCTTCTTGCAGGCTATTTTCATAGAGATTGGGCGTATGCCAAATTTGCTCCGCCTGTGTCTGCAAGGCTGTATTCAACGCTGGATGATGATAGCCTAAGTTCATCACACCAATGCCGCTGGTTAAGTCAAGATAAGCATTTCCTTCTTTATCAAAAAGATGTTGTTTTTCTCCCCCTACAAATTCAATAGACTGTCTTTTATAATTAGGAAACAAATGGGTCATAGCACACGCTCCTTCCCTAAAATACTCGTTCCGGCTTTTAATATGCTATTGGTAATATAAACCGTATTTACTCCATTTCTAATCGCTTTTTCAGCGCTTTTTACTTTAGGAATCATTCCCCCTGTAATCGTTTCTTCTTCAATTAACTGATCAATCTCCGTTAATGCGATTTCTTCAAGGAAGTCTCCACTCTTTAGAATCCCTGCAACATCGGTCAATAAATATAGTGCCTCTGCATTAAGCGCCGAAGCGATATGGCAAGCTGACTCATCTGCATTAATATTTAACCAATTATCTGAGGTTGTCATCCCTAATGGAGCAACAACTGGTATATAGTCTTTATCCAGCAAATCTTCCAGCAAGGTTGTCTGAATTTTTGTGACTCTTCCTACGTGTCCTAACAGCTCTTTATCCAGATATTCCCCTAAAATGATTTTTGCACTAGAAGTATTCAGTCCGACAGCTCTCAGTCCTTCCTGTTGAAAACGACTAGTAATCATGGGCTGTACTTGACCAATTAGTACCATTTGACTGATTTTCAGCACCTCATCCGTCGTCACCCGCAGCCCATTTTTTTGGCAGACAGGCACATTCAACTGAGTCATCATACTAGATATGTAATGACCGCCGCCGTGAATAATAATCAATTTCTTTCCCACTGACTGCCAAAAATGAATTTGTTCAAAAAAACTCTCGGTCAGTGTATCACTCGCTGTTCCGCCTATTTTTATAACAATTAAATTATCCATGGTTATACTCCTTCTTCACGTATGATACAGTGCATTTATTTCTACATATTTATAGGTCAAATCACAACCCCAGGCAGTTCCCTCATTTTGTCCATCGTGAAGATTCACCGTAATTATAATCTTCTTCTGTAAAAGAATTTCCTGCATTGCTTTTTCGTCAAACGGTTGGGGCTGACTTGCAAGCAGCACTGTCTGATTGCCGATACTGATATCCACCTTTTCAGGATCAATAGAAGAATCTGCATAACCAATCGCACAGATAATTCTCCCCCAGTTAGGATCGGCTCCAAACATTGCTGTTTTTACCAGAGAAGAACCGACAATTTTTTTTGCAATCATTCTGGCTGCTAAACGACTGGAAGCATTTTGAACTTGAGCTTCAATCAGTTTTGTAGCCCCCTCCCCGTCCTGAGCAACCATCTTTGCCAGCTCCTCCATGACCCGTCGCAGCATGTTTTTAAAAATCAGGCAGGCTTCAGTATTCTTTTGGATCTCTGGTATGCCTGAGGCACCATTTGCCAGAACTAGAAGCATATCATTTGTAGATGTATCTCCATCTACAGTAATTTGATTAAACGTACAATCTGTCATTTCTTTTAACATATCTTGCAGCAGCAGCTTAGAGATTGCCCCATCTGTTGTAATAAAAGCCAGCATCGTAGCCATATTCGGATGAATCATTCCTGAGCCTTTGGCAACACCAGCCACCCTTACAGTGTAGCCCTCTATCTGCGCTTCCAGTACAATCTCTTTTGTTTTAGTATCCGTTGTTAGAATTGCTTCATGAAAAGCCTCCGGTGTTCCTTCCAGTACACTTAACTCTGAAATTCCGGTTGCTACCTTATCCATTGCCAACTCTTTACCAATCACACCAGTAGAAGCAACTGCAACTTGATTTTTAGAAAGTCCAAGCTTTTCAGCAGCCAGCTGCTGCATCTCTTCAGCATGCTGTAGCCCTTTTTTTCCTGTACATGCATTGGCATTTCCAGAATTGACAATTACAGCCTGAAGTCCGCCATTTTCCAATGCCTGTTTACTAACTTGAATAGGTGCTGCCTTAACCGCATTTGTTGTGAATACTGCCGCAGCAGTTGCAGGCGTATCTGAGTAAATCCAGCCAATATCCTTACGTTTTCTTTTAAGCCCACTATGTACGCCGTCTGCATAAAACCCTTTGGGCGAAGCAATTGTACCAGTAATCTTTTTCATTTTCATATCTCCCTACGGATAGATTGGCAGCTGCAGCAGCCCGGCTGTCTCTGGAAAACCAGCCAGTAAATTCATATTTTGAATAGCCTGACCTGCTGCTCCTTTACCTAAATTATCGATAGCTGTGACAATAGTCACTGTATCTGTTTCCTCATTTACTGCCAGACCAATATCGCAAAAATTGGTGCCGACTACCTGTTTTAGTGTTGGAAAAACATTGTTCTTCTGAATTCGAATAAACGGATGATTCTTATAACATGTTTGATAACAGTCAAGCAGTTGATTGATTGTCTGTTTTTCCTTTAGCTTTCCATAAGCTGTCATAAAAATCCCTCTTGTCACCGGAATCAGCGATGTTGTAAATTGAATGGCTTTCAGCTTAGGCGTCCATTGTTGAAATTGTTGAATAATTTCTGGTATATGCTGATGTGTATTTACCTTGTAAACACTCATGTTTTCATTTGCTTGAACAAAATGACTTGTTGGCGCTAGTGCTTTGCCGGCACCTGAAAGACCCGATTTTCCATCAATAACAATAGAATCTAAAATGATCTGATGCTCTTTTAACAGAGGAGCAAACGAAAGCTCTGCCGCCGTTGCATAGCAGCCCGGATTAGCAATAAACTTTTTTGACGAATCTGTCCGAAACTCAGAAAGACCATAATCAAATTTTTGAATCCAAGGATAATGTGTTTCATCACTGTGGTACCATTTTTCATATGCACCTCTTTCTCTCAAGCGGAAATCACCAGAGAGATCGATAACAGGAAAATCATTTTTGATAAATGGCAGTGCCAGTTCTTTGGAGAAGCCTGATGGTAATGCAAGGAAAACGACATCACTTATTGCCATTATACGTTCATGATCAATAGCCTCTAAAGGCAGCGACAGTAAACCTTGTAAATAGGGATGTATCTCATCAATAGGCTTTCGCTCTGTTCGGCTGTGAACAGATACTAGCTCGGCATAAGGATGGGCATGAAGATAGCGAATCAATTCCAAGCCGCTATATCCTGTTGCACCAATGATTGAAACTTTCATACGTTTTCACCTCATCACTTTCATTTCTCATAAAAAAAGATGTTTTTCACATTATAATTTCAGAAACACAGTAAGTCAATGGTTTTTTATAAGTTTTATTCAAAAAAAAGAAAAATTATGCATTTTACACCCTGGAAAATTGAATATTATTCTAAATTATGCATTTCATATACAAAAAGAAAATATAATAATAATATGATATCTTCCATTCAATACTGATAACTGAT
Source organism: Enterococcus sp. LJL128 (assembly GCF_056924295.1). Taxonomy (NCBI): domain Bacteria; kingdom Bacillati; phylum Bacillota; class Bacilli; order Lactobacillales; family Enterococcaceae; genus Enterococcus; species Enterococcus sp. LJL128. The sequence continues at coordinate 53,656 of NZ_JBXPBP010000003.1, read as the reverse complement.
GTTCTAAAAGTAGCTTCTTTGGAGATAAATTGAACATATAATGAGAATCGCAAGGAGCTATTTTCTCTTATTTCACAAAGCAGAGCATTTGGGTCACAACCTCCTCGAAAAGCAAAAAAGGTATAACAAACGTAGTTCTTTCGGAAATTATCCGAGCCCGCTTGTTATACCTTTTTTCAAACTATCCAACGGCTATTCTAAAACCGCTTTATTGAAGCTGAATGTACTAATTAATCATGATGGTATTCTCTATTTTATTTTTCTTTGTTTTAATCTCTAAATGGTTTAACGTGCACATCTATCAAAAAATATTGAATGATTACAAATAAAATTGTCCTACAATCAAAAGTACTAAGATAACGATTCCCGGTAAATAGTTTGAAACTCTGATTTTTGTTAATCCAAGAATATTCAAACCAATCGCCATAATCATCAAGCCGCCAATTGAACTGATGCCAATCATCAACTGATCCAATAACTCTTTTGGTACATACTTCATTAGCAGACTTGCAGCTAAGGTGATTATTCCCTGATAGATTAACACTGGAAAAGCAGAAAACAGGACACCTACACCTAGTGTTGCGGTCAACATGATTGCCATAAAGCCATCCATAACGGATTTTGTAAATAACGTTTGATGGTTGCCGGAAACGCCGCTTTCAATTGCACCTATAATTGCCATAGAACCTATCAAAAAAATCAGCGTGGCGGTAACAAAGCCCTCTGCGAAATTACTTCCTGGTTTCGCAAACCGTTTTTCCAAGTAGAGACCAAACGTATTCATTCTGTCTTCTATTCTGAAAAACTCTCCCATCATCGCTCCTAGACACAAGCTGATTAAAATGAGGATAAATGAGTTTGCCTTAAAAGACATCTGCAGCCCCAACACAATAACACCTAAACCAATCCCCTTGGTAACTGTGTCTTTCGTTTCTTCTCGAAGATTCCGAAGGACGGCACCAAAAAAACTGCCGATAATAATAGCTAAAGCATTTACAATAGAGCCTAATAAAATCATTTTTTCCCCTTCTCCAAAAGAGAGCCGCTATCTTCCCGCTACAACTTCTCTTTTTCGTCCGCTTAATATGACCTTATTATAGCACTAAATTTTCAGAATATTTCATCTAAATTACAGAAAAACTATTTAGCAATAAATCTTTGATACACTTCTTGATTATAAACCTTATCCAATTCTCCAATGTACTCTGTTGGCTGTCCAGGGCGAATAAATCCATGCTTGAACTGATAAAGCCCATCCTCATTGGTTAAGTCGAAAACACCGCCAAAATCATAGGCTTCCTTTCCTTCTGCCAATGCCCACTTAATACCTTCCCAGTTCATTAAATAAGGAGCCATCAGAACTTGATTTTCATGTGTACTGCCGGCGTACATGTACCAAACCTTATTTCCTGATAAAAAACAGAGACCTCCTGCATCAGGAACACCATCGATTAAAATCAAAATGATTTTCATTTTTCCAGAGTCTAAAAACGATTCAGCCAGACGGATAAAATAGTTTCTCGGACGATAGGAAATTCCATGTCTTCTGCTTGTCGTTTCATATAATGTATAAAAAAGAGCCAAATCTTCCCAGTCAGAAGAACCCCTGCTTGTTAGTCCTTTTTTCTGAGCATAACGGATACGGTACCTTGTTTTTCCATAAAAACTGCTTAAAATTTCTTCCTCAGTTCGTCCCCTTAGTTCCAAAAGCATATTGTAGCGGGGCTGAATTGTTTCCTTTCCAGCCACTTCCCGATTTCTCACCAATAAATTGGTTTGTTTAAGTGCTAGATTTAGTTCCTCAGAATAAGGAAATTCAGGGTCCATCCGCAGCAGAAACACCTTTCTTTTTGCCAGTTCAGCTTCTGCTTCTTCAACTAATCGTTCTATGTACGCTATAGACACTTCGTTCATCACAGGTCCTTTTGCCGCGTAGGCAAACGATTCTTCGCCCATATTTTGAATCGTTAAAATCGACATAGCTGCTACTATTTCACCTGCCTCCTCCAAATAAACATAGAGAGGTTCCCAGTTATTTTTTACATGGCCCCAGTCCGTTTCCTGAGTAATTGAACTAAACCGGGCAGTTTCTATAAATTGATTGTATCTCTCACAGGCTTGCTTATCTTTATGGTTAATCACAGGCATCGTTTTTACCATCCTTTATTCTTCTTTTAAAAGAGAATAACAAGGCCAACTAAAATTAAACTTAAAATAATACGCTTCATAAAAGAAACAGCAAGACGTCAAATTGTCTTGATAGGATAAAAACTGAACGAGCTTGGTCAGCCCACAAGCAAATGGACTTGGCGCTTTTTACCAAGTCACTTCCGTCCAGCTGCCGAAATCACTCGCTTCGTTTCTTTTTATGAAAAAAAGAACTTGAAAAAAACCAGAGATTCTCTGTTTTTTCATTCCAAGCTCTTCATTTGTATTCAGTTTTTTCTTACCAGCAAAACTTGATGCAGCACCAAGATAGATAAAAGTGTAGGACAGGCTTCAACGTCCATTCGTCTCACACTCTTTACTAATCTTAAATTCAAATAAGTGATTCATTTCAAGGCTATTTTAAGATGTTCGTCTCTCTACCCTTAATAGCAAACTAAATAGAAAACAGCTCCGTTGATGCCTCAGGATCGGTATCGTAAACGTTGAACGTATGCCCCACACCTAAGCCGTATTCGGTTAAAATGGAGCTCATAGCCATCTGAGCTAGTTCTTTCATGTTGTTCTCTTTGCTTAAGTGACCGAGGTAAATTCTTTTCGTTTTCGGTCCGATAACATCAGCCATTACCAAAGCACCGTCGTCATTCGAAAGATGTCCCTGATCTCCTAGTATCCGCTGTTTCAGACTCCACGGATATGCTCCTGCACGAAGCATGCCCAAGTCATGATTGCTTTCAATAAGGTAAGCATCTGCATCCCGTACTGTTCCACGGAGGTGATCACTACAATACCCTGTATCTGTCAAAATAACAAACGACCGGTTTTCCTTATAAAATCGGTAAAACTGGGGTGCCGCCGCATCATGGGAAACGCCAAAGCTTTCAATATCCATATCCCCTAAAGTTAATACCTTGCCCATTTCAAAAATATGCTTTTGCCCAACATCAACTTTTCCAATCATCGGATCCATTGCCTGCCAAGTTTTTTCATTTGCGTAAACATCCAGTTTATACTTTCTAGCTAGAACACCCACTCCATGAATATGATCTCGGTGCTCATGAGTAACCAGCACTGCATCTAAATCCTCCGGCTTACGATTAATTTCCGCCAGCAGAGAAGTTATTTTCTTCCCGCTTAAACCAGCATCAACCAAAACTTTCTTTTCCTTTGATTCTATAAAAAGGGAATTGCCTGTGCTGCCGCTGGCAAGAACACTGACATTAAATGCATTTTCCTGACTCATTTCCTACGCTTCCCTTCGTTTATTCTCTACAGCAATCTATTATACAATTATCACTCGTCTTTTTCCACCCTGATCACCGTATTACTAGAAATAATCGTATTGCTCATTGCATTAATCTGTTCTACCTGTAATGTCGTTTCATTAGAAGAAATACCAACAAACCAGACTGGAACATAGACATTTTTGTCACGAATTTTATAGATTCTTGAATAAGCCAGCTTTGTAAATGTAATGCTTGAATTACTCGGTATTTTATTATTAATATACAATGTTTCGACTGCATCTCTTTCGGAATACAGCTCTGATTTCTCTCTCAGTTCTTCAATATTCTCAATATGCGACTGTGTATACTTATTAATCTTCAGCAAATCATCCGTCTCATTTTTTTCCAATGACGCCGTAAGCTGTGCTGTTCCATCATTAAATGGGATTCCTCCATAGGACTGAGCAGCAATCAGTTCAGGAAAATCTCCATTTAAATTAGAAAACTGCGGGAGATATTGATATTCCGAGCCAAATAGTACACTGTCATTGTCATTTAAAAAACCTGTAAAGGTATCGCCTACCTCTGTCGGGTCAACATAGTGATTGGACGGATAGTTGATTAATCCGTTATCGGTAATTTCAACGTTGTACCAGAAAAAAGTATTATCCCCTCTATCAATTCTCTGCTGATGAATAGTATCTGTAAAATTTGTCTGCTCTCCACTTAAATAATACCCGTGGGAGCGTTTGACAGATAGCTCCCCTTTATGCTTAATATTCTCTTTTTTCAGTCTGCTGTCCAAGCTTTCCGTCTGATCTGAGTAGGACATGTTATTTTCATCCTTCAGTCCTTCCCGGTAAATGCTGAACAAAAATATATTGACTCCTAAAAATACTAGAAAGAAAATCCACTCGATTCGTTTAAAGTCCATTACTCCACCTCCACGGTTGCAAGTTTTTCTAATAACTCGCCTTCTGGATACCATTGGTCTTTATAAAGAATATACCATTCCGGAGTTAAATCAACGACTTGGGTGATTCCTTCGATTGTTTGCCAAGTATACCCAATAATCAATGACTGAATATCGTTTTCATCTGCGCCAGCATAAACTAGTTCAGAAAGTAAATCAGAAGTGTTCATTAGAGTAACTTCTTCTTCTGATGGAATTGGCACCTGAATCATATCGAGACTTGTATTGATTGTGACATTAGGCTGATCTGTATTTTGCTTATCAACCGCCACCTTAACCTGCCCCTTATTATTCTCACTAAAAACTGGAAATCCTTCAACAAAGGTACGATAGGTCATTCGATTACCTGACCGGTCAAAATAGCGAACATTGCCGATATTACCGCCAAGCTTTTTCACATATTCAAAGCTGTCGGAGTAAATGGTGTGCTCTTCAGCTGTGCGCTCTAAGCCGCCATTGAAATATAAAACATTAGTCTTTTCCTCAACTCTTAAATTTTCCGTTCCGCTTGTATAGAGTAAATCCTTGCTGTCATCATTCGTATGAACATCTTCAGAATTATTAAAGAAGGCATTTCTAAAAAGAGACACAGGTTGTGAGGCCAAAATGTAACTATACTTTTTCAACCTTAAATCTGTGACCATATAATATTGCTTCTCTGCAATTACCGTCCGTTCAGCCACGCTGAAATAAGCAACACTCTCTTTATCCAGTAGCTGTTCGACAGCTGTTTTATTAATGGAAATATGGGTTGTATATACATTCCAATTGGACAAATCAAAAAATAAAATAGTACCTTCAGTATAATTAATCTGGATTCGGCTAAAGACTAAAGGATCATCCTCAGAAAAAGCAGAAAGATCGATATCAATATCAAAGGTTGATAAATACTCTCTAAGGGAGAATTCACCCTCATACAGAAGCTCAAAGTCATTTTTTTCCAGATAATGGTTGTTGTACTCCTCTTGGTTGCTCTTAACTAAAGTATCTAGCTTGCCAAAGCTGCTGTCACTGATCACCCTTTGAACAGAAGCAATTAAGCTTTCACTGGTACTAATAAAAAATGCATCTTCTTTTGTACGAACCAAACGAATTGGTAAAAATGCATCACTAGCAGCACGCTCTTTAACTGCAGCAGCTACTTGCGTTTCCGTTTCCGGTCTAGGCTCCTTTACAGAAGAACTAATCCAAATGATTGTTGAAAAGTACAAGCTCAACAGAACCATTATGATCAGTCCGGCACGAATTAATTTTTCAAAAAGGTTCATTCCCACCATTCCTCCTCATAAGGTTCATACGGTAGAGAAATATAAAATGTCGAGCCTTGCCCTTCTACACTTTCTACCCAGATAGAGCCATTGTGCGCTTTGATTGCTTCTCGGGATATGGCCAAGCCTAGTCCTGTTCCTCCCTGTGCTCTGGCTCTAGCCTTATCTACCCGATAAAAACGTTCAAAGACTTTCCCTAAATCTTTCTTAGGTATACCTAGTCCTCTGTCCGTTACACTAAAGATGACCGTACTATGTGTTTCAATGAGGCGGCAGACAATTTCGCCGCCATCGGGAGAATATTTTATGGCATTATTCATGATATTATCCAACACTTGAATGATCTTATCCGTATCAAGCTCTACCCATAAGGCACGCTTAGTAAACTCACGACGAATTACAAACTTCTTTTCACCGCTTTCCACCATCATATCAAAACGGTCCAGAACAAAGCTAATTAGTTCATTAAAGTTAACATACTCCAGCTGCAGCTTCGAATTTCCTGAATCCATTCTAGACAAATTCAGTAAATCATTAATCATTCGAATCATCCGATCCGTTTCTTCAAGTGTTACCTTCAAAAAATTCGGTGCAACCTCAGGATTTTCCCAAGCACCTTCATTTAAAGCTTCAATATAGCTTCGCATACTGGTTAGCGGTGTACGCAGCTCATGGGATACATTGGAAACGAATTCCCGTCGTTCCCGCTCATTCTTTTCCTGCTCCGTTACATCATGAATCACACAAACCAAACCAGTAATAAAGCCTGATTCCCGACGAATCATTGCGAAATCAACTTTTAAAATCATCTGATCTTCAGGTGCTTCTGAAGAAGAACGATCGAGCAGCAGCTCGTCAGGCTCTTCTAAAAGAGTACGCAGCGTATATTCCTCCTGGATATCTAAAAGCTCTAAAAGGGGCATACCAATAGCATCCGCTGCAGGCATATTAAGCAAGGTTGTAGCCATGTCGTTAATAGTAATAACTTTTCCCCGGCGATCCGCAGCAATAACACCATCTGTCATATGGGTGAGGACACTATCCAGCCGATTCCGCTCAGATTCCATTGTTTCCTGAGCTTCCTCCACCCGTTCACTCAGCTGGTTAAAGGTTTCTGCCAGCTGTCCAAGCTCGTCTTTACCGTATACCTTTACTTTCCCGCTGTAATCCCCGCGTGCAATGCGCAGTGCCTGTTCCTTCATCTCGCCAATTGGCTGAGTAATTGAACGGGCAATCAGCAAAGTAACAATGACTGAAATTACACCCGCCATCAAAGAGGCTGTAAAGAAGATTCTGGCAATGTTCGTGACTTCTTCGTACTTATTCTGTATATTACTTTTAACATAAACAGCCCCGATGACCGTATCACCAGCCGGAGAGTATATAGGCTGGACATTAATATAGACACGTTTTCCGTTTTCTACCACAGGATATTTCTTACTGCTGAAATCATTTAAATCCCGATATTCATTTTTCTTTCCAATCAGCCCTTGCAGGTTCAAATCACTAATAGCCCTGATGTTTCCTTTATCATCAATGACTCTAACCTCCAGAAATTCTGAGTTGGAGAAGCTGCTTACAACACGTTTAAGATCGGCATCGACTTCTTCACGGTTATTGTCTTCATTTCCAAGAGGCGTACTCAGTGAATTAACCAATTGAGTTACCTGTAAGTCAACATTTCTTTTATAATCATTAATCGTAGTTGTTTCCAGCTCACGAATAAAATACCCCCCAATGATTTCTATCGCAATCAAAAGGAGGAGGATAAATGAAATAGCTATCTTAAAATTTACTGACTGAAAAAAGTTAACCTTTTTTCTCATAATTCATTACTCCTGTTCAGGGTTTCTTAAATAGTAGCCAACACCTCTACGAGTCACTAGATAGGTTGGATGACTTGGGTTATCTTCAATTTTTTCCCGCAGTCTCCGAACTGTCACATCCACCGTTCGCACATCGCCAAAATAGTCATAACCCCAGACAGTCTGTAACAAATGCTCTCTTGTCATCACTTGACCAATATGTTTTGCTAAATAAAACAGCAGTTCAAACTCACGATGAGTTAATTCAATTTTTTCGCCGCGCTTGGAAACCATATATGCATCAGGATGAATCGTCAAATCTCCAATTGTCAGCTCAGAAGGAACTGTCTCTTCCGCTTCTTTAACACTTGCTGCTCCCCGACGCAGATTTGCTTTCACACGGGCAACCAGTTCACGATTTGAAAATGGTTTTGTTACGTAATCATCTGCACCTAATTCCAGCCCTAGAACCTTATCAATTTCAGAATCCTTCGCAGTAACCATAATAATTGGCATATCATAGGTTTTACGAATCTCACGTGCTACTTCCAGCCCGTCTATTTTTGGCAGCATCAAATCCAGTAAAACCAGATCCGGCTCTTCTTCTTTAACTTTTTCTAATGCTTCTTCTCCATCATAGGCAGTAAACACCTCATAGCCTTCTTTAACAAGATTGTATTTAACAATCTCTGAAATTGGCTTTTCATCATCTACAACTAATATTTTTTTCATAAAGAGACACCTCTTTTTCTTCATTCATACTTTTGCAGTATTTTTTCCATTATACCTCATTTTCTCAAGTCTTTCACCTTTGCCCGCTGATTTCTCTCATTTCAGACCATCCATTTAGCAAAATCTTATAAGAAACTGTTTTTATAGCGCATTATTTCAAGGGTGGGACAGAAACAGTTACCTTCAAGCACCAGGTAGGTACTTTTCAACATCGGTTCTACTTACGCAGGAAGTAATCACAGTGATTCAAAGCACCAAAAAAGAATTTACAAAAATGACAGGAAACACGAAGGTAAACCATTCGATGTTGATTGATTTCTACCTGGTACTCTACAAATGCTAGCTAAATCCCGGCTTGTTGCCGAAGAAGTTGCTCCTGCGGTTACTCGTCTCAGTTAAATGCTTCGTGCGTGCTCCTGCAGTTACTCGTCTCAGTTAGGTGCTCGTATGTGTTACTATCTCATCATTTCTTCGGATTTAAGTCTACTAAAAGACTGGGAATTTAGTTATGTCCCAGACTTTGTCATTTGAAACAGACTCACTGAATAGCCAGAAATACAAAAAAGGAATGAGATATATGGAATCCCATTCCTAAAAATTACATACATGTAGATACTAATACGTCAATCAGTAACTATTCGCCTTCTGTATCTAATACATATTTGGCCACTAAAGCTGCCAACAAACCACCGATTAATGGTGCTACAATAAATACCCATAATTGTGACAACGCATCGCCGCCAGCGAATACAGCTGGTCCCAAGCTTCTTGCCGGGTTAACTGAAGTACCGGTTAGAGGAATCCCAACTAAGTGAACCATTGTAAGTGTTAAACCAATAACGATTCCAGCAAGATTTGCGTTACCCTTTTTAGCACTAGTCACCACCATGATAACTAAAACAAAAATGAATGTCAGAATAATTTCAATAGCCAAAGCACCAATAGCAGTGAATTCACCGAAGCCGTTTTGACCTAAATTGGCTGTGCTTGCATCGCTGCCGTTCAAAATCATTAATAAAGTAAATGAAGCCAATAAAGCACCGATTACCTGCCCAACAACATAATAAATAAATTCCTGAGTGGTGATCCGTTTGTTTACCCACATCCCTAGTGAAACAGCTGGGTTTAAATGTGCACCGGAAATCGTACCAATACTATAAGCAGCGGCAACGATTGTTAACCCAAAAGCTAAGGCAATTCCTGTCGTACCGATTCCATCCATACCATTTCCTAAAACTGCTGTAGCTGTACCGAAAAAGACTAAAATAAATGTTCCAATAATTTCTGCAATTCCTTTTTTCATGTGTTTCTCCCCTTTCAAACAGTATTGAGTTTAACATAACTACTGTTTTTTTCAATACCTTTTCATGAAATTTTCATATAAAAAGCGAGATTTATTATCTCGCTCATAGTTTACCTATATTTTAAATTTCTAGCAATTATTTGAACTGTTTTTTTATCAATCATCCAACAGCTGGATCCCGATTCCCAATAATCCTGGTCCCGTATGCACAACTAATGCTGGACTAATTGTACCAAAATAGATTTCTTCAGCCTGTGGAAAATTATCCTTGAGCTTCTGATAAAAGCTTCTTGCTTCCTCTTCCGCTTGACCATGAGCCACCGCCAAAACCACTTTTTTATGTGTTCCGATGAACTCTTTAATCAAGTTAAAAGCCTTCTCCAGACTTTTCTTTCTTCCTCTTGCTTTTGCAACGGTGTAATAAACACCTTGTTCATTACATGAAATGATTGGATTCAGCTTTAATGCATTTCCTAAAATGGAGGCGACTAAGCCGATTCGGCCACCCTTTTGAAGATACTCAAGTGTAGCTACATTGAAATACACTGTAGCTTTTTCCACATTTTTAGTTGTCTGCAGCTTAAGTTCTTCCCATGATGAACCACGCTCAAGCATCTTGGCTGCTTCTATCACCTGAAGTCCGCTGCCAATTCCTATATTTTTCGTATCTAATACAAAGGTTTCCAAAGAAGTAAATTCTTCACTAATCAAACGGACAATATTATACGTACCACTAAGTCCACTAGAAATCGTAATGGCTAGTACCTTTTCATAACCGTCCTCTTTAATTTTTTCAAAAATCTTAGTAATCGTTTCCCCATCAGGTAAAGAAGTACTTGGGATTTCCTGAGGTAGACGTTCATAAACCTCTTCTGGTGTAATATCTACTTTATCAGTATACACTCGATCTTTATAAATAATTTGTAAGGGAATCACATAAATGCCATATTTTTCAACCAATTCCTCCGGCACATCAGTTCCAGAATCTACAAGTATTGCTATTTTTTCTTTATTCATTGCTCTTTCTCCATCTTCTTCAAGTATAGTTGTTCTAATTCAATAACCCTTTCACTGAACATTTTAGTAGCAAAAGACAAAGTCGCAGCTTTTACTACCAGAAATTCTACCGGTATAGGTTCATTAAATGCCGGTGTCGGCTCTTCTCCTAGTGCTTGAGAGACAACTACTCTTAATGCGTTTTCCTGTTCGCTACAAAACAGATTATATGCTTCCCGAATGCCAACAGCAGCTCCTTGAAATAGGATGCCCTCTTTGATTTCCGGAATTGTCAACACTTGCTTTAGCAGAGTGATTGCAATTAAAAAAGCTAAATGCTTCTGATTATACCGCTTCTTTTTAGGTGCTGGAATCAACCCCAGCTTAACATAATTATTAACCATAGAAGATGTCAATAATGTATGCTTTTCTGATGTAATCAGCGGAGATAGATATTTTTCTACCAGCGTAATCACCTGATCCATATAAAGTTCAATATCCGGAAGCTCATGCCATCTAGGTAAATGTATATTTCTTAATTCTTCTCCCCAGTCTTTTAATGAAGCTTTGATATCATCCAAAAAAACACACCACCTTTTTCTTATAAAAGATTAACATACTTACAAAAATTATTCAATCTAGTTTTTGAAACTACATGAAATTTTAAAAAAACTGAGAACCTCTTTAAAGTAAAAGCATTCTCAGCTTACATAAATTTGAAGGATATGACAGAAAAGACACTGCCTTCATAAATGGGAAGGAAAAAAAGACGATTAAACTGTTTATTCAGCTTTTAACAAAAAAGAGTTTGGACACTAAGCTATGTGAAATGTGCTCAAGCTCTGTGTTGCTTTTCTTATTCTGTATATGCAATAATCGCTCGGTCATTCAACGGCTGAATTTCTCTATTGTTATGAGCGTACAGCTTTTTGAAAGACTTAATTTGTTCCTTCGATACTTCCACCGAATTTTTCATAACATACCATTCTACATTCTCACTCAATGGCGGCGTAGTCAGTGATCCCAGATAATGATAATAGCTTTTATTTTCAGGAAGCATCTCATTTAAATCAGTGATTGGCTCTGTTTTTCCATTGTTAACGTTATCCAACACCTCTTGAAATCCTTTGTTTTCTGCTCCTTCCTTGAAAAAGACGCCAATCACCGCAAGTCGACCATCCTGAGCCTTATTTACAAAGTGTACCTCCATCGGGTAATGCTTCCCATCGATTGTATGCTCACTTTCTGCGTGAAAATGAAATTGTGTTAGTTCAAAATTTCGTCCGTTAATTTCTGCTTTCCCGCCATCTTCTATTTGGATACTATGACCATTGTTTTCAGCATTAGTAATTTCAATACCATAATCTAAGACAATTGTTCCCAAATCCGGGCTCATATTTTCAACCTCGCTGGTTGGAATATCAATCGGCGACTGCATCTTTTCAGAAACAAACTCCCACTCATCCTGATGATCATAGTCAATATGCTCTTCTTTATTCACCTGATTCATTGAAGACGTAGTTGAAGTTTCCTTATTGTCGCTTAGTTCTTTTTGATTAGTTGAGCAGGCACTTATAGAAAAAAGAGCACCAGCGAATAAAATAGCTGTAAAAATATTTTTCATTCTAAAACCCCTATTCTTTTATTTTATTGATTAGTATACTCCTTTCATTTTGAATTTTACAGCTATTTTTATAACAGGTTTAAAAGTCAAATAGAATATTAATTAATTCAAAAAAACCAATAGCCATAAAATGACCATCGGTTCCTATAATTTCTCTTATTTGTCTTAAAGAAGCAACTTCGAGCGAATACAAACTGGCTGAAGCATCCAGAAAGAAAAAGCAAATCACAGCGTAAAGTTTGTGTTTACTTTATCTATTCTGTATCTTTAGCTGCTGTTTTTAATTGAATTTTTCCACTTCGATAAAGTAGAAAAAGCAGGCCTTCTAATAAAAGAAAAAATAACAAAAAACAGTGCATAAAGAATTCTTCCGGAAGCACATTGATAATTGGATCTGTTGCTGGATTAAACAGCCAAGCATCGTTATTAAAAAAAAGACTATGGAACTGTACAAAGAATTGGTCAAAACCAATGAGCATCAAGAATAGAAAGACTACTGGTATAATCATGCCAATCTGGCTAGGGCGCATTAGCCGCCAAAGCCAGCCTTTTTTCTTTAAGTAGCGTAAAAAGACTATAGCAGGAACAATCGTAATCAGCAATACACTATAGTTAAGTAAAAATAGGCGCTTCACTTCATAAAAATGAAAAGCTCCACTTTGAGAAACCGGAAAATCAGATAGCTTTAATGTCTGAATAAACGGATTATTCAAATATTTCATCAGTTGATCAAAATTTTCCAACAACTCCTTTTTTCCAATTGTTGTATAGTCTAAAATATCTAAAAAATCAATATCCAAAGCATACAACGGTCGAAAATTGATAGTTATTGTAATACATAAAGAAAGCACTGCCAAAAAAAGACAAATGAATCCCAGATATTCCAAGGCAATTTTCTTCTTTACTCCCATATCAGACATCCCACTCATCTAATGAAGCAATTGTATAGGTTGCTGGAATTGGCAGATTGGGCACATCTTCTTTTTGAGTGAAGCCTGAAAGTACCAGCAGTGTGTCGATATCATTTTGGATACCTGCTTGGATATCCGTTTCATAGTTATCCCCAACCATTAGCACGTCAGATTTTTTTAAGCCCATCACTTTAACCGCTTCGTTCATGATGATTGCATTTGGTTTACCAATCATAATTGGTTTACGCTGAACAGCAGTTTCCACTAAAGAAATCATTGAGCCTGCACCCGGCAAAAGTCCTCGTTCTGTTGGAATATTTTTATCTGGATTCGTTCCAATAAAGACAGCTCCCTTACGAATCGCTAAGGTTGCCTTAACAAGCTTTTCGTAAGTAATCTTTGTATCTAATCCAACCACTACGTAATCAGGCGTTTCTTCATCCCAAACAAAGCCAGCTTCCAAAATCAAATCAATTAAACCTGACTCTCCGATGACATAAACTTTATTTCCAGCACCTTGCTCCTTCATATAGTCAATCGTAGCTAGGCTAGCTGTATAGATGGTCTGTGGTGCGATATGAATATCAAATTCCATAGCCAGTCTTTCTGCCACAGCTTCTGGTGTTTTGGTTGTATTGTTTGTCACAAACAGAAAGGGCTGCTCAGTTTTCTGCAGCCTCTCTACAAAACGTTTTCCCGCCGGTATAATGTCTTTGCCAAGATAGATTGTTCCATCTAAATCTATCAAATATCCTTTATATTTCTTCAAAATTATTGCCCCTCACGCTGACGAATCGTAAATGACCGATTATTCGTTTCTTTTTTCGCTCTTCCATTATCTGCTGCCGGCTTGTCATTATTCGAATTCTCTTTTCTGTTCCGAATAACCGGTTTATTTTTCTTTACAGTATTTTGGTTCTGAACAGGTGCTTTTTTTTCATCGGTATGCGCCTGATTACGATAGTTGCTTCGCTTGTTTCGTTTTCTGCGCGGATTTTGTTTTTCTTTTCTTTCACCCACACGTTCAATCACAAAATAAGCACAGCCAAAATTGCAGAATTCATAAAGATAGTCTTCAAGTGCATCAATGCGCTGATCCGGCGAGGCTTTACGGTTAGTTGTTGAAAAAAAACCTTTCAATCTTAACTGATCGTAGCCCCAGTCACCTACAATATAATCATATCTGGATAAAATATCGCTGAAACGTTCACCAATTTTTTCAGCATCAAAAGCGTCACGATGATCCTTTACAAGTACATACTGACGGTCACCAATCATTAACTGGCTATCGTCAAGAAGCGTCACGATTTCACCCTTTTTTTTCGTTTTTGCTGGTTCTTCTTCATTTATATTTTCAATTACAGCTGTTAACTCCGCTGTCAATTCATTCTTTTCTTCAGTTTTTTCTTCCATGTCTTCACCACCTGTCGTTCATTATAGCATATTTTATAAAACAATATCTTAGCTTTGAAAGGCTAACTTTAGTTTTTTTTAAATCTAAAAAAAGAGTAACATCTATCTACTACCTAAATCAAATTTCTTCTACACAAAGAGCTACCTTCAGCTTTTAGAAACTATGGTTTCTATACTTGAAATCATTTCTTTAACAACAATCTGAATAACAAAAAGATTCTCGTCTATTTTTCCATAAAAAGTAGAAATTTCAAATATGTCTGCCAACTTTTATGCATTTATATGCTTCTTATTTGAGAAGTGCCAAAAGAATGCAGCAAATCTACCTCTGCTCTTTTAACAGCTATCTTTCAAGATTTCTTTTTATTTTAGATTGTTGCCATACTGGTGTCAACAATCACTTGATATAATAAAAAAGTAATTACCAAACAATTAAATGGAGGAAAACTTATGACTACAATCTATATTTACGTTCTTGACACTTTAGCTGACTGGGAAATGGGACATCTTATCTCGGAACTAAATTCTGGTCGTTTTTTTAAAAAAGGAGCAAAGCAAGTAACACTTAAAACAGTAAGTTGTTCTAAAGAGCCAATTAAAACAATGGGCGGAGTGACAATAGTACCTGATTGCGTAACAGAAGATATTATCACAGACAAATCAAGTGTATTGTTATTACCAGGTGCAGACACATGGAATGACTCCAAACATCATGCTGTTATCGAGAAAGCAGAGGAGTTCCTTTCTTTAGGTGCTACAGTTGGAGCAATATGTGGCGGGACTACTGCGCTGGCCAACTTTGGGCTATTAGATACATTTACCCATACAAGTAACGGGGTAGGATTTTTAGAAATGGTTTCTCCTAATTACAAAGGATCAGGCTCTTATATAGATGAGCCATCTGTAGTGGACAACAACCTTATTACTGCAAGCTCCACAGGATCTTTATTATGGACGAAGCAAATCATTGAGCAGCTGGAAGTTTTCCAAGCAGATACATTAGAGGCTTGGTATAACTATTTTAGTACTGGCAAGCCTGGATATTTTTTTGAGCTCATGCAATCCTTACCCGCTAATAACGAAAATTAGTCTAGCGATTTTTTGTTGAATCTGAACATAAAAGAGTTTTGAGATCAAATGATGATGTCCAAAGCTTTTTTTGTTCAGATAATATACAGATTTACGCAACATTTTGCCATTAAGCATGCAGAATCTCATCATTTTCCATAAGTATAATTTCTTATTTACCTAGTTTTTACGAGAGCTACTTATTGTACGTTGCTTTTTTATCAATTGGATAGCAGCGTCGTAAATAATCCCCAAAAACATTTCTAAGGAACTCAGGAAATAAAAACTCAATTTCTCCTGCAATTTCTATAGTAGGAAAAAAAGGAATAAATAAATAATGATCAATCGTAGTCAATGTATAGTTTTGATTGTCAACAACAGCTTGGCCATTCCAGTACACGCTAGCATCAGCCTTATCATAAGATATTCCAGTATACGAAATATCCCCAAAAATTTTTCCTCTAAAGCCCATACCAACAATAGGAAATTTTCTTAAAAAGTGCCGGTTTTTCTCCATCTCTCTGACTAAACGGGTTAATTCTTTTCCATTTAGCGTCACTCGTATCAAGTGCATCGGATGAGGAAGCACTTGATGAAGATTTTCTTCAGTAACCAGCCCTTTTGATAAATCGTCTAAAAATAGACCCGTATTCAAAACAGCGGCTTCTGTCCCTCCTCTTTTCTTTAAAGCATTAAGAGCTTGAAAAATCAATGGGTGCTCACTATCCAGTACATTTGAAAAAGTATAAGGGAGGTCAGCAACCTGCTTCTGTTTTAAAAGATTGTGCCCTTTTTCCAAGTAGGAAGAGATTTCCGCTTCATCTTCCGGTAACGCTAAAAAGTCTTCTGTAGGCAACGCCTCTGCACTGGTTTGAACAATCACTCCATCTTCAAGAAGCAAATGAACCTCGCCAACATATTGTCCAAACTTTCCTGCAGCTGACAATTGTGTATGATTAATTTTTTCTCCATGCCGAAAAAGATGATGGGTATGTGACCCAAGTAAGACATCAATCTCAGGGTAGTTTGTAGCAATTTTCATATCGTTGTCTATACCTAAATGACTCAGCAGAATCAGAACATCACATTGCTGGCGAACCTCGCTAATAAGCTGAGGCAGCACGTCATCCACTCCACGAATATCCCAGCCATTAGGTTTATAAGTAAGTGGAAAAGGAGCTGTCAAACCTATCAAACCTAGTCTGGTCTTTTGAGCTGTTGCTAAAATTTTATAAGGAAGCGCCCACCTCGGTCGTTTTCCAGTATCTAAATCAAAAAGATTTCCCAGCAATATATCAAAATTTGCTTCATCATAAAGATGATTCAACTGTTTTTTTGAATTTCCCACACCTTCGTTATTACCAATAGTGGCACCATCATAGTGAACAGCATTCATCAATTCAACATTTGCTGTTCCATTTGTAGCCTCTGTCAACGGATGCCAGCGATCAACAAAATCTCCTAAATCAACAACAAACGTAGACTGCTTTGGTGTAGAATTTTCCTTCCTTTTATTCAGCAAGAATCTTCTGATTTTCGGCCAGTTTTCAAAATGAGAATGCAAATCATTCGTATGCAGCAAAATAATTTCTTCCATCTCTTCTCACTCCACTCTTAAATAACTTCCTTAATAGTATCATACTTCAAAATATTCCGTGTTCTCTACAGATTTTACATAGAATAATTTGCTTTTCCAGATAATTATGACACTTATATCCATTTTTAGCCATATTCCCATCTACCGAAAATAAAAAAAATACATTTTAAATGATATTTTATATAAAGAGTACTTTATTTACGGTATAATTATTTTTAAAGCAATAGTTATTTTCTGTAAACACAATAATTAGAAAAATGGGGGATTTCGATGATGAAAAGTGTTTTCATTCTAGGAGTTATTATTTTGCTTGTTCTGTTATTTGCTGCACCTGGTATAACTTTGGGTTTAATAGGCCTTATTGGTATAATCATCTTCGGCGTGCGCTTTGCCTATTTTCGGTCTAAGAATCATGCGAAAAAAGCAAAAAAATCAGCAATTATAGCCGGTATAGCAGCGATTTCTTTCACCGTAGGATTGATTTTAACTCCATCTACTGAAACAGCAACAAAGCAATCAGAAATAAAGAACGAGACCAAAAGTGAACAAGTCACTAAGAAAAAAACAAAACAGACTACTGATAAATCTGAAATAAGGCAACTGACACTGATTCTAGATGAAGCTACAGAAAGTGATAGCAACGGAACCGTGTTGATTAAAGGTAAAACAGAACCTCACGCAACGGTCTATCCTTCTTCTAAAATCAGTACTAAAAAACAGGCAGATGCTGATGGTTTTTTTGAATTAACCTATGAATTATCCGATGACTCTGAAACGGAATTGAGCATCGTATCAGAGCTAGATACTCAGACAACTTCAAAGAAAATAGTCCTTAAGCCTTCTGCTGCTTTTGTCGCAGTCAAACAAGCTGAGAAAGAAGAACAACGGCTTGCAGAAGAATTGAAATTAGCGGAAGAACAAAGAAAATCAGAAATTGCTCAGCTAACTGCCGATGCAGAAGTCGCTGTTAAAAACGCTGAAAATAATCAAAATCGAGAGCACTACGATAAAGCAATTGCTGCGGTTTCGTCTATTCCTGATGGAAACGAGGAGCTATCTAACAGATTAGCAGCAGTTGAAACTGCTATTCATGCTCAAGAAGAGCAGGAGTCCTTAGCAGCTGCTGAAGAAGCTCAACAAGCTGCTGTGGTACAAGAACAGCAGCAGGTAGCTGCAGAGCAAACGGTACTGGTTACACCAACAGGAAAAAAATATCACACTCATGTATGCGGCAGTGGTGACTACACGCCTACTACCTTACAAGAAGCAATAAATCGAGGATTAACAGAATGTGCAAAGTGCTACTAAGCTGACTAAATCAAGTTTGAATTTAGCCATATCCTGATTCATTATTCTTAAGTTTTATATGAAACGAAGTAGAGATACAGCTGCTTCGTTTTTATAGAAGAAAAACTGTAATAATTTACCTGTTCATAGTATATTACGCTTTAATTTATCGTATAATAGAAAAAATATGTGTTTGTGGAGGACACTTTATGAAAATTGAAACATCAATTGGCAGCATCTGGCTGAATGGAAACGATTTAGGTCTAACAGAAGTCTCCTTCTTTCCAATTGAAAGTCATGTGACAAATCAATGGACAGAACAAGCGGCGGAGGAACTATGGTCCTACTTTTCAGGAGATTTAAAAACCTTTTCAACACCGCTCTATTTTGAAAAGGGTACTGATTTTCAACAAAAGGTATGGCAGGCGCTAGCTGAAATTCCATTTGGAGAAACACGCTCCTATTTAGACATCGCTAAAGCTGTCAGATCTGAAAAAGCGGTCAGAGCGATTGGTCAAGCTAATCGGAACAACCCTTTACCCATTATTATTCCCTGTCATCGTGTAATCGGTAAAAATGGTAAACTGACTGGTTACATGGGAAAAACAAATGAGGAAGGTTTATCGATTAAGTCCCACCTTTTGGAATTAGAGGGGATACAGATTAACTACTGAATAATTATCAACTGGTAAAAAGGTGATTATCTATCCTACTTGCTTATTTTATCTATTAAAGAAATTAATCAGTAGAAAAAATGACCTTGAAAAGCTAAAGTTTTACTTAGGCTTTTCAAGGTCATTTGACTTTTAATTCATTTATTATTTAGACGTTCAGTTGTAGATACTGATTTTAGATGTCAGCCCTTCTTCTTCTGTGTTGCTTCCATGATAACTGGTAAAATTACAGGCCGGCGTTTTGTTTGTTCAAACAAGTAGCGGCTTAAGCGTTCGCGAATATCCTGCTTCAGCTTACTCCATTCAAAATCTTTACTTTCCAGATGCTTTTCAACAATCTCCGTAACGATTTTGCCGCTCTCTACCATCAAGTCCTTACTCGTTTTCACATAGACAAAGCCTCTGGAAGTGATTTTAGCGGGTGAAACAATTCGTTTTTCCCGACGATTAATCGTTACTACAGCCACAAAAATTCCGTCTTCAGATAGAATACGGCGATCTCTAAGCACGATGTTCCCTATATCACCAACACCTAAACCATCAATCATAATGTTTTCAGCAGGAGTAGTCCCAGCTGCAGACATTTTTTGTTTCTTATATTCCAGAATTTCCCCTCTGCCTGTGATGAAAATATTTTTATAAGGAATACCAATTTCATGCGCTAAATCTGCGTGAGCAGCTAGCTGACGATACTCGCCCTGAACAGGAACAAAATATTTAGGCTTCATCAAGTTAATCATTAGCTGTAAATCAGTTGGATTTCCATGACCGGAAACTCGCAGATTATCCGATATTTGTTTGACTGTTCCGCCAGCCCGATAAACAATATCCTCTGTCTTAGCAACAACAGTTTCCATTGCAGTTGTCGGAGTAGTTGTAATATAAACCAAATCACCTGCTTTGATACTTATAGAACGATGGGTTCCATTTGCCATTTTCTGGAGGGATTTAATTGGCTCACCCATACGGCCAGTTTCCAGAATCAACAGTTCATCATCTGAATACTTCTTCATGTCCTTCATCGTTATGATTAAATCATCACTAGGCAGTTCTAATTTATCCAGGCGCATAGCCGTACGGATAATTTTTTCCAAATCTGCGCCAGTCAATACTACTTTACGATTTGAACGGTAAGCGGCATTCAAAACCTGCTGTATTCTTTTTAAATTACTGGCAACTGAGGCAACAATGATTCTGCCTTCCCAATAGCGAATTGTATCAAAAACTTCTTCTGCCACCTGTAGTTCAGAGGCAACAGGTACCGGGTTTTCAGCATTGGAGGAATCACTTAATAAAGCCAAGACCCCTTCACTGCCAATTTCTGCTAAACGGTTGAACTCTGTTTGATACATAGGAGTAGCACTTTGATCAAATTTGAAGTCTCCAGTATAAACAATATTTCCTTCATCTGTCTTCACATTAATTCCAATGGAATCCGGAATTGTATGCGTTGTTTTGAAAAAACTGATTGTTGCATGACCAAAATCAATTTCCGTATGCGCATCGACAACGTGGAAATCATTGAATTTCTTCGTCCCCGGATGGCTGCTTACATTTAATTTTGCTAATTCTATAGTCAGCTCTGTACCGAATACTGGCACCTGAACTTTAGATAAAAGATAAGGCAATGCACCAATTGCATCTGCGTGACCGTGTGTTAGGAAAACCCCTGCAACTCGATCAACGTTCTCTTCCAGATAAGTAAAATCCGGAATCACCACATCAATTCCCAAAAGCTCATTTTCTGGATATTTCAATCCACAATCCAGTACAAAAATTTCATCCTCCACTTCAGCGATATACATATTTTTTCCGTTTTCACGGACACCGCCAAGCGGAATGATTTTTATTGTACTCACTTTTTTCACCTCTCTATTTCTGCTTGATTTATCTATCAAGTATTTGCAATATTTTTTCTTTCTCTTCAGAAGTACATGATACAAGAGGTAAACGTAAATCACCAACAGAAACACCTAAATGATTCAATACCATTTTAACTGGTGCAGGGGAAGGCACAGAAAATAGAGCATTCATTTTCGGCAACAATTTCCGCTGAATGGCAGCGGCCTGTTTAATTTCTCCCTGATCCAAAGCTTGAAACATTTCATAAATCTCTGTGCCAAATAGATGACTTGCAACAGAAATAACTCCTTGCCCGCCAAGCGCTTTTGTTGAAAAAGCCAATGAATCTTCACCTGTATAAACAAGAAAATCTTTTGGTGCCTGTTCAATCAGTTCTGTTAGCGCCTCTAAACCGGCACATTCTTTTACTGCGATAATATTTTCAATCTCTGCTAAGCGAATAGTTGTTTCAACATCCATGCTTGCGACTGTTCTTCCCGGAACATTATACAAAATAATCGGTAAGTCGCTTGCTTCAGCAATAGCTTTAAAATGCTGGTACAGGCCCTCTTGATTGGGTTTGTTATAATATGGAACAACTGCCAGTCCCGCATCGATTCCTTCTATTTGAGCGATTTCTTTAACGAACTCAACAGAGTCTCTTGTATCGTTTGTTCCCACACCACATATGATTGGTACACGCTTATTCACCAAACGGATAACTTCATTGAACAATTCAATTTCTTCATCGTGAGTCAACGTTGGCGACTCACCTGTCGTCCCAGCTAGAATTATTCCCTCTGTATGTGATTCCAGCAAATGTTCCACCAATGCAGGAAGCCGATCAAAGGCAATCTGTCCTGCCGAATCGAATGGTGTGACCATTGCTGTGATAATTGATGCATTTGTTAATTTCATACTTTTCCCTCCAAACCTTCTTTAATCTATACCCGAACTAAATCCATCTCATGTAAAGTTTCTGCTATCTGAACTGAATTCCATGCAGCGCCTTTCAGTAAATTATCGGAAACCACCCATAAATGAAAGCCATTGGCAATATCTACATCTCTGCGGATTCTTCCAACAAAGGTTTCTTTCTTATCAATACTAGTCAAAGCTTGCGGATACAGCTGTTGAGCCGGATCATCCTGTACAACAACACCAGGCGCCTGCTCCAGCCATTCCCGAATAGCTTGAACAGATGTCGGTTTTTCTACCTCAATATAGACTGATTCCGAATGACCAGATAAAACTGGAATTCTGACACAGGTCGCACTGACCTTTAAAGAGTCATCTTCCATAATTTTCTTCGTTTCATTAATCATTTTCCACTCTTCATACGTGTAATCCTCATCAGCAAAAACATCAATCTGAGGCAACGCGTTGAATGCGATTGGGTAATGCTTTTTATCGCCGCCGCAAGGAAGAATTTCAGCAGTTAATTGATCAGCGGGAACACCGTTCACGTAATCAACAGCCTGTTTTTTCAGTTCCTCCATTGCATTAACTCCGGCACCACTAACCGCCTGGTAAGTAGAAACAATCACTCGTTCTAAGCCTGCCTGTTTTCTGATTGGCTCCAAAGCAACCATCATTTGAATCGTTGAACAGTTGGGATTAGCAATAATACCTTTGTGTCTGTTCAGCGCTTCCTTGTTTACCTCTGGAACAACTAGCGGCACTTCTGGGTCCATCCTGAAATGGCTGGTATTATCAATGACTACCGCACCCCGCTTGACTGCCTCTGGTGCATATATCTTAGATATCCCGCCACCTGCGCTAAATAATGCTATGTCAACATTTTCAAAAGATTCCGGAACAAGTTCTTCAACAATTAAGGTTTGGTTCTTATACTTCAGTTCTTTACCCGCAGAACGTTTTGAAGCTAAAAGCTTAACCTCTTTAATTGGTAACTTTGTTTGTTCCAACATCTCAATCATCTTTGTACCAACTGCCCCTGTTGCACCTACCACTGCAACAACATATGATTTTTCCATACTTAGTGAATCTCCTCTCATCTTCTTGAAGAAAGTTGCTTTTTTTATTTTACCACAGGATGAGGAATTACTACATAGGAAGTAAATCTATTTCTCAGAAACTTTTAAGTTTACGCCTGCTTTCAGATGTTCTTTATAAAAATGACCTTTGAAAAATTAATAGACCTTTAAGACAGCAAAAGAAAAGCCGTTCCTAAAGGTCTTTACTTGTCATTTCTATTTTTAGTTTCTCTGTCTGAATCAAGCAGATATAAATAACAAAATTACCTATCTTATGAAATAACCGCTTCTACCAATCCAATCAATCAGTTTCTTTGACTAGCCTAAAGCCACATCAAGTACCATCATGATGATGAATCCCAGCATTACCCCAAAAACAGCGAAATGCCGTTTACTGGTAATCGTTTGCTGAGCTTCTGGAATCAATTCCTCCACCACCACATAAATCATCGCTCCAGCTGCGAAAGCTAATGCATAAGGTAAAAGCAGACTCATCTTTGTAACCAGAATCGCGCCAATAATTCCGGCTATTGGCTCAACAATCCCCGAAGCCTGCCCATAAACGAATGCTTTGGAACGACTTAAGCCTTCCTGTCTTAATGGAATTGAAACAGCCGCTCCTTCCGGAAAGTTCTGTATACCAATACCCAATGCTACTGAGATAGCTGCAAGTACCGCTGTTTCAGGATTGTCTGCAGATGCAGCTGCTCCAAATGCCACTCCCACAGCCAATCCTTCCGGGATATTGTGTAGCGTAATAGAGAAAACAAGCAGAATTGTCCGCTTTAAATGGCTGGGCAGTCCTTCTTTTTCATGATTTGGACCGAAATGCATATGAGGGAGCGTTTTGTCTGCTATGTATAAAAACAATCCGCCCAATCCAAAACCAACACTCACTACCAGCCAGGCAATATCTCCATTTTCCTCAGCACGTTCAATAGCAGGTGCCAACAATGACCAAAAGCTGGCTGCAATCATTACGCCAGAAGCAAAACCCAGCATCAAATTTAAAACATCTTTTTTGATATCCTTGAAGAAAAAAACTAAACCGGCACCTAAAGCAGTCATAAAATAAGTAAAACCCGTTCCAACTAAGGCTTGCTGCCACGGTTCCAATCCAACTAACCAGTTAATCATGTGCTTCCCTCCAAACAATCGTTATCTTTGTTTTCATTTTATCACAGCCGTTTTTTACAGTCCAGCTTATTTTATTTTTAAGCATACCTAAAAATAGTGAAATAAGTGCTATTGTTTGGTTGGAACCCTAAAGGAGCGTATACTTTAAGTGTAAGTATTTCAAGAATTGGAGTGAGTAGCAATGGGAGATACAATTAATGCCGGCGTAGCAATGGTGAAGGTTTTAGAAAGCTGGGGAATCGATCATATTTACGGAATTCCCGGTGGTTCGTTCAATTCAACAATGGATGCTCTCTACAAAGAGAAAGAACGTATCAAGTACATTCAGGTCCGGCATGAAGAAGTGGGGGCATTAGCTGCAGCAGCCGATGCAAAGCTGACTGGAAAGATTGGTGCTGTTTTCGGTTCAGCTGGTCCAGGTGCCACTCACTTAATTAATGGACTATATGATGCACAAATGGATCACGTGCCAGTTTTGGCTTTGCTAGGACAGGTTGCTTCAACTGCAATGAATTATAATTCTTTTCAGGAATTAAATGAAAATCCTATGTTTGCAGATGTTAGTGTATACAATCGCACTGTAATGACTCCGGAAAGTCTTCCCCATGTTATTGATGAAGCAATCAAAGCAGCATACCAGTTCAACGGAGTCGCTGTAGTTACGATTCCAGTTGATTTTGGCTTTCAGGAAATACCTGATACGTATCTTTCAACTGCAAAGAATCATCGTACCGGGCTGCCGATTCCTGCTGAGAAGGACATTAATGAAGCAGCGGCTTTAATCAAACAAGCCAAACAGCCTATATTGTACATTGGTCAGGGAACACGAGGCGGCTGGGAAGAAATAAAAGCTTTCTCAGAGTATTTTTCAATGCCGGTTGCTGCTGCAGTTTTGGCAAAGGGAATTGTTCCTGATTCTTATGAAAACTTTCTTGGTTTTGCTGCCAGAGTAGCAACTAAGCCAGCAAATGAAGCGTTGGCAATCGCCGATTTGATTGTTTTTGTAGGCAGTGATTTTCCTTTTGCCGCTATGTTTTTTAATCCAGATGCTATGTTTGTTCAGGTAGATATTGATGCCGCCAAATTTGGCAGACGTCATAAAACAGACGTTGCGATATTAGGTGATGGCAAAACTGCTTTAAAAATGATAATGGCAGCCGGAGAAAAACGTCCTGCTGACAAATGGTTGGATGCTAATCAGAAAAATAAACAAAATTGGGTAGAATGGTTGAGAAGCTTTGATAATTTTTCTGAAAGTCCATTAAGACCAGAACCTGTTTTCAAAGAAATACGCCGTATTGCAGAGGACAACGCTGTCTTTGTTACGGATGTCGGCAATACTACGATTCATGCTATTCGTCTATTAGACATGAACGGCAGTCAGCTATTCACTACTTCCGGCTGGTTTGCAACGATGGGGAATGGGATTCCCGGAGGAATCGCCGCCCAGCTCAGCTACCCTGACAGACAAGTTTTTACCTTAAGCGGAGATGGAGGCTTTGCCATGGTGATGCAGGATATTATCACTCAGGTGAAATATAAACTGCCGATTATTAACATAGTCTTTTCAAACGATTCTTTTGGATTTATTGAAGCAGAGCAAGAGGATACTGAACAAAAGAAATTCGGGGTCTTTTTAGAGGGTGCTGATTTTGGCTCTGCCAGTGAAGCACTTGGCGCGAAAGGTTTCACAATCACCCATTACAATCAGTTAGAGCCTGCATTTGAAGCCGCAAAAGCAAGTGACGGTCCTGTCGTAATCGATGTGAAAATCCGCAACGAACGACCTCTGCCAGTTGAAGAGCTTGTTCTTGATCCAGAGACCTTTTCTGCGGAAGATATCCATACATTCAAAGAAAAATATGGAGTCCATGATATGCCTGTTTTAAAAGAATTGCTTAAATAATAATCTGAAAAGTGTATGACCTTATCATTTTGACTAAGGTTATACATTTTTTATTTTATTAATAATTTTTTTATTCTTCCAGAAAATATGCATTTCTTTCAAACAAGACATAGTTACTTCTTTTCCTTAATTGTCTTAAAAATTACTTATTCTAAAAAAAGAAGTACTTGAATGGCTGGCATTTGGGTATTGTTTGGCAGAATATTATCACTGGCCAAGTATCAGAACCCCTTATCATAAAACTAAAACAAATGGTAATAGCGACACATCTCTTTATGATGAAATATCGTCTGTGAATTGGCGGTATTCGTACCCTACTTGAGAATTCATCTTTGAAAAAAGCAAGGAAGTTATCTTTATTGTAAGTATATACGGGCTATCTTATTTTTTATTTAGCTTAGAGACAGCTTTTTAAGCTCTTCTCCAGCATACAAAAAAGGGGCGGGACAATACTATGCCTCACCCCTTTAAAACCAAGTAAATGATGTTTTAAAAATAACAGTTATAGGTTATTTATCATCATGTTTGTGAAATTTCTCTTTGATATCTTCGAAGCCTTCTTTGATTTTATCACCAAATTTTTCTGCGCCTTCTTTAATATCATCACCAGCATCACGTGCTTTGGTCTTCGCGTCTGCAAAACCAGATTGAAGCTTACCTTCTGCTTCTTTTCCTTTATCATCAGTCACTTTACCTACTGTTTCTTTTGTTTTGCCTTCCACCTTATCTTTAGCATCATTTACGCGTCCATTTAAATCTGCCATAGTAAACCCTCCTAAAAGATAGTTTCGTTCTTACAATAATTAGCATAACACCGCTGCAAACTTCCTACAAATGATTCGCTCAATTATTTTTTTCCAGCCATTTTTTCACTTGATTGATTTCTTCCATCGTTACCTGATGTCCTGCCTCGGTATTCTCAACAGTGACGGCTGCACCTCTACGCTCCAATTGCTTGGACAGGCGCTGAAAGGCTTCCGAAGAAACAATTGGATCATGACTGCCGTGTGAAAGGAAAACTGCTGTGTTGCTCAGCTGTCCGTTTTGAGTGTCAACTCCTAACGACATTGGATGGAGCAGGATTGCTTGTCTTAATTGACTGTTTCTTTCAAGCAGCAAATGACCCGCGATGTTGGCACCGTTCGAATAACCAATGATAATCCAATCACTTAATACAATACCGTTCTCTTTACTAATCTCTTCAATTTTCTTTAATAGATAATCGCTTTCTTCTTCTAAGCTGTTGATATCAAACTGATTAAGTCCGTTTCTTTTGAAAAAGCGGTTCATTCCTTCTTCTTGAACTCTACCGCGTAAAGAGAGAATAGTGCTTTGCGGGTCAAGATATCGCGCGATATCTACAAGGGAATATTCATCTCCTCCAGTTCCATGAAGCAGTAGAAAATTCTTCCCAGTACCTTTTTCAAACAAATAATTCATTTTTGTACCTCCTTAAATACTTACTTTTTATAAGTAAAATAAGCTTATCATTAATTATAAAATGATACAAATGATTGATTTTCAATTCTACTTTGACACACAAATGATTTCTTGTTAAAATAAGAACATACGTTCGATAAGGAGGCATTATTATGGATCTCACCAGAAAAATAGAAATATTAGCAGAGTCTGCTAAATATGACGTTTCCTGTGCCAGCAGCGGCGTCACTGAAAATACACGAACAGGAACAGTGGGAAGTACTGCTGCTGCAGGAATCTGTCATTCTTTTACAAGTGACGGCCGTTGTGTCTCCTTATTAAAGCTGTTGTTTACCAACGCCTGTATTTTTGATTGTCATTATTGTATAAACAGGAAATCCAACCAAATTCCGCGAGCCACCTTCACACCTCAAGAAGTGGCTGATTTAACGATGGACTTTTACATGCGGAATTATATTGAAGGATTATTTTTAAGCTCGGCCATCATAAAAAATGTTGATTATACCTGTGAATTACTAATAAAAACATTAAAAATTCTTCGTTACGAAAAAGGATTCAAGGGGTATATTCATGTTAAGGCAATTCCAGGTGCTGATGAGCGTTTGATTGAAGAATTAGGTTATTTGGCAGATCGGATGAGCGTAAATGTAGAACTCCCTTCACGTGAAAGTCTAAAGCTGCTTGCACCAGATAAAGATCCGCTGGCCTTATATAAACCAATGAAGCAGATTACTACAAAGAAAAAAGAATTATCCAACTTGCCGGCTGTCAGAAGAGGACCTAGTTTTGTACCTGGTGGACAATCTACGCAGATGATTATTGGTGCTTCGCCAGAGAGTGATCATGCTATCATAAATATAGCTGAAACACTTTATAACAAATACGAATTGAAGCGTGTCTATTATTCTGCATATATTCCTGTCAATCAAAGTTCTCTGCTGCCGGCTGTAACGACTGATCCGCCGCTGCTTAGAGAACATCGGCTATATCAGGCGGATTGGCTGATGCGGTTTTATCGTTTTCAGGCAGATGAAATTCTGACTGCGGAAAAACCAAATTTCAATTTATATTTAGACCCTAAAGCAAACTGGGCAGTGCAAAACTATGAACGTTTTCCTATTGATGTTCAGTCAGCCAGCTATGAAAAGCTGCTTAGAATTCCCGGCATCGGTCCAAAGAGCGCTCAAAATATTGTTAAGGCTCGAAAATATTACCGGCTGCATCTGTCGGATTTGAAAAGACTAGGTGTTGTCGTAAAAAGAGCGCAATATTTTGTTAGCTGTGACGGTGCCACTATTGAAGGACTCATTAAAGAGCCCGAATGGATTATTGCCTCTCTTGTGTCTTCAAGACAATATAAAGCCTTGAAAAAGGCCAATAGTCAAAGCAATCAAGAGCAGCTGTCCTTATTTGATGTGGAACGGTTTGAGCATACAAAAGAAAAGGAGCTTCGCCATGCATATTGACCGTACAGCAGAGGTTTGGGAATATGACAACAGTTTTTATGGTTTCTTAACAATTGTCGACAAAGCGTTTCGGCTAAAAAAATTTCCTGGGAGCATCTGCACACCAGAAACTTCTGCACTTAGTCTTTTTTTTAGTGAATGGATTGAAACAAATGAACCGCAGGCTGAGAAAATCCATCGTAGGCTAAGACAGCTTTTAACTGCTGAAAATTTCCAATTTTTTCAAGATGGATTTAACGCTACTGTAGAAAATAAGGAGCTGCAGCTGCTTGAGACCTTAGAAGTTGCTTTACGTACAAAGGATTCATTAACGAATCATATTGGTCATCCGTCCATTTTGGCTGTACAGCGAGGTATCAAAGCAATGCTCGGAGAAGCACATCTATATACCGGCTTTGTTCGATTTGAATACGCAGGAAAGATATTATTCAGTGAAATAACGCCAAAGCATTTTTCTCTCCCTTATATTTGCCCTCATTTTGCTGAACGTTATCCATTAGAGACGATTGTTATTTATGATACAACCCATCGGCTATTGGCATTGATTGAGCAAGGGCGTATCTCTTTTATCGAAAATACAGACAACCCTAATTTAAACAATACCCGTGAGGAAGAAGAGCTGATTCAGCATCAATGGCAGTCGTTTCTACAGGCAGTAACTATTCAGGAACGAGCGAATAAAAAATGCCAAATGAATCACCTTCCCCTGCGCTTTCGCGATAAAATGGTTGATTTTCGACATTCAGACAAACTGTCGACTACTGCGCAAACTTCGCAGAAACTCACCAGTATGAAAAAAACAAAAGAAAGCTCACCCTCAAAAAACAATGTGCTACCCTTTCAAAGAGAATCTGGCTGACTATTAGAAAGAAGCTGGGACAATAATAAATTCCCAAACTCAGCATATCTGAATCTGAATAGACGAAAGCCCAAAGCCGATTCTTCGAAAACAAGTCGTGCGATAAATAGGCGTAGCTATTTTCTTGTAATATGCCTTGTTTCTTGAAGAAAAATACTTTTAGCTCAGCTTCTGATCCGATTTATTAGTGGAGATAGCTAGCTTTTAAAGCTAGACATTTTCTAGATACCTCCTTCAGCAGCCTTTGACATTATTGAGTTTTCAACTGCCAGAATTTTCATTCCCTTTAATGTTAACAAAAAGAGATAGCCGCCTCCAATTATGGATTGACTATCTCTTTATTTATAGATTAAATCAAAGCTTTGCTGATTTCATTGCTTTTGCACCTATATCTTTACGATAGAAGGTTCCAGTTGTATCAACGGAGTTCAAGAGCTGATAAACATTTTGCTGTGCTTCTTCCAAGGTATTTCCTTCTGCTTCCACAAGATAAATTCGACCACCGCTTGAAAGCAGTTTGCCATCCTTTTCTGATACACCTGCATAGTAAACACGCTGCTCACAGTCGCTAGAAAATGCCGGCAGGACTGAACCTGAGATGTATTCTCCCGGATAGCCATTCGCAGCTACTACAACTCCTAAACTAAAACCATCCTGCTTCCATTGAATAGCTGGTATCCGTTCATTAAGAAGATCATCAATAATTCCCGCCAAATCTGTTTCTAATCTTTGCAGCACAACCTGTGTTTCCGGATCACCAAATCGAGCATTGAACTCAATCACCTTGGCACCCTCTTCTGTAGCAATTAGACCAGCATACAGAATGCCTGTAAATGGGCAGCCTTCCTTAATCAGACCTTCGGCTGCGGGTCGTAAAACCTTGGCAATCGCTTCATCCACCAGCTCTTGAGGTATTTGAGGCACCGGACTATAAGCACCCATTCCTCCGGTATTGGGTCCTTCATCATTTTCATAGGCCCGCTTATGATCCTGCGCTATGGTCATAGGATAAATTTCCTGATCTCTGACAAACGCCAATAACGAAAATTCTTCTCCCGCCAAAAAGTCTTCTACAACTACTTTTGCTCCGCTTGCACCAAAGCGGTTACCTTCCAGCATATCTTCCAAAGCTGAAATAGCCTCTTCAACACTTTCAGCAACAACTACTCCTTTACCCGCTGCTAATCCATCTGCCTTAATAACGATTGGAGCGCCTTTCATCCGAACGTATTCCTTCGCAGGCTCTAATTCATGGAAGGTGCGGTGCATTGCTGTGGGTATATGATATTTATTCATTAATTCTTTGGCAAAGTCTTTTGAGCCTTCAATCATTGCTGCAGCTTTTTCTGGACCGAAAATTTTTAAGCCGGCTTTTTTGAAATCATCAACAATTCCATTCAATAAAGGCACTTCTGGTCCAACGAATGTCCAGTCAACCTTATTTTGCTCTGCAAAAGCAATTAGCTCCTTATGATTGTCTTCTGCAATATCCACAAGCTGAATGCCGTCACGAATCATTCCCGGATTTCCTTTAGCACAATAGACCTCCTGAACCAGCGGACTCTTAATGAATTTTTGCGCAATGACGTGTTCTCTTCCACCACTGCCGATTACTAAAATTGTTAATCCCATCATTTTCCTCCATCATCAGTGTCTAAAGTGTCTGATATCTGTAAATACCATCGCAATGCCGTATTTATCCGCCATATCAATTGATTCCTGGTCTCTTATACTACCGCCAGGCTGAATAATCGCTTTGATGCCGCACTCCCCAGCGTATTCTACGCTATCCCCCATTGGGAAATAAGCGTCACTAGCCAGAACAGCGCCCTTAATCTTTTCACCAGCCTGTTTGACCGCAATTTGAACAGAACCGACCCGGTTCATCTGACCAGCGCCAATACCAACTGTTTGATAATCATTAGCGATAACAATAGCATTGCTTTTGACATGCTTCACTGCTTTCCATGCAAAAGCCAGTGCCTGCATTTCCTCTTCAGTCGGCTGACGTTTGGTCACAACCTTCCAATCCTTGACTTCTTCTTTGACTACGTCTTGATTTTGAACAAGTAAACCACCTAAAACAGATACCTTTTCATCATCATCCGCTTCATCTTTATGGGAAAAATCTAATGTCATTAAACGTATATTTTTTTTACCGGACAGTAGCTCAAATGCTTCTTCTGTAAAGCTAGGAGCAATGATAATTTCTAAGAACAGCTGGTGCATCTTCTCTGCCACAGATAGACTAACCTCACGATTCAATACAATAATTCCACCAAAAATCGATACAGGATCTGCTTCATATGCTTGTTCATAGGCTGTTAAAATATCTTCTCCAATCCCAATACCGCATGGGTTCATATGCTTGACTGCTACGACAGCGGGCTGATTAAATTCTCTCGCAATCCGAATCGCTGCATCTCCATCCTTGATATTGTTATAGGATAATTCTTTCCCATGAAGCTGCTTTGCACTAGCAATTGAAAAAGGAACCGGCAGGGCATCTTCATAGAAGGCTGCCTGTTGATGGCTGTTCTCGCCATAACGCAGCGTCTGTTTTAAATCATAAGTCAGCGTTAGGGATTCCGGATTTTCTTCATCAACAAGCTCAGTTAAATATCCAGCAATTAACGCATCGTATGCCGCAGTATGACGGAAAACCTTTGCTGCCAGCTTTTGCCGAGTGGCAAAGCTTGTTTCATCATTTTCAGCAAGCTCTTCAAGAACAAGTGGGTAGTCTGTCGGATCTACTACAACGGTTACAAACTGATGATTTTTAGCACCGCTTCTCAGCATACTTGGTCCACCGATATCAATATTTTCTATCGCATCCGCAGAGGCAACATCCGGCTTCATTATTGTTTCTTTAAAAGGATATAGATTGACACAGACAATATCAATCGGATGAATTCCGTGCTCTGCCATAGCAGATAAATGATCAGATAAATCCCGACGGCCTAACAAGCCGCCGTGAATTTTTGGATGTAGTGTCTTTACTCTGCCATCCATCATCTCCGGAAACTCCGTGACTTCTTCTATGCCAATTGTTGGAATTCCTTCTTGCTCCAGCATGGCTTTTGTTCCACCAGTTGAAATGATTTCAATCCCAAATTCTGTCAGTCTGCGCGCAAAATCAGCAACACCTGTTTTGTCTGAAACACTGATTAATGCTCTTTTTTTTGTCATTAAGCCCGTCGCTCCCTATTTTCGATTATTTTTTTCAGAACTTCTGGATACAGTCTATGTTCTACTTGATGGATTTTATCCTCTAGACTGCTCATTGTATCATCTTCGGTTATTATAACCCGTTCCTGTGCAATGATAGGACCTGTATCAACGCCTTTATCTACATAGTGGACGGTTACGCCAGTTTCCTTTACTCTTGCTTCATAAGCATCTCTAATACCATGTAGTCCCGGAAACTGCGGCAGCAGCGAAGGATGGATATTAATGATTTTCTCAGGAAAAGCTTCCAGTAAAGCCGGCCCAATCAGTCTCATATAACCTGCCAACACAATAAAATTTACTTTCTTTTCTTCCAAAAGATGAAGGATTTCTCCTTCATAGATGCTCTTTTCAGAAAAATCTTTTGGTGAAAAAGCAACATGAGGAATACCTAGCTGCTCAGCACGCTCTAATACCTTTGCCTGCTTATTGTCACTGAACAGCAAAACAATCTCGCCATCAATTTTGCCTGCCTTTACTGCCTCTGCAATAACCTGAAAATTACTACCGTTTCCAGAAGCAAACACTGCAATTCTCATTTTTCCACCTCGGTGAATACAATCGGCGCTTCATTTTGTGCAGCAACCCGGCCAATCAGATAACTAGGCTCCCCCAGTTCTTCAAGAAGCTTCTGTACTTCACCCACATGCTGCGGTGAAACAGCTAAGACCATCCCAATCCCCATATTGAATATCTCATACATTTCAGGAGAAGGGATCTTTCCGTAATGCTCTAATGCTGAAAAAATCGGTAGCACCGGCCAGCTGCCTAATTCAACCACAGCCGTTAATTTTTCCGGCAGCATACGAGGAATGTTTTCAACAAACCCACCGCCAGTGATATGAGCAATACCATTAACCAACTGCTTTTTCACCAGTGGTAAAATGCTTCTCACATATATTTTTGTTGGCTCCAATAATTCTTCTGTCAAGGTTTTTCCTGCCAGCTCAGGAAGCTGATCCGTCAGCTGAAAATCGTTCATTTCAAAAAACACTTTGCGGACAAGGGAGTAGCCATTAGAATGAATACCGCTGGATGGCAAGCCTATCAGCAGGTCTCCTTCAGAGACTTTCTCTCCAGTAATCAACTGACTCTTTTCAGCAACGCCAACAGTAAATCCGGCTAAATCATAATCATCATTTCCATACATTCCCGGCATTTCTGCCGTTTCTCCCCCAATTAGAGCGGCTCCTGCCTGAACACAGCCTTCTGCTACGCCTGCTACAACAGCTTCTAAACGTTCTGGTATATTCTTTCCAGTTGCAATATAATCAAGAAAATAAAGCGGCTCAGCCCCCTGAGCAACGATATCATTCACACACATAGCCACACAATCAACGCCAATCGTATCATGCTTATCTGCCTGAATTGCCAACATCAACTTTGTTCCTACTCCGTCTGTTCCCGAAATCAGTACCGGCTCCTTCACATCCACCTTACTTAGGTCAAAGCATCCGCCAAAACCACCTAACGCACCCATCACTCCGGCACGCTCTGTCCGCTTTACGTGCTTCTTAATCCTTTCTACTACTTCATAACCGGCTTCTACGTCTACCCCGGCTTTTGCATATGCGTTCGCCATGTCTGTCCTCCTAAAATTCTCAGTTCACTTTCTTGTCTTTTGACTGCTCTAATGAAGCTGTATAAGTTGCTTCATAGTCATATAAAGGTGTTGGGTAATCTCCGTTAAAATAAGCCATACATAATCCTGAATAAGGAGCATCATAGTTTAAACCGATCGCCTGAATCAATCCTTCTTCACTTAAAAAGCTTAGTGAATCTGCTGTAATGACTTCCCTAATTTCATCCACGGAATGATTGGCAGCAATCAGTTCTTTTCGGGTTTGAATATCAATCCCATAAAAACAAGGATACTTAAGAGGTGGTGATGCAATTCTTACATGAACTTCTTTCGCACCTGCTTCTTTTAACAGCTGAACAATTCTTCTGCTGGTTGTTCCCCGTACAATAGAATCATCTACCATAATTACCCGTTTTCCTTCAACGACCCCTCTGACCGCCGAAAGCTTCATACGTACGCCCTGCTCTCTTAATTCCTGTGTTGGCTGGATAAATGTTCTGGCGATATATTGATTTTTTACTAATCCCATTTCATAAGGAATACCGCTGGCTTCTGCATAACCGCTGGCTGCCGAAAGAGAAGAATTTGGTACACCAACAACCATATCGGCTTCTATCGGTGCTTCTTGCGCTAGAAGTTTCCCCATATTTTTGCGGGCGGTATGAACATTGACCCCAGCAATATTAGAATCCGGCCGAGCGAAATAGATAAACTCCATTGAACAAATCGCATGCTGCGTGTCCTCAGTGTATTTTTCTACTCGGTAGCCAGTATCATCGATAATAATGACCTCGCCTGGTTCTACATCCCGGACAAAGGCAGCACCACTCACTTCAAGCGCACAGGTTTCACTCGCTACCACATATGCACCATTTTTCATCCGACCAATTGCCAGGGGTCTGAACGCATTCGGGTCCAAAGCAGCAATCATTGCGTTCTCCGTCAACAACAGATAAGCAAATCCGCCTTTCACCTGTCTCAGACTTTCTTTCAGCTGATCAATAAATGTCGGCTGTTTACTACGTCGAATCAAATGCATTAAAATTTCTGTATCTGAATTCGAATGAAAAATTGCGCCGTCTTTTTCAAGCGTTGTCCGCAGGCTTCTTGCATTCGTCAAGTTTCCATTGTGAGCAAGAGCAAAGGAACCGTCATAGAATTTGAATAAAAATGGCTGAATATTATCCACACTGCCATTTCCAGCTGTAGCATAACGCACATGCCCAATAGCTGCTTGTCCTTTTAATGCTTCAAGGTTACGTTCCTCTTTAAACACTTCTGAAAGAAGCCCAAGATCTCTATGTCCATCAAGCTTCCCTTGATTATTTGAAACAATTCCTGCCCCTTCCTGACCTCTATGCTGTAAACTATGCAGACCGAAATAAGTAACCCGGGATGCATCTGGATGACCCCAGACCCCGAATACTCCACACTCTTCATTTAAGCTTTTTACTTCATAAGACATGGAATAGCTTCCTCCCATAGTTCTCTGGCAGCAGTCGTTTTAACTTCTACCTTCCCATCCTGAGCATTAATGCTGATTGTGTTGTCTGCTGTCACCTTGCCGATACAAGCTGCTTGATCAGCTGCCAGCGCCTCAAACGCTGACTGATTCTCAGGCGTAACAGATAGAACAAAGCGTGATTGTGTTTCAGCAAATAATAACGGTAGCGCTGTTG
The DNA here is from genome assembly GCF_056924295.1 of Enterococcus sp. LJL128. NCBI lineage: Bacteria > Bacillati > Bacillota > Bacilli > Lactobacillales > Enterococcaceae > Enterococcus > Enterococcus sp. LJL128. Next base: position 17,477 of record NZ_JBXPBP010000003.1, on the reverse strand, counting down.
CAACCGATACGTCTATACCTAACCCGTTTTTAAAGCAGGCTTCCGCTAGCGCAACACCTAAACCGCCTTCTGAGCAATCATGGGCACTTGCAACCAGCCCTTTTCGAATTGCTTCCAGAACAATCTGTTGATTCGCCTTTTCCTGAGCCAAATCAAAAGCCATCAATTTCCCTTCAATTCGACCAAGCGTCATTTTCTGCAGCTCTGAACCGTTAAAGTCGGCTTGCGTTTCTCCAACTACGTAAATTAAATCATCTGCTTTTTTGAACTCCTGTGTAGTAACGTGCGCCAAATCATCGATTAATCCCACCATACCAATCATTGGTGTTGGATAAATGGCTTTCCCGTCTGTTTCATTATAGAGAGAGACATTTCCTGAAATAACGGGTGTATCCAGCATTTCACAAGCTGCAGCAATCCCATCTGCTGATGTCCACAGCTCCCAGAACCCTTCTGGCTTGTCAGGTGAACCGTAGTTCAGACAGTCGGTGATTGCCAATGGCTGACCACCAGAACAAACAATGTTTCTAGCCGCTTCTGCTACAGCAATCTGACCGCCGACTTCCGGATTCAAATACAGATACCGGGCATTACAGTCCGTTGTCATCGCAAGAGCTTTATTTGTTCCTCTCACACGCAAAACAGCTGCATCGCTTCCTGGTTGAACAACTGTATTTGTCCGTACCTGAGAGTCATAGGTCTGGTAAATCATTTTTTTCGACGCGATTGTCGGCTGCTGTAATAGATTCAGCAATGTTTTCCCAGCATCCTCAATGGTTGGCTGAAAATCAGGCATTGCTGAAAACTCTTTAATTCTTGCAGGCTCTTGTTTTTCCTTTTGATAAACCGGCGCATCCTCAGCCAATGCATCTACAGGTAAATTCGCTACTTCTGTACCTTTATGGTACAAGCGGTACAAACCATCATCTGTTACTTCCCCAATTGTTACGGCATCCAAATCATATTTTTTAAACAGTTCCACTACTTCTGATTCATGTCCCTGTTCAACACAGATTAACATCCGCTCCTGTGACTCCGACAGCATCATTTCATAAGGACTCATTTCAGTTTCACGCTGAGGAACATCATCTAAATAGAGCTTCAAACCAGAACCAGCTTTTGAAGCCATTTCTGAGCTTGATGAAACCAGCCCGGCTGCTCCCATGTCTTGAATACCGACTAAAATATCTGAATGATCTAAAATCAATTCCAAACAAGCTTCCAACAAAAGCTTCTCCATAAACGGATCGCCAACCTGAACAGCAGAACGCTGCTGTTCTTCTCCTTCAACAAACTCCTCTGAGGCGAAAGTCGCTCCATGAATACCATCACGTCCTGTTTTCGCTCCAACATACATAATTGAATTACCGACACCTTTGGCCTGCCCTTTTTGAATATCCTGATGATTAATTAATCCAACACACATGGCATTGACCAGAGGATTTCCTTCGTAGCAAGGGTCAAATGCAACTTCTCCTCCTACTGTAGGAATGCCAATACAGTTGCCGTAACCGCTAATTCCAGCTACTATCTCTTCAAGAAGATACTTTGTCCGCTGATTATCCAATTCGCCAAAGCGAAGAGAATCTAAAATCGCAATCGGCCGCGCGCCCATACTGAAAATATCACGGATAATTCCACCTACCCCAGTTGCCGCTCCTTCATAAGGTTCCACAGCTGATGGGTGATTATGGCTTTCTGCTTTAAACACAACTGCTTGACCATCACCAATATCTACGATTCCGGCTCCTTCTCCAGGTCCTTGAAGCACCTGTGGTCCAGAAGTCGGAAATTTTCTCAGTACAGGCTTTGAATTTTTATACGAGCAATGCTCGCTCCACATAACTGAAAACAATCCCGTTTCAGTATAATTTGGCATTCTTCCTAAAATATCTTCTTCAATCATCCGATATTCTTCATCAGTCAGTCCCCATCCTGCATAGATTTTCTGATCTTTGATTTCCTGAGCTGTTGGTTCGCTTATCTTCATCATGCTTTATTCCTTACCTTTCCGTAGTTGTTAATGATTGATTGAAAGAATTTCAGTCCGTCATCTGAGCCCAACAAGCTTTCTACTGCTCTTTCCGGATGAGGCATCATGCCTAGGACATTTCCTTTTTCATTGATAATTCCAGCTATATTTTCCACACTGCCATTAGGATTTTCATCCGCATAAGTAAAAACGATTTGATTATTGTCTTTCAACTTCTGCAACGTTTCCTCATCACAATAATAATTTCCTTCTCCATGTGCAACAGGAATCTGAATAATTTCATCCTGTTCATACGCGCTGGTGAATGCGGTTTTTGCATTTTCAACTTTTAAACCAACTGTTTTGCAGACAAAATGAAGGGACTGATTACGAAGCAATGCTCCAGGCAAAAGTCCAGCTTCTGTCAATATTTGGAACCCATTACAGGTGCCAAATACCGGCTTGCCCTCTTCTGCAAAGCGAATAACCTCTTCAATAATTTTTGAAAAACGGGCGATTGCTCCACAACGTAAATAGTCCCCATAAGAAAATCCGCCTGGTAAAAGAACGCCGTCAAAGCCCTCTAAGCTTTCTGCATCATGGCGCACATACTCAGCTTCTGCTCCCAAAATATTCTGCACTGCCCAAAGCATATCCATATCGCAGTTTGAACCGGGAAATACAATCACTGCAAATTTCATGCTACGCTTCCTCCGTGATTTCATAGCGATAGGTTTCCATATTAACGTTTGCTAAAAGACTATCACAAATCTTTTCGATGGCTTCTTCTACCGGCTGATCTGATTTTGCTACTTTGATTTCAAAGTACTTACCAATTCGAACTTCCTCAATTGCTTCATAGCCAAGACGGTGAATTGCTCCCTTTACAGCTTCTCCTTGAGGATCTAAAACAGATTCCTTATACGTTACATAAACTTTTACAAAATACATGTGATGAACTCCTTCTATATGATTAGTTAGTGTTTAGTCTTGAAAATACTTCTTGATAAACTGGAACGATATCTCCTAAGTCACGACGATAAACATCCTTATCTAAATGCTCATTTGTTTCCTTATCCCATAACCGACACGTATCTGGCGAAATCTCATCGGCTAGTAAAACCGTTCCGTCAGTTCTGCGACCAAATTCTAATTTGAAATCAACTAATCGAATATTCAACCTATCGAATAGCTCGATTAAAGCCAAATTAACCTGACGGGCAGCATTCATAATTTCTATAACTTCATGTTCGTCAGCAATTTTTAACTCCTTTATGTGATCTTGATTAATCATTGGATCATCCAGTGCATCATTCTTATAGTAAAATTCCAAAACTGGAAAACTTAACTTTGTACCTTCCGGGATAGCCAAGCGCTTTGAAAAGCTGCCGGCTGCATAGTTTCGAAAAACAACCTCCAGTGGAATAATCTCAACTTTTTCAACGAGCTGCTCTCTGGCTGACAGCTGTTTAATAAAATGACTAGCGATTCCTTTTTCTGCTAACTCTTCAAAAATCTTTGCTGTAATTTGATTATTTAATTCAGCTTTCCCAAGTACTTCGTCTTTCCTTACGCCATTTAAAGCTGTTGCCTGATCGAGGTACTCTACCCATAACTGATTAGGCTGGTTTGTAGCAAACAGTTTTTTCGCTTTGCCCTCGTAAAGTAAATCTTTCTTTTCTAACAAAAGAATACTTCCTTTCCAAATGATAATAGTTTTATCTTTAAAAATCGTTCGTTTCCTACTTGTTTACATTTTAACAAGGGTAATTTCCATCGTCAATAAAATATGAATGTTTTAACCAAAAACAAAGGTTATCGTTCGTGTTTTTTCACGATTTATCTTTTTAAGATTCCTTAAGTTTCTTTTGGTTGTCAGGGTAAGCATTTACATTTCTATAGTTCAGTGGTATTCTTTAGTTAATCATTACAGTAAATATGATCGATAAAGTTTTTTTGATTGTAGGGAGGACTAACTATGCAAGACGACTATACAGCAATTGCTGAAGACTTTTTAGCATTTCTTGCCAAGAATGAAAAAACACGCTTATACAATGATCTGCTGGCTCTAAAAACGGTACACGATATGAATCAAGACACAGCCTACTACACCTTTAAGAACATTAAGCGCGGTGTAAAGAAATATTCAGAAAGAAGGAAACGTTCTTTCAGCTACGAAAACGATCAACATGTCGAATTAAAGATTCATCAAATACATGAACAGCATTTCTTTAAAAATGCTTACCGTATTGAAGTATCCGTTGGTAATCATGAATGTGGCTATGTCATTGTTGAACGATTACTTGAACAGCTGCAGGCAGTACCTGTTCGTCCGTTTGAGTATCAGGAAGCTTTAATCTAAAATTAAAAACAGCCGAGACAGAAAATTTCTGTTTCGGCTGTTTTCTATTTTATAAACCAACACGTTCAAATATCGTGTCTACATTTTTTAAATGATAATTGTAGTCAAAGGCATCATCCAGCTCTTCTTTACTCAGTACTGAAGTGATTTGCTCATCCTGATCTAAAAGCGGACGAAAGTCCGTTTGATTATCCCAGGCGTAAGCTGTCTTCGGCTGAACTAAATCATAAGCTGCTTCTCTTGTCATACCATGATCAATCAGCTTTAAAAGTACCCGCTGGCTGTAGATTAATCCGAAGGTTGCATTCATATTTCGCTTCATATTCTCAGGAAAGACAGTTAGATTTTTGACAATATTGCCAAAGCGGTTCAGCATATAGTTTAAAAGCATTGTTGTATCTGGGATAATAATTCGTTCTGCAGATGAATGAGAAATATCCCGTTCATGCCACAACGAAACATTCTCGTAAGCTGTCAGCATATGACCACGAATAACGCGTGCCAGACCACTCATATTTTCTGAACCGATTGGGTTGCGTTTATGAGGCATCGCAGACGATCCTTTTTGTCCCTTTGCAAAAAATTCTTCCACTTCTCTGGTTTCAGACTTCTGCAGCCCACGGATTTCAGTGGCAAATTTTTCAATACTTGTCGCAATTAAAGCCATTGCAGAGAAATATTCAGCATGAAGATCTCTTGGCAGAACTTGTGTGGAAATTTCCTGCGGACGAATCCCCAGCTTCTCACAAACATATTTTTCAACAAAAGGCGGAATGTTAGCAAACGTACCAACTGCTCCACTGATTTTTCCTGCTTCCACACCTTTAGCCGCATGTTCAAACCGTTCAATGTTTCGCTTCATTTCAGAATACCACAATGCCAGTTTCAAACCGAACGTAGTAGGTTCTGCATGAACACCATGAGTGCGTCCCATCATGACCGTATATTTATGCTCTTTCGCTTTTTCGCCAATAATATCAGCAAAGTTCTGTAAATCCTTGCGTAAAATATCATTTGCCTGCTTCAGCAAGTAGCCATAAGCAGTATCAACTACATCGGTACTAGTCAAACCATAATGAACCCACTTGCGTTCTTCGCCTAATGTTTCAGACACAGCTCTAGTAAACGCGACTACATCATGTCTCGTCATTTCTTCAATTTCCAAAATTCTGTTGACATCAAAAGAGGCATTTTCTCTAATCAGTTTGACATCTTCCTTTGGAATCTCTCCCAGCTCTGCCCAAGCTTCATCAGCTAAAATTTCCACTTCCAACCACGCCTGATATCGGTTTGTATCTGTCCAAATAGCTCTCATTTCTGGTCTTGAATAACGATCAATCATTGTTTTATCCTTTCTTAATCCCAAATGCTGGTTTGATATATATCTTCCAATGTTTCAAACGTATCTTCTGTTAATACGGTGATGTGTCCCATTTTTCTTCCTGCTTTAGCTTCATCTTTTCCATAGTAATGGAAATGCCAGTCTGGCTTTTCAGTAATAAAATCCATTGTTTCATAAATTTCTTCTCCAATAATATTAACCATCACAGCTTCTGAAAGTAGATGAATCTCAGGAATAGACCAGCCGCAAATACCGCGAATATGAGTGTCAAACTGACTGAAATTACACGCCTCAATCGTATAGTGACCAGAGTTATGAGGTCTTGGCGCTAGTTCATTTACATAAATTCCGCCATTATTTGTTACAAACATTTCAACAGCCAAAGTTCCTGCCAGATTAACTTCCTCAGCAATCACCTGAGCTATTCGTTGTGCCTCTTCAATGATTTCCTCATCTACACGCGCTGGAGCAATTGTTTCATGAAGAATATTATTCCTGTGAATATTTTCTACTACAGGAAATGTCTGAATATCTCCCTTTCCATTACCTGACACCAGAACAGAAATTTCTTTTTCAAAAGGAATCCATGCTTCCAAAACACAGGTGCCTTCTTTCAGGAGATTCATGGACGGAGCTAAATCAGACGGGCTGTAAAGCACGTATTGACCCTTTCCATCGTATCCTCCTCTAGTGGTCTTCAGTACGCAAGGATAACCAATACCGTCAATAGCATCCTGAATATCAGTAGGACTGACAATCGTTGCATAAGGAGCAATCACTATATTATTGGACTCCAAAAAGCCTTTCTCCAGTAAACGGTCCTGAGTAATCGCCAACAAATCTGTTCCTTGAGGAATACTCACTAAATCCTGAATTTGGACAAGACTATCTACATCTACATTTTCAAATTCATAAGTCACAACCTGTGATCTATTGGCCAGTTCATTTAATGCATCTAAATCATTATAGGCTGCCAGCAAATGCCAGTCAGCTACTTGGGCCGCCGGGCAGTCTACATTAGGATCAAGTACGGCGATACGAAAGCCCATTTCTTTGGCACTCAAAGCCATCATTTTCCCTAATTGTCCACCGCCGACTATTCCGATCATCTGTCCTGGTAATACAGGATTATTCAAGGTCATCACTACTTTCCATCACGATCTGTGCAAGAGATTCGCGTCGTTTTTCTAATTTTTCCGCTATCTCTAAATCATACATGGAAAGCATCTGAACTGCAAGTAGTCCAGCGTTAGTTGCCCCAGCTTTTCCAATCGCTGTTGTCGCAACCGGAATCCCTCCAGGCATTTGAACAATGGACAAAAGGGAGTCCAGTCCATTAAGTGCTCGTGACTGAACTGGAACGCCAATTACCGGCAGCGTGGTTTTAGCCGCCACCATCCCAGGCAAGTGCGCCGCACCACCAGCCCCGGCAATGATTACTTTGATTCCCCGTTCTCTGGCAGATTCTGCAAATTCAAACATATAGTCCGGCGTGCGGTGAGCAGAAACAACTTTTTTTTCATAAGAAATCTGAAATTCTTCAAGTATCTCGCAAGCCAGCTTCATTGTTTCCCAATCGGAGGTACTCCCCATAATTACAGCAACTTTTATTGACATGACATATTCCTTTCTTCACCTTTTCTCTTTTCTATTTTAGCAACACCCACAATTACTGTCAAAGGAATATCGAATAATAAACAAAAAAACAACTATATTGTTCGTGTTTAATCAAGACTATTTAGCGACTCTATTCTGTATATCTAAAATTGAAGATTCCAAGCTACAAAACCGCTGTTTAAAAATAAAAACCAACAAAAATCGTTTGTTAGATTTTTGCTGGCTCTTGCTTTCTCTCATTGGTTGATTACTATTTCTATTTATCTAACAGCTCTGGTTTCACTCCATTAAATAGAAGATTTAGAACAATAGCCGTAACACTGCTCATGACAATCCCATTTCCTGTAAACATCTTTATTGTTTCAGGCATTTTAGCAAATAGCTCCGGCATCATATTAAAGCCCAAGCCAAAACCGATAGATACAGCAATAATCAATAAATTCTTATCGTTTTCAAAATTAACCTTGGATAACATCCGCATTCCCTGTACAGCGACCATCCCGAACATTACAAGCATTCCACCGCCCAAAACAGGTTCTGGGATAATCTGAGCTGCTGCCCCAATTTTAGGAAGTAATCCCAAAATAATCAAAAATAATGCCGAAAAATAAATAGGCTTGCGGTTTTTAATTCCTGATAACTGAACTAAACCAACATTTTGGGAAAACCCTGTATAAGGAAAGGTATTGAAAATCCCTCCTAAAATCACAGCTAATCCTTCTGCTCGATAGCCCTTTTTCAATTCTTCTTCTCCCACCGGTTTTCCTGTAATATCGCCTAAAGCAAAATAGACACCCGTCGATTCTACTAAACTAACAATGGAAATAATAATCATCAATAAAATAGAAGAAGGATCAAACGTCGGCGTACCAAAGTAAAACGGCTGCGGAAAGTGAAACCAGGTTGCAGAAACAATTGGCTCAACATCTACCATTCCTAAAAATGCTGCGAGAGCTGTTCCACCAGCTAAACCTACTAGTACTGAAATCGACCGGATAAACCCTCTACCCCACACTTGTATAATAATAATAAGTCCAATGGTTACGAAAGCCAGTAGTAAATTGTTGGCAGAACCAAATGTAGGAGCACTTGCTAATCCTCCACCCATTTTCTCTATCGCAACAGGAATTAGGGTCAATCCAATGACAGTTATTACTGTTCCAGTTACCAGTGAAGGAAACAGAACTTTAATTTTTGAAAAGATGCCGGATATTAATACAATAAAAATTCCTGCGGCAATAATCGAACCATACATTGCTCCAACGCCTTTGTCAGTTCCAATCATAATCAGCGGAGCAACGGCCTGAATCGCACAGCCCAAAACAACTGGCAGACCAATTCCAAAAAATTTATTTACTGTCAGCTGAAGCAGTGTAGCGATGCCGCACATAAAAATATCGATAGAAATCAAATAGGTCATCTGCTCCGCATTAAAGTTCAAACCAGTACCAATTAATAAAGGAACTGCAACTGCTCCCGCATACATTGCCAGCAAATGCTGAAGACCAAGCACTGCACTTTTCGCAGTGGACGTTTCATGAGCAGCTTCTGCACTCGTCATATTCTGTTCTTTCATTCTTAGGCATCCTCCTGAAGAAATTCAACTGTTTGATTTTTTAATGACGCAATACGAGCTAGAGAAACGACTTTTAGCCCCATATCCTCTAAAAGAGTTCGACCATCCTGAAAAGACTTTTCAATAATAATTCCAATTCCTAATACCTCAGCTCCAGCTTGCCGGCATAGTTCTACCAATCCTTTAGCAGCCTGACCATTTGCCAGAAAATCATCAATAATTAGAACCTTATCGCCTTCCTTTAAGAACTTTTTAGAAATAGAAACCTGACTGGTTACTTGTTTGGTAAAGGAATAGACTGATGCAGTGAGTAATTCTTCATCCATAGTTAAGCTCTTTGCTTTACGGGCAAAAATCATCGGAACCTTTAGCGCTTGTGCCGCATAAAGAGCCGGTGCGATTCCTGACGCTTCAATTGTCACAACTTTTGTAATTCCCTGTTCGGCAAAAACCTCCGCAAAACGTTTACCTATTTGCTCCATTAAATCCGGATCAACCTGATGGGTAACAAAGCTGTCAACCTTTAATACACCATCACCTAGTACTTGACCGTCTTTTTTTATTCTTTCTACTAATTCTTTCATTGTGTCGTTCTCCTCCCCAGTACTAAAAAACCTCCTTTTTGCAAAGCAAAAAAGAGGTTCAAATCGAACACGCTTTTTCACCTATAGTCCGGCATTTACGGTGCCAGGTAGAGACGGTCATCCTTATCATGACCATATATAAGTTCAAAATATGATAATTTCTATTATCCACTAAATCCTTTAAAAAGCAAGAAACTATAACCAAAACTAAGCTTAGAATTTTCTCATAAAATAACGATTCAGGGCATTGTCAATGGTACGGATACCAAATGCTAATACTTCTCGGTAAAAATCAATTTACTTAAAATGATAAAAGTCCCTCATCTATCTGTCATTTTGTATTATCTTTCAACAAAAAAAGCTGGAACAATATTGTATCTCCAGCCCTTAAAACCAAATAAACGGTATTTCATAAATCAATTAATTGTTATCTGCTTCCTGTTCCTGCTTTCGATACTTTGCCATTTTCTTACTGAACAGCTCACCATTGGATGGCGGGGTATAGGTAATTGCATTGGCTCCAGCTTCGATTGTTTCCTGAATTGATTCTTCCGTCGGGCCACCGGTAGCAATGATTCCCAGTTCTGGATATTTCTTTCGGAAATAGCGGACTGTTTCAGCTGTCTCTTTACCAGCACTGATATTAATCAGGGATACACCAGCCTCCAGCTTATCATCCATTGGTGTATAACGGGAGGTCACCGTACTTACAACGGGAATATCAACTACGCCGCATACACTTTCAATGGTTTCAATTGGTGTTGGTCCATTCAGAACTACCCCAATTGAACCTTGTGCCTCTGCAAACAAACTCATATACACTGAACGAGCCCCTTGAGTCAGACCGCCGCCAACACCAGAAAACACAGGAATATCAGCAGCCTCAATAATACTTTTAGTGATTGCCGGATGTGGAGTGAACGGGTATACTGCAATAACCGCATCTGCATTAGTATTCCGAATAATTGCTATATCTGTTGTAAAAATAATCGAGCGAATTCTTTTACCAAATATTTTAATGCCGCTTGCTTGATTGATAATTTCCGGCACTTTAATAATATCCTGTTTTAATAATGTCGTAATTTCCGGTATCCATTCCTGGTCCATACTCTCTCCCCTTCACCGATTAGTGGTCATATTTGTAAAGCTTATAAGTCTCGATTACATGGATAACTTTTTCAGCATAGTCCGGATCTGTCGCATAGCCCGCTGCTTGAAGAGCATTAGCTGCTTCCTTATAATCATTAGCTAAAAGAACATTTTCATATAATCTTGGATCCCACGTTACACCATCCACAAAAAGACGTGTATGATCATCCATTGATTCCTCCCAAGTATCGTATACTCTGAAATCACCTTGAATCGTAACCCATAATTCGTTTATGTACTCTTTTGTTTCCAAATTCACTTTTTTCTGGTCGCCGTAAGCCTTGATTCCGAAAAGATTGTTATATTCAGAAGCAAGAGTACTCTGTCCCCAGTTCGACTCCAAAATTCCCTGACCAATAATTATACTTGGCAGTACGCCATAAGCAGCCTGAAGCTCCTCTGCATGAGGCCGAATTCTTTCAATAAAATCTTCCTGAGACACAGCTTTGTTATCCTGTGTTTTTACCGCTTCTTTAACCGTATTTCCTGTTAAAAAACGAAACGAGAAAAATCCGGCAATCAACAGCAACCCTAACAATAACACGGGAAACCTTTTATTCTTACGCCTTTTTACTTTCATAAAATCCCTACTTTTAATTTACTTTGTCTTTTGGTTAATTTTTTTGAAAATCAACCCATCACTACCACATGGAAATCAGCACATTATAACAAATTACCAATACAGAATCAAATCCAGCTTACTCTGTAACATAAGTTTCAACCAGGTTTTCATCCATCCAGTCCAGCAGCTCAACCTTTGAGCCTTCCAGCTGAGGCTGCAGTTTTGCTGGAAGTCGGAAGGTAACGATATCATCAAACCCCCACTCTCCATAAGAAATGGATACCTTCAAGTTGATAAAGCCTTCATCTTCTTGTACGGTTCCTGTTAACGGTAAAAGTTCGGCTCTGCCAACCTCGCTTTTCAGCCATTTTCTGGCAATAGAGGTTTTCATCCGCTTGTACTCAGCCACTGCGATATTTCTCTTTTCCGGAAATAGGACTGTCTGCCGCATAATTTTTTGCGTCAGCATCCATTCATAATCTGTAAACAAGTTCTTTACTTTCTGCATATCTTCACTCGGCAGATTTCCTCTGCCATTTTTCCAGCTTTCCCATTGTTCTTGATCAATATTAAGCTGTTCAGAATAGAATTGCTCCTCTGAAGAATATTGTTCCATTACTGCACTGACAATAATATCTATATATACTTGGTGCATACCAATCGCCTCCTCTTTCTATTCTACTTAAAATAACCAAAAAAAGCACTCATTTCTGTTTAAAAAGACGTGACTTTCTTCATTTTAAGTTGTTTTTTTCTCTTTTTATTACTTTTTTTAGTATAATAAACTGAAAAGAACCTTTAGGAGGATACAGATTTGACAAACTACAACTGGGGAATTATCGGACTGGGAGAAATCGCCCATCAGTTTGCAGCGGGGTTCCAACAAAAAAACAGCCAATTAGCTGCTGTAGCTTCCCGTACAATAAATAAAGCTGAAGAATTTGCTCAAAAATACAATATACCTGCTCATTATGGCTCCTATGAAGAGTTGCTTGCTGATAATACCATTGATATTATTTATATCGCTGTGCCAAACAAACAGCATATTCAGCATATTCTGCAAGCCTTGGAAGCCGGCAAACACGTGCTTTGTGAAAAAGCAATCACCATGAATAGCGAGGAATTAAAAGCTGCCTTAAAATTAGCTGAAGAAAAGCAATTAATTCTAGCTGAAGCAATGACTATTTTCAACATGCCTTTATACACTGAACTAAAACGAATCGCTGATACCGGGCGCTTAGGAAAGCTCAAAATGATACAAGCACCTTTTGGCAGCTATAAAGATCCGAATCCTAATAATCGCTTCTTTAACCCTGAATTAGCTGGGGGAGCTTTATTAGATATAGGAACCTACGCAGTTTCCTTTGCCCGTTGGTTTTTTACTGAACAGCCGAAGGTGGCAGCTTCATCAATGATTCCTTTCTCAACAGGAGTAGATGAGCAATCTGTCACGATTTTACAAAATGACAAACAGGAGATGGCCGCTGTGACATTAAGCTTTCAATCAAAAGCGCCCAAAACAGGAATCGTTTCCTTCGAAAATGCCTACATCACAGTGGAAGAATATCCTCGCGCTGATCAAGCACAAATTCATTTCAATGATGGAACAAAGGAGTCTATTGTTTCAGGAGACAGTCTTCAGGCGCTAAACTATGAAGCAGATAATATGATTAAAATAATTGAAGGCAAACTGCCCAACCGTTCTTTATTCCTGACTATAGATGTAATTGATATACTAGACCAGATGCAGCAGCAATGGCGAACTGAATAAGAAAGACCTAAATGAGCTTGAGACATCATCCATTCTCATCTTCATAATATTCATGAACAGGAATCTCTAAATATCCTGCGCCCTTTAACCCAATTGTCCCAGGTACCAACAAACCTAACGAACCTGTCAATAATTCTTTCCTATTTTATAAAAACATTGAATTGCTTTTTAAAACACCAAAAAAGTTATATAGTTTTTTTGGTGTTTTTAACTTTAAATATGTAAAGAAATGATTAATTAATCTTAAAATGCATACATATCTAATCAAAATATTTCAAAGAAAAAATGAGTAGGATATACTCTTCGTCCCACTCATTCTAGAAATTATTCATTTATCTTTCTGATTGTTCACTATTGGATAGTTTTTTCTGATACTCATCCTGAAGCTTTTTCACCTGTTCTTCGTCCAGCCTAACGGTACCATCTACTGCTTCTTTGTCCATAAAGCTCCCCAATAAATCCGCGAATTGTCTTGCCTGCCGCAACATGAAATCCTTTTCATATTCTGCCATAATAAAACTGTTCCTCCTTAATTGATCATACCAACTATCAGATTATTGCCACAGCTGTGATCTATCTGCTATATTCAAGCCACTCTTGCGCCGCTTTCAGCCATGGATGAACAACAATAATATCGTGTACCATGAGGTAGTTTATATAGGTTAAAGAAGCTGCCTCCAGCGACTCTTCCAGTGATTCCTGCAGGCTGTCAAGATATGGCGGTTCTCCAGCCTGATCCCATTTTATCTTATCTGCAACGAAAACTACCTGCTCCATTTTATTCGCATGATTTTTAAGTGTTGTATGGCATTCAATAGCCGATAAGACATTTTCATCCTTAACTCCAAAAAACTCAGCCGCCATATAGCGTGACAGCTTTTGATGACTGATCATAGGCAGCAGCTCCTCCTCTTTGCAGATATCGATGCCCCATTCCTCCGCACGCATCAACTTTTCCTTGTTGGGTATGACTACACTGATATCATGAAGCAGTCCAGCAGCTTCAGCTGCTGCAGGATCTTCTTTGAATTTTGCTGCTAGCTCACGTGCGCAAGCAGCCACTTCTATTGAATGCCGGGCAGTATCTTTGAACGTCTCTCCGAGATATGCAGTAACATCTCTCATCAAGTCGCCAGTAAGAACTGGCCGTTTTAGCTCCTGCATTCTATCCCTCCTCTTGCCCCTGTCTTAGATGTTCTTTGACAAATTCTTCTTTAATTTCAATAAATGACTGAAAAAGCTGAAGAAATTGAAAAAGCTGTGCCCGATTTTCAAACTCTTCCCTCGTTTTAGGTAGAGGCTTTTCCCGATAAGTCTCATAGACTCCTGCAATTTGATCCAGAATCTGACGACCATCATTATCCTCAGCAAAAGTCAGCGAAGTATATGCCAGCAGTTCTTTAATACTCTTCACTTGCTCTGCTTCTACTTTGACTTTTTCCAATAGCTTGAGCATATCCTTCAAAATTACACTTTGCATCTTTCTCATCGTGAAGTAGTCCAAATAGTAATTATCCTTAGACAGTAATTGATTTTCTGCATGATTCTTCGCCCAATCCTGTCCCTCTTTAATCAATGACTTTAACTGATTACAGCGATCAAACAAAGAGCGTTCTTTTTTCGTTTCGTTAAGGTAAAAAGCCATATCCTGTAGAATCTTTCTAAAAACTGCTTCAATAATTTCCTGGTCTTCCTTTAAACGTTTCTCCACATCCGGCATATACATATTCAAAAGCAGTGCCATTCCAACACCAATGATCATCAGCATAAATTCATTGCCAATCAATTCCCAGGACATTTGCTTTTCAATCAGATAATGAGTCACTAACACAGAGCTGACAACAATACCGTCAGAAAGCTTTAAGGCAACTGCCACTGGGATAAACAACAGTAGGTAGACACCAAAGCCCCATGGTGTAAAGCCCAAAATCTGAAAACAGATAAAAGCGACAGCCGTTGCCAGTGCTAATGAAAACAGCCGGTAAATTCCTGTTAATAAAGATGTTTTTTTCGTTGGCGTTACACTTAACACTGAAATAATACCGGCGGATGCTGGATTTAATAAACCAAGAGCTGAAGCCAAAATCATGGAGAGCGCTGCACTTACTGCAGTTTTTATCGTTCGTAATCCTATCTTCATACTCAATCTCCTTATAAAATTGATAATCTTTGCTTCAATACTAGTAATTTTACCTCTATTTCGGTTATGATGAAATAGTAAAATCTTTTTTAGGAGAGAAAAAACATGGTAATTGGTCCATTCCGTTTAGGTATGCGGACATTAAAAAGTGCTTTGGCCGTTATGGTCTGTATTTTATTATTCAAACTATTTGACCGGGGTGCCCCGATGATTGCAGCGCTGGCGGCCGTTTTTTCACTACGTCAGGATTTAACTACTAGTCTTTCTTTTGGTAAATCCCGAGTGATTGGAAATTCTTTGGGCGGCGGACTAGCTTTACTATATTTCGTTGTGCAGCAGCATTTTTCAAATGATTTTCTCGTAGAACTGTTCTTTTTACCTTTTTTAGTCATTCTTGTGATTGTTTTATCCGACGGTATGGGCAACAATTCGGGGATTATTTCCGCCATTGCTACTATGCTCATGATTGCATTAAGTGTACCTCAGGGTGAGTCTATGTACTATGCCTTTGAGCGGGTATTGGATACATTTATTGGAACCTTTGTTGCCATCTCCATCAATTTTCTGATTCGAGCCAAACCCGTTGAAAAAGAACGGCAAATTGAAGAGGATCTGGCAGAGCTGGAGAAAAAAGAAAAAGAACTGGAAGAGCTACGAAAAAGAATTCAGGAAAAAAAAGATAGTGAAGGAAAAATGCCTTAAGGCTGTAATCTTCTAAAAAAAACCAGTATTGAGGATGTAAAACGCTCAATACTGGTTTTTTTATTTCATTTTTATAGAATTCTAAATGTTTTAACCGTTGCTAATCGAGTGATTGGATCTGTAACTGTTAAGGTAACTGAGCTTCCGCTTTTTTTAGCAGTTAGTATGCCATCTGCTGAAACTTCCGCATTTCCGGAAATATTTCCTGAAACAAAATATCTTGGAGTGGCTACAAATCCATTGAATACTTTGACATACTCAGTCAAATCAATGGTTTCTCCTGCAGATAAATTAGGAATATCGTTTACTTCAGGATACCTCATCTGTTCTTCTGTCAAAGAGTATGTTGTAAACTCGTATTCACCAAGCTGCCGGTTTAAAATATTGTAGTTAATCATAAAGCGAGCTTTGTCCATTAACTCATATTTATTATTTTTGATACTATTCACAACAGAATAATGCAGTCCTTCATTTTCAAAGAACGTAAATTGAACACTTTTTTCTATTCCGTTCACCATTGGATAAGAGCCGCTAATATTCTTATTAGGCGATACTATCACAACTGTACGCAGCTTCTCCGCCTCTGAAATTTCAAAAACATCATTATCAAAAGTATAATCAATACGTGCTTTTATTGTTTCATTTAAATTGATTTTGGTTGCCGTATCGGTAGTATTCCCATGGTCATCCTTAATCGTAAATTCATGTGTTGAGCTAAGACGTGTCACTGGGTCTGTCACAGTCAGCTTCACTTTGTTGTTCATGCTTTTCGCTGTCAGGATACCATCTGCTGAGATTTCAGCGTCTCCAGTTACACTATATTCCGGCTTGCTCACTAGACCGTTGAATACCTTAGTATATTCTGAAAGATTGATTGTTTCTCCTACTGACAATTCTGGAATATCCTTAATTTCCGGATGCTTCATTTCTTCTTCCGTCAATGCCCACGTTCTAAACTCATATTCTCCAATCTGACGTTTTAACACATTATAATCCATCACAAAACGAACTTTATCCATTGGTATATAGCGATTATTATTAATTTTACTAATAACAGAGTAATATTTCCCTTCATACTGGAAATGCTTGAACCAGTCACTTGTCTGCACACCATTTACTGTTGGCAGCACACTCCAAGGTGTACCTGTCGGCGATTCTATAATTACTGCGTTTAGCTTCTCCGCCTCTGAAATTTCAAAAACATCATTATCGAAAGTATAATCAATACGTGCTTTTATTGTTTCATTTAAATTGATTTTGGTTGCCGTATCGGTAGTATTCCCATGGTCATCCTTAATCGTAAATTCATGTGTTGAGCTAAGACGTGTCACTGGGTCTGTCACAGTCAGCTTCACTTTGTTGTTCATGCTTTTCGCTGTCAGGATACCATCTGCTGAGATTTCAGCGTCTCCAGTTACACTATATTCCGGCTTGCTCACTAGACCGTTGAATACCTTAGTATATTCTGAAAGATTGATTGTTTCTCCTACTGACAATTCTGGAATATCCTTAATTTCCGGATGCTTCATTTCTTCTTCCGTCAATGCCCACGTTCTAAACTCATATTCTCCAATCTGACGTTTTAACACATTATAATCCATCACAAAACGAACTTTATCCATTGGTATATAGCGATTATTATTAATTTTACTAATAACAGAGTAATATTTCCCTTCATACTGGAAATGCTTGAACCAGTC